>JALORY010000113.1 GCA_025458675.1 Gammaproteobacteria bacterium | reverse complement strand
CCGAACCTGTTCGACAACCACCCGCCGTTCCAGATCGACGGCAACTTCGGCGGCACCGCCGGCGTCGCGGAGATGCTGCTGCAGAGCCACGCGGGGGAGATCGAGTTGCTGCCCGCGCTCCCTCGCGCCTGGCCGGAGGGCCGCGTCAGCGGACTGCGCGCGCGCGGCGGCTTCGAGGTCGACCTCGTGTGGAAGGGGGGCGTCCTCGAGCGCGCGGTCGTGCGCTCGACGCTGGGGCGGCCCGGCACCCTGCGGTACGGCGCGAAGACGGCGCTTCTCGACACTCCCGCTGGTGGCGTCGTCACGTTCGACGGCGCGCTGCAGCCCCGTTGAGGAGAAGGAGCATCGCTTGAAGCCTCGACCCCTGGTGACCGCCCTGATGCTGGCTCTCGCGACCGCCGCGCTCGGGGGCGAGACGGCCCGCGCCCCCTACCTCGACCCGGACCTCTCGCCGTCGCGGCGCGCGGCGGACCTCGTCTCCCGCATGACGCTCGACGAGAAGGTGCTGCAGATGCAGAGCACCGCGCCCGCGATCCCTCGCCTCGCCGTCCCCGCGTACAACTGGTGGAACGAGGCGCTGCACGGGGTCGCGCAGGGGCGCGCCACCGTGTTCCCGCAGGCGATCGGCCTCGCCGCGACCTGGGACACGGACCTGATGCAGCGCGTGGCGAGCGTCATCTCGACCGAGGCGCGCGCCAAGTACCACGATGCTCTGACGCGACCCGCCCCGACGGGCCCCCTCGCGCTCGCGACCCTGCCCGGCCGCACGGCGGGGCTGACGTACTGGTCGCCGAACATCAACATCTTCCGCGACCCGCGCTGGGGCCGCGGCCAGGAGACCTACGGCGAGGACCCGTACCTGACCGGCCGCCTGGCGGTCGCGTTCGTGAGGGGAATGCAGGGCGACGACCCGCGCTACCTGAAGGTCGTCGCGACGCCCAAGCACTACGCGGTGCACAGCGGGCCGGAGCCGGAGCGGCACGGGTTCGATGCCCGCGTGAGCGAGCGCGACCTCGTGGACACGTATCTCCCTGCTTTCCGTGCGGCCGTCGTCGATGGGAAGGCGGAGTCCGTGATGTGCGTGTACAACGCGGTCAACGGCATTCCGGGCTGCGCCAGCAGCGATCTGCTCCAGGCGCGGCTGCGCGACGGCTGGAAGTTCCGGGGCTACGTCGTCAGCGACTGCGGCGCGGTCACCGACATCCACAAGGGCCACAAGTACGTGCCCGGGGAGGGGTCTGCCGCGGTCGCCGCCGTCAAGGCGGGGACGGACCTCACCTGCGGCACCGAGTACAAGTCGCTCGTCGAGGAGGTCAAGGCGGGCCGCATCGCGGAAACCGAGATCGACCGCGCGCTCGAGCGGCTGTTCACCGCGCGCGTCCGGCTCGGCATGTTCGACCCGCCCGAGCGCGTGCCCTACGCGCGCATCCCGATCGGCGAGAACGACTCGGAGGCGCACCGGCAGCTGGCGCGCGAGGCGGCGCGCAGGGCGATCGTGATGCTGAAGAACGACGGCGTACTGCCGCTCGGCGCGTCGCTGCGGAGGATCGCGGTCGTCGGGCCTTCCGCCGACGACCCCGTCGCGCTGCTCGGCAACTACAACGGCATCTCGTCGAAGCAGGTGACGCCGCTCGAGGGCATCGAGCGGCAGTTCGGGACCGCGGAGGTGCGCTACGCCCTCGGCGCGACGTACACGGACGTGACGCACGCGCTCGTGCCGTCGGCGTTCCTGGCGCCGCCGGACGGAGACGGCCACGGCGTCCTCGCCGAGTACTTCGCGAACGCCGACCTGCAGGGCGAGCCGCGCCTCCGGCGGCGCGAGCCGCGGCCCTACTTCGACGCGGCGATGGAGGACCCGGCGGTCGTCGCCGCGGTGGGCCAGGAGGGTTACTCGATCCGCTGGACGACCACGCTGACGCCGCCGGCGACCGGCGAGTACGACCTCACGGTCCGCATGGGGATGTGGAACTTCACGGCGAAGTCGCGCCTGCTGATCGACGGGCGCGAGATCGACCTCGGCGGCGGGCGTCCCGCGCCGGGGCCGCGGCCGCCCGCGCACGCGCGAATGACCCTCGAGGCGGGCCGCAAGTACGCGTTCGTCGTGGAGTACCGGCAGCCCGGCGCCGGCGGCACGCTCCAGCTGGGCTTCATCCCGCCCGCGGACGCGGCCCTCGCCGAGGCGCGCGCGCTGGTCGCGGACTCGGACGTCGCGATCGTCTGCGTCGGCCTCAGCTCCGAGCTCGAGGGCGAGGAGATGCGCTCGGTGCAGATCCCCGGGTTCAGGGGCGGCGACCGCACCTCGCTCGACCTGCCCGCGTCGCAGCAGCGGCTGGTCGACGCGGCGATCGCCACCGGCAAGCCGGTGGTGGTCGTCCTCACGAGCGGCAGCGCCGTGGCCTCGACCTCGGCGGCGCAGCACGCCTCCGCGCTGCTCGCGGCCTGGTACGGCGGCGAGGAGACCGGCACCGCGCTCGCGGAGACGCTGGCCGGAAGCAGCAACCCCGCGGGACGCCTGCCGGTCACGTTCTACCGCAGCGTCGAACAGCTGCCGCCGTTCACGGACTACGCGATGAAGGGGCGCACGTACCGGTACTTCGCGGGGGAACCGCTGTTCCCCTTCGGCTTCGGGCTGAGCTACTCGACGTTCGCGTACTCGGGCCTCGTCGCCACGCGCACGCCGCAGGGCGCCTCCGTGCGGGTCACCGTCCGGAACACCTCGACCCGCGACGGCGACGAGGTCGTGCAGCTCTACGTCGAGGGCGGCTCGACGCAGGGCGCGCCGATCCGCAGCCTGCGGGGATTCCAGCGGGTCCACCTGCGCGCCGGGGAGAGCCGCGAGGTGACGTTCACCGTGGCCGGCGAAGACGTGCCGCGCGCCGGTGTCGAGATCAGCGTCGGTGGCGGTCAGCCGGCGCCGGGCGTCCCGCACGTGCGGGGCAGGTTCTAGCCAGGGAGGAGGCAGCAGGCTCATGAAGACCATCGCCGTCGCCTCGGGGGCAATCCTGGCCATCGCCGTCCTCCACGCCGCCGCAGCCGGCGGCCACGCTCAGGCGTCGACCGCAGCCGTCGTCCGTGCCAGCGCCGTGCTGCGAGCCGACCAGCCAGGCCCGATCGTCAACAAGAACGTCTACGGCCACTTCGCGGAGCACCTCGGCCGCGGCATCTACGAGGGGATCTGGGTCGGTCCCGAGTCGACGATCCCGAACACGCGCGGCATCCGCAACGACGTCGTCGCGGCGCTGCGCGAGCTCCACGTCCCCGTGCTGCGCTGGCCGGGCGGCTGCTTCGCGGACGAGTACCACTGGAAGGACGGCATCGGCCCGCGCGAGAAGCGGCCCTCGATGATCAACACCCACTGGGGCGGCGTCGTCGAGGACAACAGCTTCGGCACCCACGAGTTCATGGACCTCGTCGAGCAGCTCGGCACCGACGCCTACATCACGGGCAACGTCGGCAGCGGCACGGCGCGGGAGATGATGGAGTGGGTCGAGTACCTGACCTCCGACGCGGTGTCCCCGATGGCGAACCTGCGGCGGCAGAACGGCCGCGACGAGCCCTGGCACGTGCCGTACTTCGG
>JALORY010000013.1 GCA_025458675.1 Gammaproteobacteria bacterium | reverse complement strand
CACTTCGTACAGCTCCGCCTCGGGCGTGCCGGGCTCGGGCCGCCAGTCGTAGCGCCACGCGACCTGCGGTGGCAGCGACATGAGGATCGACTCGGTGCGCCCGCCGGACTGCAGGCCGAACAGCGTCCCGCGATCGTAGACGAGGTTGAACTCCACGTAGCGCCCGCGTCGATAGCGCTGGAACGCGACCTCGCGCTCGCCGTAGGGCAAGGCCTTGCGGCGCTGCACGATCGGCAGATAGGCCGGCAGGTAGTGGTCCGCCACGCTGCGCGTGAGCGCGAAGCAACGCGCGAAGCCCCCCTCGTTGAGGTCGTCGTAGAACAGCCCGCCGACGCCGCGCGGCTCGTTGCGGTGCCTCAAGTAGAAGTACTCGTCGCACCACCGCTTGTAGCGCGGGTGCACGTCCTCGCCGAAGGGCGCGCAGGCCGCCTGCGCGGTGCGGTGCCAGTGGACGGCGTCCTCGCGGAAGCCGTAGTAGGGCGTGAGGTCGAAGCCGCCGCCGAACCACCACACCGGCGCCTCGCCAGGCTTCTGGGCAATGAAGAAGCGGACGTTCGCGTGCGAGGTCGGGACGTAGGGGTTGCGCGGATGGATGACCAGCGAGACGCCGAGCGCCTCGAAGCCGCGGCCCGCGAGCTCCGGCCGCTGCGCCGTCGCCGACGGCGGCAGCGCGCGACCCGTGACGTGGGAGAAGTTCACGCCCGCCTTCTCGAGCACGGGGCCGTCCTCGAGCACGCGCGTGCGCCCGCCGCCGCCCTCCGGCCGATCCCACGCGTCCTCGCGGAACCCCGGCCCGCCATCCTCGCCGGCCAGTGCCGCGCACAGTCGGTCCTGCAGGTCGAGGAGGTAGGCCTTCACGGCGGCGGTGTCGGGCTGGTCGGACATGGGCGTTCCTGGAGCTTGAGGAGAGACGCGGCGGGGGCATCTCGAACTGCGCGGACCGTCAGCGGCAGGGATGCGCGCGCCCGGCACCCTTCGTGAAAAAAGGGCCTTGCACCGGCGCCCGCTCGCCAGAAGTCCGCACCCCGCAAACGGGTCGTTTCGGTGACAGCAGCCACGGCGGCTCAACTCCGCAGCAGCCCCCCGCTCGTCCCGTCGCGGATCGGCGTGGGCCCCGCGAGGCCACCGAGCGCGCCGTGGAGGATCATGTCGACGGCCTCGCCGAACAGGCGTCGCACGGCGAAGGCGTCGCGCGCGGGGACGCCGCCGCTGCGGTTTGCGCTGGTCGAGACGAGCGCGCGACCGAAGGCCCGGCAAAGGGCGGCCGCGCCGGCGTGGGCCGTGACGCGCACCGCCAGGGTGTCCCGCCCCCCCGTGAGCCACGCGGGCACGGCCCAGCCCGCGGGCAGCACCCAGGTCACGGCACCGGGCCAGTCGAGGGCGAGGCGTTTCTTCAACTGCGGGTCGCGAAGGGGAGCGAGGAAGGGCGCGACCTGCTCGAAATCCGCGGCGATCAGGATGAGCCCCTTGCGCCGTGAGCGCCCCTTGAGCCGCAACACGGTCTCGACCGCGCGTCCGTCCAGTGGGTCGCAGCCCAGCCCGTAGACGCCTTCTGTCGGATAGGCGACCACCCCTCCGGCGCGCAGCAGTCGTGCGGCGAGCCGGAGCTTGAACGGCGACACGTCAGCCTCGCAGGGCCGCGTCTGCGGCGCGCACCGCGGCCGCGTTCGCCTCGCGCTCGGCCCCCACGCGCGCTGCGAGCGCGGGGTCGGACAGGGCGAGGATCTGCGCGGCGAGGTAGGCGGCGTTCTTCGCGCCGGCGCTGCCGATCGCGACCGCCGCGACGGGAATGCCGCCCGGCATCTGCACGGTCGAAAGCAGCGAGTCCATGCCCTTGAGGGGGCCCGCGTCGAGCGGGATGCCGATCACGGGCTTGAGCGTCAGGCCGGCCACGGTGCCGGCCAGGTGCGCGGCGAGGCCGGCGGCGGCGATGAACACCGCGCAGCCGCGCGCGTCCGCGTCCCTGACGTAGGCGTGCGTCGCCTCCGGCGTGCGGTGCGCCGAGGTGATCTTGAGCTCGTGGGGAACGCCGAGCGCCTTCAGGACGTCGACCGTCCCCTCGAGCGTCGGCAGGTCCGACTTCGAGCCCATCAGTACGGCGACGAACGGCTGGCCCATGGCGCACCTCGGTCACGCAGAGGCGCGACGATACCCGAAGGCGCTGCGGCCGCGCCAGGGAGCCGCGGTCAGCGGCTGCGGGCCCTCGCCTTGCCGGCCGGCGCCTTGGCGGCGGCCTCGGGCGCCGCTGGCGTCCCTGTCCCCGCTTTTGCTTTTGCTTTTGCCTTCGCCTTCGGTGTCGACTTCGCCTTCGGTGTCGACTTCGCCGCCGTCTCTGCGGCCGGCACGGCCGGGGCTGCCGCCGCCCGTTTCGGCGTCGCCTTCCGGGGCGGCGCGACAGCAGGCGGCGGCGCGCCGGACGGCGCCTGTGCCTCTGCCGGCTCGTCCGCCGGGGCCTGGTAGCCGCACTCCTTCTGCGGGCAGACCTTCTCGGCACCCCGACGCTGCGTGGTCTTGAGCGTGAGGATCGGCCACGCGCAGTGCGGACAGGGTTCCGCCAGCGGCTCGTTCCACACCGCGTAGTCGCATTTCGGGTAGGTCGAGCAGGAGTAGAAGATCTTGCCGCGCCGCGACTTCTTCTTGCGCAGCGTGCCCGCGTGACACTGCGGGCAGGTGACGCCGGTGTCCTCCGGCTTCTCGATCGGCTCGATGTGCCGACAGGTCGGATAGGCGGAGCAGCCGAGAAACGGCCCGTACTTGCCCTGCCGCATCAGCAGCGCCGCGCCGCACTTGGGGCAGGTGCGCCCCTCGACCACCTGCGGGGGCGGCGCCTCCGGGCGGCCGTTGCCCAGGTCGCGCGTGTAGTCGCAGTCGGGGTAGCCGGTGCAGCCGACGAAGCGGCCGTGCTTGCCGAGCCGCGCGACGAGCGGCTTGCCGCACTTGGGGCACGCCTCGTCGAGCTGGTCCTGGGTGACGTCACTGCGCTTGACGTTCTCGCCGGTGTGCTCGACCTGGTCGATGAAGGGCCGCCAGAAGCGCTCGAGCAGCGGCACCCAGTCCTCCTCGCCGCGCGAGACCGCGTCGAGCTCGTCCTCGAGCTTCGCGGTGAAGTCGTAGTCGACGTAGCGCGTGAAGTACTGGGTGAGGAAGCGGCTGACGATGCGGCCGACGTCGGTGGGCCGGAAGCGCTTCTGCTCGAGCGCGACGTACTCGCGGTCCTGCAGGGTCGAGATGATGCTGGCATAGGTGGACGGCCGACCGATGCCGAACTCCTCGAGCGCCTTCACGAGCGAGGCCTCGGTGTAGCGCGGCGGCGGCTCCGTGAAGTGCTGCTCTGCGTGCACGGCGAGCAGCGGCACGCGCTCACCCTCGAGCAGCGGCGGCAGCCGCGCCTCGTCGTCCTCGTCCGCGGCGTCGTCGCGGCCCTCCATGTAGACACTGATGAAGCCCGGCTGGGCGATCGTCGAACCGGTCGCCCTGAACACGTTGCCGTGACCGGCCTCGAGGTCGACGGCGACCGTATCGATGGTCGCGTGCGCCATCTGGCAGGCGACGGTGCGCTTCCAGACCAGCTCATAGAGCCTCAGCTGTTCGCGCGTCAGGTGCGCGGCGAGCTGCTCTGGGGTGCGGCGGACGGAGGTGGGGCGCACGGCCTCGTGCGCCTCCTGGGCGTTCTTGGCCTTGGTCTTGTAGCGCCGCGGGGCCTCCGGCAGCGCCGCGGGGTAACGCTCGGCGATGAAGTCGCGGATCTCCGCCAGGGCCTCGTCCGCGAGGGTCACCGAGTCGGTGCGCATGTAGGTGATGAGGCCGACGGAGCCCTCGCCGGTGTCGACGCCCTCGTAGAGCTGCTGGGCGATACGCATGGTGCGCTGCGCGGTGAAGCCGAGCTTGCGGGCGGCTTCCTGCTGCAGGGTCGAGGTCGTGAAGGGCGCGGCAGGGTTGCGCTTCTTCTGCTTCTTCTCGACCTTCGCGACGTGCAGCTGACCGGCGGCGGCCTTCTTCACGGCCTTGCGCGCCGCGTCGGCCGTCGCCTCGTCGCCGAGGCTGAACTGACCGAGCTTTTCGCCGCCGAGGTGGGTCAGCTTGGCCGTGAAGGCCTGGCCGTCCTTCTCGCTGCGCGCCTCCAGGGTCCAGTACTCGCGCGTCTCGAAGGCCTCGATCTCCTCCTCGCGCTCGACGATGAGGCGCAGGGCAGGGCTCTGCACCCGCCCCGCCGAGAGCCCGCGCCGTACCTTCTTCCACAGCAGCGGTGAGAGGTTGAAGCCGACGAGGTAATCGAGCGCGCGCCTGGCCTGCTGGGCGTTGACCAGGTCCATGGACAGGGCCCGCGGGTGGGCGACCGCGTCCTGGACGGCCTTCTTCGTGATCTCGTGGAACACCACGCGGTGGACCGCCTTGCCGTTCAGTGCCTTGCGAGACCGCAGGATCTCGTGGAGGTGCCAGGCGATGGCCTCGCCCTCGCGGTCGGGGTCGGTCGCGAGATAGAGGGCGTCGGCGTGCTTGGCGTGCTTGGCGATCGCCTGGACGTGCCGGTCGTTGCGGTCGATGACCTGGTAGGTCATCCGGAAGCCGTCGTCCGGCGCGACCGCGCCCTCCTTCGGCACGAGGTCGCGGACGTGGCCGTAGGAGGCCAGGACCTCGAACTCCTTGCCCAGGTATTTCTTGATGGTCTTGGCCTTGGCAGGCGACTCGACGATGACGAGGTGCACGGGGGCAGGCGCTCCGTCGCCCGGGGATCGGGCGTGCGTATTTTTATAGGGAATGCCCCGGCGGCCGGTCGGCTGTCAAGCCCGCCGGGGGTGGGGCGGTCAGTGGAGGATGCCGGCGTCGCCCTGGTAGACGAAGTCCTGCATCAGCTCGAGCGCCCCCTCCTGGCCGGGCTGGTTCAGCAGCACGAGCAGGACGATCCACTTGACGTCCTCGGCCGTGAGCTCGGCCGCGTCGAGGGCCATGGCCCGCTCGATGACCAGCTCCCGGCTGAAAGGGTCGAGGATGGCGTTCTGCTCGAGCCAGAGCAGCAGCCCCTGGCTCTCGACATCCAGCCGCGCCTGCTCGTCCGCGGTGTAGATGCGGATCGACTGGTTGGGGGCCCGCCGGTAGTCCAGGCTGCCCTGTCGCCAGGCCAGCTCGTCCAGCCAGTCGAACGCCTTCTTGATCTCCCGCTTCGGGAACCCGGCCTGGACCAGCTCGTCCTCGAGCACGATCTGGTCGTCCGGCACGGCCCCCTCGCCGTCCATGTAGTGCTCGTAGAGGTAGATCAGGACGTCGATGACGTTTTCGTTCACTGCGCGCTCCGGGGGCCGTTGGGGGACGCGGCCGATGGAGCGTCCGCTGGTCCGCCGAGGCGGCTGTATCGTCCGCCCGGCTCGCATGATACGCAACCGTCCAGCTCCAACAAAACGAGGAGGGACGCCACCTCGGCGGCCGGCAGCCCGGTGCGCTCCACCAGCTGGTCGACGGAGACGGCGTCGAAACCCATGTGGGCGAGCAGGCCGTGATGCGGCGCCACCGCGGCGGCGCCGGGGGCGTTCGACGCGGGCGGCGTCGCGAGGTGCCCGAGGAGCGGGCAGAGCTGGGCGAGCACGTCGCCGGCCCCCTCGGCGAGGGTGGCGCCCTCGCGGATGAGCGCGTGGCACCCCCGGGCGAGCGGATTGTGGATCGAGCCGGGGACGGCGAACACCTCCCGACCCTGGTCGGCGGCGAGCCGCGCCGTGATCAGCGACCCGCTCTTCAGGCTGGCCTCGACGACCACCACGCCGAGGGAGAGGCCACTGACGATGCGGTTGCGGCGAGGGAAGTTCGACGGCAGGGGTGGGGTGCCGGGCGGGAACTCGGACACCAGGGCGCCGCCTGCCGCGACCCGCCTCGCGAGGTCGCGATGGCGCGCCGGGTACACCCGGTCGGGCCCGGTGCCCAGCACAGCCACGGTGGCCCCGCCGGCGCTCAGGGCGCCGTCGTGGGCCTCCCCGTCGATGCCGCTCGCGAGCCCGCTCGTCACGCACAGCCCGGCGGCGGCGAGCTCGCGCGCCACGGCGCGCGCCGTCCGGCGCCCGCCGTCCGTTGGGTTCCGGCTGCCCACCACCGCGACCTGCGCGGCCGACAGGACGCCGGGGTCACCCTCGACGAAGAGCGCGACCGGGCGGCCGGGCAGGTCGGCAAGCAGGGGGGGATAGCGCGGGTCGTCGTGCGGGATCAGGTGCCGGCCGGGCGGGGCGAGCCAGGCGAGGTCGAGGTCCACCGCCGCCCAGTCGGGCGCGGCCAGGGCGCCCGCCAGCGGGGAGGGGAGCCCCAGTTCCGGGTCGGGGCGCCGGCCGACCAGCGCGACCGGATCCACGCCGGCGGCGCGGAGGCGGAAGTACGCCGTCGGCCCGAAGCCGGGCGCGTGCAGCAGGGCGAGCAGGGAGCGGAGGATCTGCGGGGCCGTCCCTGGCCCCCGTGTGCCATCCATGGCGGGGTTCTCGTCAGGGGTTTCGCACGCGATCGCCGACGTTGATGGGCCGGGTCGACTCCATGATCAGGGCGACGCTGATCCGCTCGTCGGTGCGGAAGACCATCAGCAGGCCGGCCTCCTCGTCAGGCAGCTTGACCGGTTGGCCCGGCTGGATGATCTCGGTGCGCAGCTCGCGGAAGCGCTCGGCCTCCGTGGCGGCCGGGCGCAGGTCGTGAAGGGTCGCCGCATCGTCGAACGCCTGCGGTATGCCGGCCCAGCCCGTGCGGATCTCCGGCGCCACGCCCTGATCGAGCGGCACGCGGTCGCGGACGATGCGCCCCTTCTGGTCGATGCGCAGCACGTCCCCCGGGACGAGCCCGTCGCGCGCGCCGCGGTCGAGCACCACCACGTCGAACTGGCCGCCCTGCGTCAGGCCGCCCAGGATGCTGATGATGCTGCCGTAGATCGGCTGGTCCGGAGAACGCGGCTGGAAGTCGTCGGTGTAGACGTCCTCCTCCGCGACCGGGCGGAGCCTGTCGCCCGGGCGGATGTCGCGCTGGGCGAGGTTGATCTGGAGCGTCGCAGGGTCGCCCGGGGCGACGAGCGTCGCGATGCCGATGTGCACCGCGCCGTATCCGAGCAGCTCGTTGTTGTCCGCGCCGCGCAGCTCGTTGCTGCCGCTGCCGCGGAGCGGCTCGCCGGCCCGCCGGAGGATGTCGTAACGGGTGCCGACGGGATCCGCGATGTTCCGCGCGTACAGCCGGTCGCCCGTGCCGCCGCGGATGTGGTTGTCGGGGAACGCCAGCACGTACGGCGCGCGGTCGATGAGCGCCTGGTCGTCGACCACGATGGGCCGGGACAGGAAGGGTCGGATGGCGTCCAGCGGGATGGGCGGCACGGCCGACTCGACGCGCATGTGCGGCGTGAGCTTGACGACCTTGGACGAGCCGCCCGATCGGCCCGCGCGCTTGACGAGGCGGGGCTTGCCGTCGACCGTCACGAGCTCGAGCTCGTCGCCGGGGTAGATCCGGTCGGGGTTCTTGATCTGGGGGTTCGCGTGCCACAGATCCGGCCACCGCCAGGGATTCGTGAGGAACCGCCCGGAGATGCCCCAGAGCGTGTCTCCTTGCTGCACGGTGTAGCGCGTGGGGTGGTCGGGCCGCAGCGATGCGGTGTCGGCCGCAATTGCCGCGAAACTTGCGAGGGCCGCCCCCAGCAGGCAGAGCAGCCACTTCCGGGTAAACTTGCGCATGGTCTCGTCCCAACGCCGACTTTAGGCTTCTCATTAAATATCACAAATACGCGCAAGGGCCATGGCGATTCTTGAAATTCTTCACTTTCCGGACCCCCGACTGCGAACTCGGGCACATCCCGTGGACGTCGTCGACGAGGGCGTCCGCCAGCTGGTCGACGACCTGTTCGAGACGATGTACGCGGCCCCCGGCATCGGACTCGCCGCGACACAGGTGGACGTGCACCGGCGGGTGCTCGTCGTCGACGTCTCGGAGGATCGGAGTGCGCCGCACTGCCTCGTCAATCCGGAGATCGTGGCGAGGGACGGCGAGGAGGAGATGGACGAGGGCTGCCTCTCGGTGCCCGGTATCTACGACAAGGTGCGTCGGGCCGAGCGGATCCGCGTGCGCGCGCTGGACCGTGACGGCACGCCCTTCGAGCTCGAGGCCGACGGTCTGCTGGCGGTGTGCATCCAGCACGAGATGGACCACCTCGAGGGCAAGCTGTTCGTCGACTACCTCTCCGGGCTCAAGCGCCAGCGCATCCGGCGCAGGCTCGAGAAGGACGCCCGCAATCCGCCGGAGAAGCCCGCCGCGCCGCGCCGGGCCGTGATCTGAGGGGCGCCGCGCCCTCCACCCGCCCGGACCCGATCCCATGCTCCGCGTCGTCTTCGCCGGCACCCCGGAGTTCTCGGTGCCCCCGCTGCTCGCCCTGGTCGCCGCCGGGCACGAGATCGCTGCCGTCTACACCCAGCCCGACCGGCCGGCCGGCCGCGGGCGGAAGCTGACGCCCAGCCCGGTCAAGGAGGCGGCGCTCGCCCGCGGCCTTCCGGTGCGCCAGCCCGTCAACTTCAAGGCCGAGGACGACCTCGCCGCACTCGAGGCGCTGGCCGCGGACCTCATGGTCGTCGTCGCCTACGGCCTGCTGCTGCCGCAGCGCGTGCTCGACGCCCCGCGCCTGGGCTGCGTGAACATCCACGCCTCCCTGCTGCCACGCTGGCGGGGCGCGGCGCCGATCCAGCGCGCGATCCTCGCGGGCGACCCGACGACCGGCATCACCATCATGCAGATGGAAGCGGGACTGGACACCGGGCCGATGCTGCACCGGCGCGAGACCCCGATCGCGCCCGACGAGACCGGCGGCTCGCTCCACGACCGCCTCTCGTCGCTCGGCGCCGAGGCCCTGATGGAGGCGCTGCCGCGCATCGAGGACGGCACCGCGGTCGCGTGCCCGCAGGACGACGCGGGCGCCACCTACGCGCGCAAGCTCAGCAAGGCGGAGGCGCGCGTCGACTGGATGCGGCCCGCGGTCGAGATCGAGCGGCAGGTCCGGGCCTTCAACCCGTGGCCCGTTGCCGAGACCCTGCTCGCGGGGGAGGTGCTCCGGGTCTGGTCCGCGCGCGCCCTGACCGCCGTGGCCTCCGCCCCGGCCGGCACCGTCGTCGGAGCGGGGCGCGAGGGCATCGACGTGGCCACGGGCGAGGGCGTCCTGCGCCTCGTCGAGATCCAGCCGCCGGGGCGCCGGGCCATGTCCGCGGCCGACTTCGTCAACGCCCACCCCGTCGCCGGGGCGGTGCTTGGCTAGCCCGGCGGGCGGCCGCCGCAACCCGCGCGCTGCGGCGGCCCGCGTGCTGGCGGGGGTGCTCGCCGGCCGGTCGCTCGCGGACAGCCTGCCCGCCGCAGCCGTCGAGCCGCGCGACCGCGCGCTCCTCGCCGAGCTCTGCCACGGCACCTGCCGCTGGTACCACCGCCTCGACCGCATGCTCGCCCGCCTCGCGCCGCGGCCACTCAAGGCTCGCGACGCCGACGTCCGCGCCCTGCTGCTGATCGGCCTCTACCAGCTCGCCGAGATGCGCGTCGCACCCCACGCGGCGGTCACCGAGACCGTCGAGGCCGCCCGCGCGCTCGGCAAGCCGTGGGCGACCGGGCTGGCGAACGCCGTGCTGCGCGCCTTCCTGCGGGACCGCGAGCCGCTGACGTCGGCGCTGGCCGCGGACCCCGTGGCGCGCCACTCGCACCCGGCGTGGCTGGTGGACGCCTTGGCCGCGGCGTGGCCCGCCGAGTGCGAGGCCGTGCTCGCGGCCGGCAACGCGCGCCCGCCGATGACGCTGCGCGTCAACCTGCGGCGCGACACGCTG
Organism: Gammaproteobacteria bacterium; assembly: GCA_025458675.1. GTDB lineage: Bacteria > Pseudomonadota > Gammaproteobacteria > Chromatiales > Chromatiaceae > JALORY01. Next base: position 25,041 of record JALORY010000013.1, on the reverse strand, counting down.
GGCGACGCGCAGGACCGGCTGGCCCTCGCCGGGCTGGCCGCCACGCCCGTGCCGTTCGTGCCGTCCGCGCTCACCCTCGAGCACCCGGTCGACGTCGCGCGGCTGCCCGGGTTCGACGAGGGCCACCTCTCGGTGCAGGACGCCGGCGCCCAGCTCGCGGCGCCGCTGCTCGACGCGCACCCCGGTCAGCGCGTCCTCGACGCGTGCGCGGCGCCGGGCGGGAAGACGTCGCACGTGCTCGAGACGTGCGCCGGCGCCCGCCTGACTGCCGTCGACATCGACGAGCGGCGGCTCGCGCGCGTGCGGGAGAACCTCGCGCGGCTGCGGCTCGACGCCGAGGTCGCCGTCGGTGACGCCGCCCGCCCCGCGGGCGCGTGGGCGCAGGCGCGCTACGACCGCATCCTGCTGGACGTCCCCTGCACGGCGACCGGCGTGATCCGTCGCCACCCGGACATCAAGCTGCTGCGCCGCGCGGACGACGTGGCGGGGCTCGCTGCGCGCCAGGCCGGCATCCTGGACGCGGTTTGGCCGCTCCTCGCGCCCGACGGTATCCTTCTCTACGTGACCTGCTCGCTGCTGCCGGACGAGAACCACCTGCAGATCGGCCGCTTCCTCGCGCGGCAGGCGGACGCCTGCCCGCTGCCGATCGACGCGCCCTGGGGTCGGCCGGCCGGCGCCGGGCGGCAGATCCTCCCCGGCGAGCACGGCATGGACGGTTTCTTCTACGCGCGACTGCGGAAGGTGCCTGCATGATCGCGACGCCGCCGGCGTCGCTGCGGGCCGCCTTCGCTCTCCTCGCGCTCCCGCTGCTCCTCTGGTCGGGGAGCGCGCGCCCGGCCGCCTTCGCCGTCACCAACGTCACCGCCACGGTGCAGGACGGCCAATACCTGCTCGACGCGACCGTACGGTACGCCTTCAGCGAGGCGGTGCTCGAGGCGCTCGGTCACGGCGTGCCCATCGTCGTCGAGCTCCACGTCGAGGTGCGGCGCGAAGGGGCCTGGCTGTGGGAGCCGGACGTCGTCGACCTGCGTCAACGCTCGCAGATCCGCTACAGTCCCCTGTCGGGAACCTACCTCACGACCAGTCTCGACACCGGCGCGCAGCGGACCTTCGCGACCCGCGACGCCGCGGTCGCCGCGCTGGGCGAGGTGCGGCAGCTTCCCGTGGTCCGGGTGAGCACGCTCGAGCCGGGCATGAGCTACCTGATCGAGCTGCGCGCTTCCCTGGACATCGAGGCGCTGCCGCTCCCTCTCCGGCCGCGCGCCTACCTGTCCGACGACTGGAACCTGGGGAGCGACTGGAGCCGATGGCGATTGCGCCCCTGATCCGCCTGCCTTCGGGACTGCTCGTCGCGGTCCTGCTGCTCGCGCCGCTTCTGGTCTCGCTGCACCTCATGAGCAGCGCCGTGCAGAACTCGGCGACGCTCAGCCGGCTCTTCGTCCCGCTGCTGCTCCTCAACGTCCTCGGCCTCGCGATCCTGCTCGCGCTGATCGTGGCGAACCTGGTCGCGCTCGTGCGCCAGTATCGGCAGCGGGCGCCCGGCGCGCGCCTGACCGCCCGCATGGTGGTGATCTTCGCGGCCCTGTCGCTGCCGCCCGTCCTCGTCGTCCACTACTACTCCCTGCAGTTCCTGCGGCAGGGCATCGACAGCTGGTTCGACGTGCAGATCGACGAGGCGATGGAGCAGGTGCTCGAGCTCAGCCGCTCCGCGCTCAACCTGCAGCTGCGCGACCAGCTGCGCGCCACCGAGCGCCTGCTGCCCAGCCTGCCCGACGCTGCCGACATCCCATCCCTGGCGGTGCACCTCGCAGAGCTGCGGCGCCAGTCCGGCGCGACCGAGCTCACCCTGATGGACGGGCAGGGAATCGTCGTCGCGTCGAGCAACGCGAACCCCGCGGACGTCGTGCCCGAGGTGCCGCCCGACGCCGTGCGCCAGCAGGTCCGCGACAGCGGCAGCTACGTCGGCACCATGGCGTACGGCGAGGACGGCGCCCCGCACATCCGGGCGGTAGCCGCGGACAAGGTGGGTCGGCGCTTCATCCTGCAGGGTCTGTTTCCCTACAGCACGAACCTGCAGGAGCTCGGCGAGCGCGTTCAGGACGCCTACATCCGCTACCGCGAGCTCGCCTACCTGCGCGAGTCCCTGAAGTTCAGCTTCTCGCTCACCCTCCTGCTGGTGCTGCTGTTCAGCTTCTTCGGCGCGCTCTGGACTGCGTTCCGCTCGGCGCGGCGGCTGGTTGCCCCGATCCGCGACATCGCCCAGGGCACGCGCGCCGTCGCGGACGGCGACTACGGCCTGCAGCTTCCGGAGCCGCGCATCCAGGACGAGATGGCCTCGCTGGTCGGCTCGTTCAACGCGATGACGCGGCGGCTCGCACAGGCCCGCACAGCGGAGGAGGCGAGCCGGCGCGAGGTGGAGGCGCAGCGCCAGTACCTCGAGACGGTGCTCGGGCGCCTGTCCTCCGGCGTCATGACCATCGACGAGGCGCAGCAGCTGCGCACCGCCAACCCCGCCGCCGCGCAGATCCTCCGGGTCGACCTCGCGCCCTACCTCGGCAACCCGTTCGCCGCGCTCGGCCAGGAGTCGCCACAGCTGCAGCAGTTCGTCGACGCGCTCGCGGCGCCCGTGCGCGAGAGCACCAGCGAGTGGCGCGAGGAGCTGACGCTGTACGGCGGCGAGGGTCGGCAGGTGCTCCTCTGCCGCGTCTCGCTGCTGCCCGCGACGGCCGGCGGGCACGTCCTGGTCTTCGACGACGTCACGAACCTCGTCAAGGCGCAGCGCGACGCCGCCTGGGGCGAGGTGGCGCGCCGGCTCGCCCACGAGATCAAGAATCCGCTCACCCCGATCCAGCTCTCGGCCGAGCGGTTGCGCCGCAAGTTCCTCGGCACGATGCCCGAGGGAGACGCGCGCGTGCTCGACCGCGCGACGCACACGATCGTGCAGCAGGTCGAGGCGATGAAGGAGATGGTCAATGCGTTCTCGGACTACGCAAAGCCCTCCAGCCAGCGCCGCACGCCGATCGAGCTGGACGCCCTCGTCGGCGACGTGATGGAGCTGTACCGGGCGGCACCGGGTGCCGTCGTGGTCGAGGCGGAGCTCGGGGCCCCGGGGGCCCGTGTCGAGGCCGACGCCGTGCGGCTGCGGCAGGTGCTGCACAACCTCGTCAAGAACGCGCTCGAGGCGGTGGCGGAGCGGCCCGGTGCGACGGTGCAGGTGCGCACGCGCTCGCTCGAGGCGGGCGACAGCGAGTTCGTGGAGGTGCAGGTGGCGGACAACGGGCCGGGCTTCGACGAGGCCAATCTCGGGCAGATCTTCGAGCCCTACGTCACGACGAAGACCAAGGGCACGGGACTCGGGCTCGCGGTCGTCAAGAAGATCGTCGAGGAGCACGGGGGTATGATCTGGGCGGCGAACCAGCCGACCGGGGGCGGGAGCATGACCTTCCGGCTGCCGCGGCACGCCGCGACGGATCAGCCCCTGCGCGCCCGTGCGTGGCCAACCAGAGCCGAGGACGAAGACGCATGACCTCGCCGCACGTACTCGTGGTCGACGACGAGCCCGACATCCGCGACCTCGTGAAGGAGATCCTCGAGGACGAGGACTACCGCGTGGTCGCCGCGGAGGACGGGAGGGCGGCGCGCCAGGCGCTGCGCGAAGGCAAGCCGGACCTCATCCTCCTCGACATCTGGATGCCGGATGTCGACGGCATCACGCTGCTCAAGGAGTGGGCCGAGGACGAAGGCCTTCCCTGCCCGGTGATCATGATGTCCGGCCACGGCACGGTCGAGACCGCCGTCGAGGCGACGCGGCTCGGCGCCTACGACTTCCTGGAGAAGCCGCTCTCGCTCGCGAAGCTGCTGCTGACGGTGGAGCGCGCGCTCGAGGCCGACCGCCTCGCGAAGGAGAACGTCGGCCTGCGGCGACGCAGCCAGCCCATCATCGAGCCGGTGGGGCGCAGCGCGGCCATGCAGCGGCTGCGCGAGCAGGTGAAGCGGCTCGCCCAGCACGATACCTGGGTGCTCATCTCCGGCGAGGCGGGCAGCGGCCGCGAGACCTTCGCGCGCTACCTGCACGCGCAGAGCGTGCGTCGCGCCCGTCCCTTCGTCGAAGTGGCCGTCAGCACGATCGCACGCGGCAACGCGGCGCGGGAGCTGTTCGGCAGCGAGCACGACGGCCGCATCCACTACGGAAGGCTCGAGCAGGCGAGCGGCGGGACCCTCTTCCTCGACGAGATCGCGGACATGGATGCCGAGGCGCAGACACAGCTGGTGGGCGCGCTGGACACCGGCTCCTTCGTCCGCGTGAGCGGCAGCGACCCGGTGAAGATCGACGTGCGGATCGTCGCCGCGACCTCCCTGGACCTCGCCGCCGAGGTGCAGGCGAAGCGGTTCCGCGAGGACCTCTTCTACCAGCTCAACGTCGTGCCGCTGCGCCTCCCGCCGCTGCGGGACCACCACGAGGACGTGCCCGACCTGCTCGGCTTCTACGTCGACTACTTCGCGCAGCACGAGAAGCTGCCGTACCGCCGCTTCAGCGTCGGCGCGCAGAACTTCCTGCGCAATTACGCCTGGCCGGGCAACGTGCGCGAGCTCAAGAACCTCGTCCAGCGGCTGCTCATCCTCGGCGCGGGCGACGAGATCACGCAGGACGAGGTGGAAGCGGCGATGGGCGGCGCAGCGCGCGGCGGCGCGGAGCTGCCGGGCCTGCCCGGCATCTCCTTCGACCAGCCGCTGCGGGAGGCCCGCGAGGCCTTCGAGAAGGTCTACCTCGAGTACCAGTTCGAGCGGCACGGCGGGAACATCAGCAAAATGGCGACGGAGGTCGGCATGGAGCGCACCCACCTCTACCGCAAGCTTCGCTCGGTGGGCATCGAGATCAAGGAGCGGCGCTAGCGCGGCCACCTTTCCCCGGCCGGCGGGCGCCCCCATCTGGCAACAGACGGCACGAGAGGCGACGCGATGGGCCTGATCGAGAATCTCGAAGCGATGCTGGCGCGAGGTCAGGACAGCGCGCTGCTGCGGTTCAGTCTGGGCGGTGCCCTGCACAAGGCGGAGGACCACGAGCGGGCGGTCGTGCACCTCGCGAAGGCGGTCGCCTACGACCCCGGCTACTCCGCCGCCTGGAAGCTGTACGGCCGCGCGCTCGCGGCGCTCGGCCGCGACCGCGACGCGCTCGCCGCCTTCGACACGGGGATCGCCACGGCCGAGGGGAAGGGCGACATGCAGGCCGCCAAGGAGATGCGGGTGTTCCGCAAGCGCGTCGCGAAGCAGCTGGGGGAGGGGGCGTAGGCCCGCGCCGATGACCGCGCAGATCACCCGACTGGTGGACGCCGCGGGCCGGGTCGTGCTCGGCAAGGAGCGCGTGGTTCGGCTCGCGCTCGCGTGCCTGCTGGCGCGCGGCCACCTGCTCGTCGAGGACCTGCCCGGCGTGGGCAAGACCACCCTCGCGCACACCCTTGCCCGGCTCCTCGGCCTCGACTACTCGCGGATCCAGTTCACCAGCGACCTGCTGCCGGCCGACATCCTCGGCGTGTCGGTGTATGACCGCGAGGACGGCCGCTTCCGCTTCCACCCCGGGCCGGTGTTCGCCCAGCTGGTCGTGGCCGACGAGATCAACCGCGCCACCCCCAAGGCACAGAGCGCCCTGCTCGAGGCCATGGAGGAGCGGCAGGTGACGGTCGAGGGCGAGACCCGCCCCCTGCCGGAGCCGTTCTTCGTCATCGCGACCCAGAATCCGGCGCACCAGATCGGCACCTTCCCGCTGCCCGAGTCCCAGGTCGACCGGTTCCTCATGCGGGTCCGCATCGGCTATCCGGACCGCGAGGCCGAGCGCACGCTGCTGCGCGGCTCGGACCGGCGCGAGCTGCTGCCGCAGCTGCAGCCCGTCCTCGACCCCGCCGACCTCCTCGTGCTGCAGCGGCAGGCGGCGGGCGTGCACGTCGCCGACGCCCTGCTCGACTACGCCCAGGCGCTGCTCGAGCACACCCGCAGCTCGCCGCGCTACCGCCACGGCCTGTCGCCGCGCGGCGGCCTCGCGCTGCTGCGGGCCGCCCGCGCCTGGGCCTTCGTCGACGGACGCACCGCGGTCCTGCCCGAGGACGTGCAGGCCGTGCTGGCGGCGGTCGTCGGCCACCGCCTGGCGGCCGCGGCCGAGTCGGGCGACGACCCGGACGCCCTGGCTGCCGAGTTGTTGCGGGCCGTCCCGGTGCCGTGAGCGGGCGGCTGGCGCGCTTCGTCCGGGCCGCCCGGACCGACACCCCCGTGCGGGGCCGCCAGATCTACATCCTGCCGACGCGCTACGGGCTCCTCTACGGCGTGCTGGTCGCTGCGGTGTTCATCAGCGCCATCAACTACGGCAACAACCTCGCCTTCCTGCTCGCCTTCCAGCTCGCCGCCGTCGGGCACGTGGCGATGCACCAGACGTGGCGGAACCTGCGCGGGCTGCGGCTCGGCGCGGACGCGCTCGGACGCGTCTACGCCGGCGAGGACGCACGCTTCGCGGTCCGGGTCGCGGCCGCGGACGGGCGTGACCGCCCGGCCGTCCAGGTCGACGGCGCGGCCGACCGCACCCTGGTCGACTGCCGTGGCGAGGCGGGCGCCGCGGGCGTGCTGCGCGTGCCGACGGTCTGCCGCGGGCGGGTCCCCCTCGGCCGGCTGACGCTCTCGACCCGCTACCCGCTCGGACTGCTGCGCGCGTGGAGCTACGTCGACACGGACGCAGGCGCCGTGGTCTACCCCCGCCCGGCGGACCGCTTCGACGCCGCGGCCGACCCCACCTACGCCGGCGTGGAGCAGGGCAGCCTGGGCGTCGGCGCCGATGACTTCGTCGGGCTGCGCGGGTATCGCCCGGGAGACGCGCCGAGCCGGCTGGACTGGAAGACCCTCGCCCGCGAGCGCGGTCTGCACACCCGCCAGTTCGGGGGCGACCGAGCGGATCGGCTGTGGCTGAGTTTCGACGCCCTGGAGGGCCTCGACACCGAACGGCGGCTCGAGGCCCTCTGCCGCGGCATCCTCGACGCGGAGCGGGCGGGACGGCACTACGGTCTGCGCCTGCCGGGGGAGGAGATCCCGCCGGGTCACGGCGAGCGCCACGCGGAGCGCTGCCTGACCGCGCTGGCGCTCTACGAGGACCGGCGGCCGTGAAGGACGCGCTGGCGGACCGGCCGGTCGACACCGCGGGCACGGTCCTGCTCGTCGCCGCCGTCGGGGCGGCGGTCGCACCCCACGCCTGGCACCTGCCCCCGCCGATCGTGGCGTTCTTCGCGGTCGCCGCGGGGTGGCGTCTGCTCGCGATCGCGCGACCGGCGCTCCTTCCCGGCGGCGCGCTGCTGGCGCTCCTGCTGGTCGCCGGGCTCGCCGCCGTGGTGCTCGCCGAGGGCGCCGCCCCCAATCGCGACTCCGGGGTCGCGCTGCTCACGGTCATGCTGGGGCTCAAGCTCCTGGAGGTGCGCGCGCGGCGCGACGTCTACGTCGCCGCTTTCCTGGGCTGGTTCGTCCTCGTCACCCAGTTCCTCTATTCCCAGTCCCTCGCCCTCGCGGCGTACCTGGCGCTGCCCTTCCTCGCGCTCCTGCTGCTGGTCACCCGTCTGCACCGCGCCGAGGAGCAGGCGGCTCTCGTCACGTTGGTGCCGTCGGTGCTGCGCACCAGCCTCTACGCCCTGCCGGTGACGATCGCCCTGTTCGTCCTCTTCCCCCGCCTCGGCGGCCCGCTCTGGGGCTTCAGCGCGGACGCCGACGCGGCGGTCACGGGGCTCGCCGACACCATGTCGCCCGGGTCGCTGGCTCGGGTGGTCGAGTCGCCGGAAGCGGCCTTCCGCGTCCGCTTCGAGGGCGACCCGCCCGCGCCAGCGGAGCGGTACTGGCGCGGGCCGGTGCTGTGGGAGACGGACGGCCGCACGTGGCGGACGGGCGCGCCGCTCGGCAAGGCGCCGACAATCGAGGCGATGGGCCCGGCCATCGACTACGAGGTGGTCCTCGAGCCGCACCGGCGACGCTGGCTCTTCACGCTGGACCTGCCGGTCTCGCTCCCGCAGGGCGCCAGCTCGACCGTCGACCACCAGGTGCTCGCGCCAAGGGACGTCGAGTCGCGGCGCAGCTATCGCGCCCGGTCGGTAACGGACTACCGCACGGTCGGCCTGTCGCCCGACGAGGAATTCGCGGGGCTGCAGCTGCCGGACCGGGTGAGCCCTCGACTGCGCGGGCTCGCCGAGCGGTGGCGCGCCGAGGCCAAGGACCCCGCGGCCATCGTCTCCCGCGGCCTTGCGCTCTTCCGGGACGAGCCCTTCGTCTACACGCTCCGCCCGCCACCGCTCGGCGACGACCCGCTCGACGCGTTCGTTTTCGATACGCGGCGCGGCTTCTGCGAGCACTACGCCGCGAGCTTCGTGCTGCTCATGCGGCTGGCGGGGGTCCCGGCGCGGGTCGTCACCGGCTATCAGGGTGGGGAGCTCAACGCAGTGGGCGACTACCTGACCGTGCGGCAATCGGACGCGCACGCCTGGGCCGAGGTCTGGCTGCGGGAGTCGGGCTGGGTGCGCGTCGACCCGACCGCGCAGGTCGCGCCGGAACGCATCGAGTCGACGATCGACCAGGGTGCGTCGCTCGCCGCCGGCCGCGTGACCTTCCGCGCCGACCTGCCGTGGGTGGCCGCGATGCTGCGGCAGGCGCGCTGGATGCTGGATGCCGCCAACCTCAACTGGCACCGCTGGGTGATCGGCTACGACCGCGAACGCCAGGACAGTGTGCTGCGCCAGCTCGGGCTCGGGGGGCTATCCCAGACCCGGCTCGGCATGCTGGCGGCTGGGGTGGCCGGGGCGCTGCTGCTCCTCACCGCGCTGTGGTTGCTGGTCCAGCGGCCGGCGCCGCGCGAGCCGGTGGCTGCGGCCTACGACCGGTTCTGCCGCAAGCTCGCCCGCGCCGGCGTCCCTCGCGCGCCGCACGAGGGACCGCGCGACTACGTCGACCGGGTCGTGGCGGCGCTGCCTGCACGGGCGGCGGAGCTGCGCGCGATCGGCCGTCTCTACGAGGCGCTGCGCTACGGGCGCCACGCCCCCGGCGACGCGGTGCGGCAGCTGCGACGGGCCGTGCGGCGGCTTCGGCTGACGGCGCGCTGAGGGCGCGGCTCAGGGCGTGCGGTCAGGGTAGAGGGGCGGAACGAAGACGAAGAGGACGGCGGCGCTGCGATCCACGCCGTCGACAGTGATCGTGACGGGGGAGTCCTGCAACGTGTAGCTGCCAACGTCCAGGGGCTGCCCGCCGGCAACGGAACCGACTACCTGCCCGTTGGCCCGCACGGTGTACTCCACCGCCTCGACCGGCGGCGTGTACTGCACGTTGCACGACTCCTTGTAGCAGGCGCGCGTCACACCCGGGCCCAGCCGCACCGGACCGAAGTCGCCCTGCATCTCGCGCCACACGTCGGCGCAGCCCCCGAGGGCGCCCGTGACGACGAGCGTCGCCGCGCCGAGGGCCAGGACCCGGCGACGCGACCCGAAACGACCAACAGCGTGGCGACCCATTCCTTTTCTCCTCGCGGCGAGACTTCCGATCCGCCAAGCATAGAAGCTTCCCCGACGCCCTGACGACATTCCGCGCCCTTGCCGGCAGGCGGGCGACGCCCTGCCACGTGTCGACGGGTCACTTCCCGATGCAGAAAGTTGCGAAGATCCGGTCGAGCAGGTCGTCGGGTGCAAAGGCGCCGGTGATCTCCCCGAGCGCCTGCTGCGCCTGCCGCAGGTCCTCCGCCACGAGCTCGATCGGGCGCCGCGCCATCGCGGTCGCGCGGGCGGCGGCGAGCGCGGCGCGGGCCCGGTCGAGGGCGTCGAGGTGACGACGGCGCGCGATGAACTCGCCTTCGCCCGTGCCGCCGTAGCCGGCACAGGCCTTGAGGTGCTCGCGCAGCGCGTCGAGTCCAGCGCCGGTCACGGCGGAGACAGCGAGCGTCGGCGGATCGCCGGTGCCGAGGCCGGGGGTCCTGCCGCTCAGGTCGACCTTGGCGCGGATCAGCGTGACCGGCACGGCGGGGGGAAGGGCGGCGCAGGCCAGCGCGTCGGCCGCGAACGGCAACGTGTCGTCGTGCACCCAGAGCAGCCGGTCGGCCCCGGCCATCTCCTCGCGCGCGCGCCGGATCCCCTCCTGCTCGACGACGTCCGCACCCTCCCGCAGGCCGGCCGTGTCGACGACGTGCAGCGGCAGGCCGTCGATCTGCAGATACTCGCGCAGCACGTCACGCGTCGTCCCCGGAATCGCCGTGACGATCGCCGCGTCGTGACCGGCCAGCGCGTTGAGCAGGCTCGACTTGCCGGCATTGGGCGCACCGGCGATGACGACGCGCAGCCCGTCGCGCAGCACGCGGCCGCGGGCGGCGCTCGCGAGCAGGGCGTCGGTCGCGCTGCCGAGCGCGTCGAGGTCGGCGAGCACCCCGCCGTCGGCGAGAGCGTCGATCTCATCCTCGGGAAAGTCGAGCGTCGCCTCGACGTGGCTGCGCAGCCGCACGAGCTGCTCGAGCAGCGCATCGACGCGGCGCGACAGCTCGCCCTGCAGGGAGCGCACCGCAAGGCGCGCGGCGTCCGCACTGCCTGCCGCGACGAGATCGGCAACGGCCTCCGCCTGAGCGAGATCGAGCTTCCCGTTGAGGAAGGCGCGCTCCGAGAACTCCCCGGGCCTCGCCAGGCGGGCACCGAGAACAAGCGCCCGGGTCAGCAGCTGGTCGACTACCACCGGACCGCCGTGGCCCTGCAGTTCGACGACGTCTTCGCCGGTGAGCGAGGCTGGAGCCGGGAAGTAGAGGAGCAGGCCCTCGTCGATCGCTTCGCCGCCGGCACCGCGAAACGGCCGGCGGGTCGCGCGGCGGGCCGGCGGCAGCGGGCCCGCGATCGCGGCGCCGATGGCGGCCGACGCCGGGCCGGAGAGCCGAACCACCGCGACCGCGCCCACCCCGGGCGGCGTCGCAACTGCCGCGATCGTGTCGACCGTCGCGGGCGGGCGCGTCAACTCACTTGGCGCCGGCTTCGATGGCGCGCGTGATCATCCACTGCTGCCCGATCGACAGCAGGTTGTTCACGAACCAGTAGAGCACCAGGCCGGCCGGGAAGAAGGCGAAGAACACCGTGAACACGATCGGCAGGATCATCATGATCTTTGCCTGCATGGGGTCGGGCGGCGGCGGGGAGAGCTTCTGCTGCACGACCATCGTCACGCCCATGAGGAGCGGCAGCACGAAATAGGGGTCCTTCTCGGAGAGGTCGTGGATCCAGAGGATCCACGGGGCCTGTCGCAGCTCCACGCTCTCGAGCAGCACCCAGTAGAGGGCGATGAAGAACGGGATCTGGACCAGGATGGGCAGGCACCCGCCGAGCGGGTTGATCTTTTCCTTCTGGTAGATCTCCATCATCGCCTGATTGAGGCGCTGCTTGTCGTCCCCGTAGCGGTCGCGGAGCGCCTGGATGCGCGGCGTGAGCTTGCGCAGGTTGGCCATCGACCGGTAGCTCGTCTCGGAGAGCTTGTAGAAGACGAGCTTGATGAGGATGGTGAAGATGATGATGGTCCATCCCCAGTTGCCTACCAGCGTGTGGATCCAGCTCAGGATCAGGAACATCGGCTGGGCGATGATGGCGAGCCAGCCGTAGTCCCGGGTCAGGTCGAGTCCCGGCGCAGCGGCGTTCATCTGGTCCTGGAGCTTGGGCCCGACGAACAGGGACCCCTCGAACTCGTGGGACTGGCCGGGGGCGACCGTGACCGCGGGCGAATAGTGCCCGATCGCGTAGCGGTGCTCCCCCAGCCGCTTGCCGTAGTAGTGCTCGGTGCTGCCGCGGGGCGGGATCGATGCGCCGAGGAAGTAGTGCTGGATCATCGCGACCCACCCATCGGTCGCGTCGCGATTCAGTTTGCCGTCCCCGAGCTCGGCGAAGGTGTACTTGCGAAACTTCTCGTCGGCCGAATACGCGGCGCCGCCGGTGTACGTGTACATGAACTGCGACTTTGCCGTGCTCGGCGGCTCCGCGCGCAGCAGCTGGCGGTAGTCGCGCCCGGTCCAGGGCGCCGTGGAACGGTTGTGCACGTGATGGGAGAGCTCGATGTCGTACGAGCCGCGCCGGAGCACGTAGCGCTTGACGACCTCTACACCGGTTTCGTGCTTCCACGTGAGGTCGACGGTGAGCGTGTCGAGACCGTCGGCAAGCACGTACTCGCTCGCGGAGGCAGCGAACTGCATCTCGTGGGTCGGCGCGATGCCGTCCGGATTGGCGAACAGGCCGGACTGGGCGACGAAGAAGTGTGGTCCGGCCGGTTGCAGCAAGTGAAAACGGTCTGCACTGCCCGACTCGGCCGCGTACCGGTTGAGGAGCGCGCTGACGATGGTACCGCCGCGTGTGTCGATCTCGAGCGTCAGAACGTCCGTGCGGACCGTGACCCGGGGGCTCGTCTCGGCCGGTGCGGCTGCCGGCGCCGCGGGCGTCGCCGAGACGTCGGGGACGCCCGATGGCGCCGTCCTCGCCACGGCAGGGGTGGCACCCTCCGTCGGGGCGGGAGTCGCGGCGGGCTCACCGGTGGCCTGGGTGGCCGGGGCGGCAGGGCGCGGGCCGTAGTCGGCTTCCCATGCCTGCCAGATCAGCATGAGCACGAAGGCGAGCGCCAGGACGAGAATGAGGCGGATGTTGTCCATTGGGGGGATCCTGGCGAGCCGCCCGCGGTGCCGGGGCGCCCGATGAAAAACGGAGCGCGAAGTGTACGCAACGCCGCTGGCGTTGTCAGGCGGGCTCGGCTGGTGTCGGCGGGGAAGGCTGCGACAGACGATCCCAAAGCCCGTCGAGGGCGCTCCGCAGGGTGGCGGCGGACACGGGCAGGGTCGGCGCGCGGAGCATCAACACCGCGTCGACGGGCGCGAGGTCCTTCCAGCGCTGGCGAAAGCTCTCGCGGACGAGGCGCTTGACCCGGTTGCGCTCGACGGCGGTCGGTGCGTGCCGGCGGGCTATCGCGAGACCGAGGCGCGGTCCGGAAGCCGCGGATGGGGCGTAGAGCAGCAGAAAACAGCCGGCGGAGAGGCGCTGGGCGTCGGCAAAGACCGCGGCGTAGGCCGCCTTGCTCAAGAGACGGCGCCGGCGGGGAAACGCGGCCGGCGCCGTTCGCGCGCGGCGGGTCAGATCGGGGTCAGCCGGACGCGGCCCTTAGCGCGCCGGGCATTGATGACCTTGCGCCCGTTCTTGGTCGCCATGCGGGCGCGAAAACCGTGGGTGCGGGCGCGCTTGAGGACGCTGGGCTGGAAGGTTCTCTTCATTGCCGGGCCTGCTCGAGAGTCTTGGGGACGGGGAAAGGGGCGAGAGAATACGGGGCCGTTGGGTTGGTGGTCAATACCTGTGCCTGTGGATAAATCCCGTCCGCGTTCGCTAGAATCACGGGTTACTCGTTGCAGCTGTGAGCAGATCGGCTGTCGGTGCCGCGGCGCCGGCAGGTGATTCTGCGGTAGTGGGGGAGTTCGGTGGGGATCTGGAAGACGTGTGTCGATCAGCTGGAGCAGCGGCTCCCGCAACAGCAGTTCAGCACGTGGATCCGCCCGCTGCAGGCCAGGGAAGACGGGGACACGCTGTGGCTCCTGGCACCGAACAAGTTTGTTCTCGAGTGGGTCCGAAACCACTACTTCACGCTGATCGAGGAACTCGCGCGGGAAGCCGCAGGCCGCCCCCGGCAGGCAGTGCGGCTCGAGATCGGCTCGACGGCGGTGGCGCGGGAGCCCGCCCGCAGGGCACCGGCGGCCAACGCAGCACGCGCGCCAGCCACGGAGAGAGATCCAACGAACATCAATGCCGATTTCACCTTCGAGAGCTTCGTCGAAGGGAAATCGAATCAGATCGCCCGCGCAGCCGGCATTCAGATTGCCCGCAACCCGGGAAAGTCGCACAACCCGCTGTTCATCTACGGGGGAGTCGGATTGGGCAAGACGCACCTCATGCACGCCATTGGCAACGCGATGCGCGAGGAGAACCCGGCCGCCCGGGTCGTCTACCTGCATTCCGAGGGGTTCGTGGCCGAGATGGTCAAGTCGCTGCAGCACAACACGATCGACGATTTCAAGAAAAAATATCGCTCACTCAATGCCTTACTCATTGACGACGTACAGTTCTTCGCGGGCAAGGAGCGATCCCAGGAAGAGTTCTTCCACACCTTCAACGCGCTCTTCGAGTCGCAGCAGCAGATCGTCCTGAGCAGCGACCGGTTCCCCAAGGAGGTAGAAGGTCTGGAGGACCGCCTGAAGTCCCGGTTCGGCTGGGGCCTTACCGTCGCGGTAGAGCCACCGGACCTCGAGACGCGGGTGGCTATTCTGAAGAGCAAGGCACACCAACTCTTTGCCGTCGAGCTGCCGAACGACGTGGCCTTCTTCGTCGGGAAGCGGGTGCGTTCGAACATCCGCGAGCTCGAAGGTGCGCTGCGACGGATCGTCGCGAACGCCCAGTTCACGGGCAGGCCGATCACGCTGGAGTTCGCCCGCGAGGCGCTGCGCGATCTCATCGCGGCGCAGGACAAGCAGGTGACGCTCGACAACATCCAGAAGACGGTTGCGGACTACTACAAGATCCGCGCGTCGGACCTGCTGTCGGGCAAACGGACGCGGACGATCGCGCGACCGCGGCAGGTTGCGATGGCCCTCGCGAAGGAGCTGACGAGCCACAGCCTGCCGGAGATAGGGGAGGCGTTCGGCGGCAAGGACCACACGACGGTGCTGTACGCGACGAGAAAAATCAAAGAGTTGCGCGAGACGGACACGCGGATCGAGGAGGACTACGGAAACCTCCTGAGGATATTGAACAGCTAGCTGTGGATGGCGTGTGGAAGAAGATCGCTTGGCGGTCTTTTCCCCAACCCTCCACAGCTCGCAAACAGTCCGCAAAGCGGTTAGCCACGGAAACTTTTCGCTATATAGTACTGTTTTAAAAAGAAAAAAAGAGTTCTCCCCTGTGGTGGGCGTTCCTAATAACGAGAGTAATAAAGGATAAAGAGAATTTATATTATGAAAGCCAAGCGAGAGATCTTGCTGAAACCGCTCCAGATGATCGTCGGCGTGGTCGAGCGGCGGCAGACCCTGCCGATCCTGGGCAACGTGCTGGTGCGGGTGATCGGCAGGGAGGTTACGCTGGCGGCAACCGACCTCGAGGTGGAATTGCGCACACGGGTCGAGGTCGAGTCGACGCGGGACGAGGAGTTCACGCTTCCTGCGCGCAAGTTCCTGGACATCTGCAAGGCCCTCCCCGAAGGGGCGGATGTCAGTCTGGAGGTGGAAGGGGACAAGGCGGTGTTGCGCGCCGGGCGGGGGCGGTACTCCCTCGGCATCCTCCCGGCGCAGGACTTTCCCGGGGTTGAGGAGAAGGCTGCAGTCGAGCGGTTCGAGATTGCAGAAGATGTGCTGAAGGGCCTGATCGAGCGCACGCAGTTCGCGATGGCGCAGCAGGACGTTCGGTACTATCTGAATGGCCTTCTCCTCGAGGTCCGGAGCGGTCGCGTCAGAGCAGTGGCGACAGACGGCCACCGGCTTGCCGTCAGCGAAGTCGCGGATGAGGAACTCCTAGGTAAGGACGTTCAGGTCATCGTGCCGAGAAAGGCGGTACTCGAGCTCGGCCGGCTGCTCGAGAAGGGCGGCGCTAAGGTCGGGGTGGAGGTCAGCGCGTCCCACGTGAAAGTGGTGTTGGGGGAGACCACCTTCATCTCGAAGCTCATCGACGGTCGATTTCCGGACTACGAACGGGTCATGCCGCGGGGCGATGCCGAGGTTCTCGTCGCCGACAGAGAGATACTCCGGCAGGCCCTGATCCGGACGGCGATCCTTTCCAACGAGAAGTATCGCGGGATCCGTTTTCGGCTGGAGAAGGGGTCGGCAGAGCTCGTTGCACACAATCCGGAGCAGGAAGAGGCGGAGGAGCGGATCGAGGTCGAGTACGACGGCAAGGAGATGACGGTAGGGTTCAACGTCACCTATCTGCTGGACGTCATCAATGTGCTCGACGCCGAAAAGGTGGAGCTCTCTCTCGTGGACGCGAACAGTAGCTGTCTGATCCGGGGAGAGGGCAGGGAGGGCAGCCGGTACGTCGTGATGCCCATGCGGCTCTGACAATCGTGGTTCCACGTGGAACCGCTTCCAAGGACGTCTCCATGACTTACGACTCCTCCGCCATCACTGTTCTCCGTGGGCTCGATGCCGTCCGCAAGCGGCCTGGCATGTACATCGGCGACACCGACGACGGCACCGGGTTACACCACATGGTCTTCGAGGTCGTCGACAACTCCGTCGACGAGGCCGTCAACGGCTACTGCTCGGAGATCGTCGCCACGATCCACGCCGACAACTCCGTGTCCGTCACCGACAACGGCCGCGGCATCCCCGTGGACATCCACCCCGAGGAACAGCGGTCCGCTGCGGAGGTGGTGATGACCGTGCTCCACGCCGGCGGAAAGTTCGCGAACGCTGCCGACGGGAAGTCGTACAAGGTGTCGGGCGGTCTGCACGGCGTCGGCGTTTCCGTGGTCAATGCGCTGTCCGACACCCTCGATCTCACGATCTGCCGGGATGGACTCAAGTACTTTCAGCGGTACCACCTCGGCGTCCCGGAGGCCCCTTTGGCCGTCGTCGGCGACGCCCAGTCCACCGGAACGACCGTCCACTTCTGGCCCAGCGCCACCGTCTTCACGAACATCGATTTCCACTACGAGATCCTCGCAAAGCGCCTGCGCGAGCTCTCCTTTCTGAATTCCGGCGTCCGCATCCTGCTGAAGGACGAACGCACTGCCCGGTCCGATGCGTTCGAGTACCACGGCGGAATCCGCGCCTTCGTCGAGCATCTCAACCGCAACAAGACCCCGCTCCATCCGACCGTATTTCACTTCGCGGCCGCCCGGTCCGACGTCACCGTCGAGGTCGCCATGCAGTGGAACGAGTCGTACCAGGAGAACGTCTTCTGCTTCACCAACAATATTCCCCAGCGCGACGGCGGCACCCACCTCGCCGGCTTCCGCGCGGCGATCACCCGTTCCCTCAACGCCTATATCGAGAACGAGGGCCTCGGAAAGAAGCACAAGATCGCCACCCTCGGAGACGATGCCCGCGAGGGTCTCACGTCCGTGATCTCGGTGAAGCTCTATGACCCGAAGTTCTCGTCCCAGACCAAGGACAAGCTCGTCTCTTCAGAGGTGAAAGGCGTCGTGGAGTCGCTTCTCGCGGAGCGTCTGACCCAGTTTCTGCTCGAGCACCCAACCGAGGCCCGGATCATCTCCGAGAAGATGATCGAGGCGGCCCGCGCCCGCGAAGCGGCCCGCAAGGCCCGCGAGCTCACTCGCCGCAAGGGACTCCTCGACGTCGCCGGGCTCCCGGGCAAGCTCGCCGATTGCCAGGAAAAGGATCCCGCCCGTTCCGAGCTCTACCTCGTCGAGGGCGACTCGGCCGGCGGCTCCGCCAAACAGGGCCGCGACCGCCGCTTCCAGGCCATCCTGCCCCTCAAGGGAAAGATCCTGAACGTCGAGAAGGCCCGCTTCGACAAGATGCTCACCTCGGCCGAAGTCGGCACACTGATCACCGCGCTGGGGTGCGGAATCGGTCGCGAGGAATTCAACCCGGACAAGCTCCGCTACCACCGCATCATCGTGATGACCGACGCCGACGTCGACGGCGCCCACATCCGCACACTCCTGCTCACCTTCTTCTACCGCCAGATGCCGGAGCTGATCGAGCGCGGGCACATCTACATCGCCCAGCCACCGCTCTACAAGGTGAAGAAAGGAAAGCAGGAAACCTATCTGAAAGACGAGAAGGATCTGAATGCCTTCCTTCTTTCCTCGGCGATCGACGGGGCCCAGCTGGTCCCTGGGTCGGACCAGCCACCCATCGTCGGCCTCCCACTGGAGACGCTCGCCCGTGAGTTCATCGCGGCGATGGACGGTGTCGCCCGGCTCGGGCGGCGCTACGACCCCAAGGTCGTCCGGACCCTGATGTATCTCTCCGCCTTCCCCGGCGCCACACCCGACGCCCGAATCGCGCTCGACGCATGGATGGCCGAGCTCGCGGCCCGACTGAACGCCGACGGTCCTCTGTCCGAGCGCTACGAGATCAGCCGTGCCGATCCCGAGATGCACCCCGCGGCACTGCACGTGGTCCACCGCTCCCACGGCATCCCCAGCGAGCGGGAGATTCCCTTCGAAGTCTTCGCCTCCGGTGAGTTCCAGCAGATCCACGAGACCGGCACCCGGCTCGCGGGGCTGATCAGTCCAGGGGCCGTCGTGCGGCGCGGTGAGCGGGAGCGTCCCATTCTCTCGTTCGAGCACGCGATCACCTGGCTGCTCGACGAGGCGAAGCGTGGCCAGCACATCCAACGGTACAAGGGCCTCGGCGAGATGAACCCGGAGCAGCTCTGGGAGACTACGATGGACGCGGCGACCCGCCGTCTGCTCAGGGTGACGATCGAGGACGTGGTGGGAGCCGACGAAATCTTTTCTATCCTGATGGGGGATCAGGTGGAGCCACGCCGCGAATTCATCGAGAAAAACGCGCTGTTCGTGGAGAACCTTGACGTCTAGCGTTCCCCGCGCTCCTGCGGCAGACGGGCGACGGTGCCCTCGATCCAGTCTTCCACTTCGCGCAAGATATCCGGTGCCTTCCTGCCGGTACTCGGTATCAACGGGCCCACCACCACGTCGATGGTCCCCGGATACTTGTGCAGTCCGCGCCGCCGCCAGAACACCCCCGCGTTGTGCGCAATCGGGAGGACGGGATAGCCCGAGCGCTCCGCGAGCATCGCGCCACCGATCCCGTATTTCTTCCGCTCCCCGGGGGCCGTGCGCGTTCCCTCAGGAAACACGACCACGTACCGTCCACCGTCCAACGCGGCCTTGCCCTCGCGGATCACCTGCTTCACGGCCTTCGTCCCGGCCTTCCGATCGATCGCGATCTGCTTCATCACCGCCATCGCCCAGCCGAATACCGGTACCCACATCAATTCACGCTTAAGAATCCAGCACTGATTCGGCGGGAGCAGTCCGCGGAGCGCGATGGTCTCCCACGCGGACTGGTGCTTGGCCATGATGACGCAGGGCCGCGGCGGCAGGTTGTCCCAGCCCTCGATCCGGTAGTCCAGGCCGCAGACCGCCTTCTGCAGCCGGAGGTTGGTCCGGCCCCAGGCGTTGGATATCCGGTTCCGCCACGCTAGCGGCAGGGCCCAGCCCACCAGCGCGAGAGCCCCGCCGAACAGGAGCACGGTCGCCCCAAGGCAGACCAGGTAGATACCGGACCGGATCGCGATCACCGCGGGTCTCCGGTGACCAACGATTCCACGGCGGCCGCGAGATCGTCGAAGCACGAGATACCCCAGCCCTTCGGGATCCGGGCCTCCGTGGCCCGCCCCTTTCCAGTTCGAACCAGTATCGGCCGTGCGCCGACCGCCCGCGCGGCCTCGATATCCCGCAGACTGTCACCCACCGTCGGCACCGCGGCCAGATCGGTCGAATGACGCGCCCCGATCTCGTGCAGCAGCCCGGGCAGGGGCTTGCGGCACGCGCACCCGTCCTCCGGTCCGTGGGGGCAGAAGTAGATCCCGTCGAGTTGCCCGCCCAATCTCGCGAGCTCGCCGTGCAGCCGCTGGTGGATGGCATTCAGCTCCTCCATCCCGAACAGGCCCCGGGCGATCCCCGACTGGTTGGTCGCGATCACGACCCGGTACCCGGCGTGATTCAGCCGCGCAATCGCCTCCAGGCTGCCCGCGATCGGTCGCCACTCGCCCGCAGATTTAACGTATGCGTCAGAATCCTCGTTCACCACCCCGTCCCGGTCCAGAATCACCAGGCGCACTGCTCAGCCCCCCAGCTGCCCCACGTCCGCCACCCGGCGGAACAGGCGATAGAGCGACGCCAGCAGCGCCAGCCGGTTCGCCCGGATCTCCGCATCCTCCGCCATGACCATCACGGTGTCGAAGAACCGGTCGACGGGCTCCCGGAGGGTGGCCAGGCGCCTGAGTGCCTCGGTGTAATCGCCTGCCTCGAGCAGGGGCTCCACTTCCACTTCCCGCCTTCGCAAGGCGTCGTAGAGCGCCTCCTCCTCGGCGAGGCCGAATCGCGCAATTTCTACCGTTTGCGGAATATTTTCGACCGCCTTCTTGAGGAGGTTGCGTATGCGCTTGTTGGCCGCGGCCAAGGCGCTCGCCTCGGGCAGGGCGCGGAACTCGGTGACTGCCCGCACGCGCAAATCGAAATCTGCCGGCGACGTCGGGCGGACATCGGCGACCGCCTCGAAGACCTCCGTGCTGACCCCTTGATCCGCATACAGGCCCTTCAGGCGCTCGAGCATGAAGTCGAAAACCTCTTCCGCCACGCCTTCCCGCGGCACCCAGGGCCGCAGTCCCGCCGCGGCTGCGCCCAGCAGGTCGGCCAAGTCGAGCGGAAGCCGGCGCTCGACCAACATCCGCAGCGCGCCCAGCGCGGCCCGCCGCAGGGCGAACGGGTCCTTGTCGCCCGTCGGCCGCTGCCCGAGGCCGAAAATGCCCACCAGCGTGTCGAGCCGGTCGGCCAACGCCACCGCGAGCCCCACGCCGCCCTCGGGCAGCACGTCCCCGGAGTGACGCGGCCGGTAGAACTCCTCGAGCGCCGCCGCGAGGGCCGGCGGCTCGCCGTCCCGCAGGGCCTGGTACCGACCCATCACACCCTGCATCTCGGGGAACTCGAAGACCATCTCGGTGACGAGGTCGCAGCGACTGAGGAGCCCCGCCCGCTCGGCGAGCGCGTCGTCCTCGCCGAGTTGGCGGGCGATGCCGGCCGCCAGCCGGGACACGCGCACCGACTTGTCGTGCAGGCTTCCGAGTCCGCTCTGGAACACGATGCCCCTGAGGCTCTCGAGCCGCGCCTCGAGGCGGCGGTTGCCGTCCTGCTCCCAGAAGAACATGGCATCGGCCAGTCGCGGCCGGACGACGCGCTCGTTGCCGGCGCGGATGACCTCGGGCCGCGGGCTGTCGAGATTGGCAATCGTGATGAATCGGGGCAGGAGGCGCCCGTGGTCGTCGACCACCGGGAAGTATTTCTGGTTCTTCTTCATCGTCAGCACGAGGGCCTCCTGCGGTGCCGCCAGGAAACGCTCCTCGAATCCGGCGGTGATGGCCACCGGCCACTCCACCAACGCGGTCACCTCCTCCAGCAGGGCCTCGTCCAGCTCGACGACGCCCCCGAGCGTCTCGGCGGCCGCGTGGACCTCTGCGCGGACGCGTTCGGCGCGGCGGCCGAAATCCGCGATGACCCGACCCTCTTCCTCGAGCAGCCGCTCGTAGGCGCCCGCCGCGCCGATCTCGATCTCGCCGCCGTGGTGGAAGCGGTGGCCGCGCGTGCGCCGTCCGGCGGAGCAGCCGAGGATCTCGCACGGCACCACTTGCCCGCCGTGCAGGAACACCACCCAGTGGACGGGGCGCACGAACTCCGCCTCGCCGTCGCCCCAGCGCATGCGCTTGGGAATCGGCAGCGCGGCAAGCGCCTCGCCCACGATGCCCGGCAGCACCTCCGCCGCGGGCCTGCCCGCCTCGGTGGAGCGGAACGTGAGCCACGCGCCCTTTTCGGTCTCCACGCGCTCGAGATCGGCGACGGTCACGCCGCACGAGCGGGCGAAGCCTTCCGCCGCCCGAGTGGGCAAGCCGTCCGGCCCGAAGGCCGCGGTGAACGCCGGCCCGCGCCGCTCGACCTCCCGGTCGGGCTGCCGCAGCGCGACCCCCTCGACGGTGAGCGCCAGCCGCCGGGGCGTTGCAAAGCCCCGCACGGTCCCGAACGACAGACCACTGCGGCGCAGCCCCTCGGCGAAACCGTGGCAGAGCGCGCCCGAGAGCCGCCGGAGCGCGGTGGGCGGCAGCTCCTCGGTCCCCAGTTCGAACAGAAGGTCCGCGTGCTCAGCCATGTGCTGCCTCCCGCGCGGCAGCGGTCATCGGGAAGCCGAGCGCCTGTCGTGCGTCGAAGTAGGCCTGGGCCACCGCGCGGGCAAGCGTGCGCACCCTCAGAATGTAACGCTGTCGTTCGTTCACTGAGATCGCGCGCCGGGCGTCCAGGAGGTTGAAGGCGTGCGAGCCCTTGACCACCTGCTCGTAGGCCGGCAACGGCAGTCCGCGCTCGATCAGCGCCAGCGCCTGGCGTTCGCACTGGTCGAACAGGGTGAACAGAAACTCGACGTCGGCGAGCTCGAAGTTGTACGTGGACTGCTCGACCTCGTTCTGGTGGAACACGTCGCCGTAGGTCACCACGCCCTGCGGGCCCCGGGTCCAGACCAGGTCGAAGACGCTCTCGACGCCCTGCAGATACATCGCGATGCGCTCCAGCCCATAGGTGATCTCGCCCGTGACGGGCCGGCAGTCGAGCCCGCCCACCTGCTGGAAGTACGTGAACTGCGTGACCTCCATCCCGTTCAGCCACACCTCCCAGCCGAGGCCCCAGGCGCCCAGTGTCGGCGACTCCCAGTTGTCCTCGACGAACCGGATATCGTGCACGCGGGGGTTGATGCCCAGCATCTCGAGCGACCCCAGGTACTGGTCCTGTATGTCTCTCGGCGAGGGCTTGAGCACGACCTGGAATTGATAGTAGTGCTGCAGTCGATTGGGGTTCTGTCCATAGCGCCCGTCGGTCGGCCGCCGCGAGGGCTGCACGTACGCGCAGTTCCACGGCTCCGGTCCGATCGACCGCAGGAAGGTGGCCACGTGGAACGTGCCCGCCCCCATCTCCATGTCGTAGGGCTGCAGGATCACGCAGCCCCGGTCGGCCCAGTACTGCTGCAGGGCGAAGATCAGGCCCTGAAAGGTGGACGGGTCGTGTCCGCCCGAGGTCGGGAATTCCGGCATCGTCGAGGCCATCCTTCGGCGGGGAGCAGAGCGCGGCAGTATAGCCGCGCGCCGCACGGGGCCGAAGCCTGGCCCTCCTCCGCTATACTCGCCACCCGCTTCCGGTCACCCCCTGCGATGCCCGACGCCCGCCGCAAAGCCGCCGCCCTGGTCTCCGGTGGACTCGACTCCATGCTCGCCGTGCGCGTGATCCAGGACCAGGGCATCCGCGTCGAGGGTCTCAACTTCTACACCGGCTTCTGCGTGGAGGGGCACACCCAAGCGATCCGGCGGCAGGATCAGGCCAAGGAGAAACGCAACAACGCCCTCTGGGTGGCGGAGCAGCTCGGCATCCGGCTGCACATCATCGACGTGGTCGATGCCTACAAGGACGTCCTCCTGAGCCCCGCGCACGGCTACGGGGCCAACCTGAACCCTTGCCTCGACTGCAAGATCTTCATGGTCGCCAAGGCCCGCGAGTGGATCGAGGCCCACGACTTCGATTTTCTGATCTCCGGCGAGGTCGTCGGTCAGCGCCCCATGTCCCAGCGCAAGGACACGCTCCCGGTGGTGCAGGCCGAGTCCGGGATCGGTGACCTGCTGTTGCGCCCGCTCTCCGCCAGGCGGCTGCCGCCGACCCGGCCGGAGCGGGAAGGCTGGGTCGACCGCGAGCGTCTGCACGACTTCCACGGCCGCTCCCGCAAGCCGCAGATGGCGCTCGCCGCGCACTACGGGATCGTGGACTACGCCCAGCCGGCGGGCGGCTGCTGTTTCCTGACCAACGAGCAGTACGCGGTCAAGCTCGCCGACCTCTGGCGAAGCCGTGGGGAGCGTCGCTACGAGCTCGACGACATCATCCTGCTCAAGATCGGCCGGCACATCCGCCCTGCTCCGCACTACAAGGTGATCGTGGCCCGGGAGGAGGGCGAAGGGAACTTCCTGCACGGCTATCGCAAGCAGTACTGGTCCCTGCGTCCACTCAGCCACGTCGGCCCGTATGCCCTGATCGACGGTACGCCGAGCCCCGCCGACGTCGAGTGGGCGGCGCAGATCGTCGCCCGCTACAGCAAGGGCCGCGACGCGCCGCTCGTGACGGTGGTCGCGCAGGATCGCGACGGTGCGGAGCGGGAGCTCGTGGTGCGCCCGCTGGCCCCGGCCGAGATCCCGGCCGAGTGGATGCTGTGACCCGGGTCGTGATCGACTGTCGCCGGCTGCTCTGCCCGATGCCGGTGATCAGGGTCCAGGACCGCGCCGCCGCGATGCGGCCGGGCGACGAGCTCGAGGCGGTCTGCACCGACCCGGGAGCTCTCAACGACATCCCGGCGTGGTGCCGCATCAACGGTCACGCCGTCGTCGAGGTCCGCTCCGCCGGGGGCGAGCACGTCGTCGTCCTACGGGTCGCCGGCGGTTGAGCGGGCTGCCGCGCCGTTCACTGCACGCCGTCGCGCCGTGCTGATCCTGCATTCTTTTTGTGCGGCTCGCGACTTTGTCGCCCCAAAATGGTGCTGCGGCGGGCCGCGGTGTCCATCGCGGTGTCCCGGAAATCCGGTGGTGAAACGCGCGGCGCAGAGCGAGAATCCGGGGCGCGCGCGGCCAAGGCCCCGGAAAACGCGAGGGGCCCGGGTCCCCGACGGGCCAATGGCACGGAATCTGCCCTCCGAACCGCGTGCCACATCGACTGGCCGCCGGCTGTATCGTGCCCGGCGGCGCGGGTCGCGACCGCTCACCAACACCTGAACCCAGAAGAGGTCAAGCCATGTCCGCAGCGAAAGATGTCCTGAAGCTCATGAAAGACAAGGAGGTCAAGTTCGTCGACCTGCGTTTCACCGATACCCGCGGCAAGGAGCAGCACGTCTCGATGCCCGCCAGCATCGTGGACGAGGACATGTTCACTGACGGCAAGATGTTCGACGGGTCGTCGATCGCCGGCTGGAAGGGCATCGACGAGTCCGACATGGTGCTGATGCCCGAGGCGTCGACCGCGGTCCTGGATCCCTTCTCGGACGAGACCACTCTCATCGTCCGCTGCGACATCCTCGAGCCGCACACCATGACCGGCTACGAGCGCGACCCGCGCTCCGTCGCGAAGCGTGCCGAGGCCTACCTCAAGTCCACCGGCATCGCGGACACCGCGTTCTTCGGTCCCGAGCCCGAGTTCTTCATCTTCGACGACGTCCGCTGGGGCGCCGACATGAGCGGCTGCTTCTGCAAGATCGACTCGCAGGAGGCCGAC
>JALORY010000112.1 GCA_025458675.1 Gammaproteobacteria bacterium | reverse complement strand
GAAGCCCCAGGCCCAGGAGGCGAACAGGGTGATCGCCAGCGTGACGATCACCGCGGCGCCGACGATCAGCGCCTCGCGCCAGCCGAGCGCGAAGAGCACGAGGAGCACGACCGAGCCGGTCGCGAACACGAGCTTCGAGATGAGCTGACGGGCCTTCTGGTCCGCCGTCTCGCCGTAGTTGCGGGTGACGGCCGCGCGCACGCCCTCCGGGATGAACGTGCCCGAGAGCTGGTCGAAGCGCTGCACGACCGCGCGGGCGATCTCGACGGCGTTGGTGCCGGGCTTCTTCGCCACGGCGATGGTGACCGCGGGCTGCGTGCCCGCCGGCACGGCGCCATCCGGCGCGGCGCCCGCGCCCGGACCCATCCAGACGTAGCTGTCGGGCGCGACGGGGCCGTGCCGCACCTCGGCGACGTCGCGCAGGTAGACCGGCCGGCCGTTGTGCACGCCGACGACCAGGTCTGCGACCTGCTCGGGGTCGCTGAGGAAGGTGCCGGCCTGGACGAGGATCTCCTGGTTGTCGGCGGTGACCGGCAGGTTGTCGCGCGTGGCGTTCGCGGTCTGCAGGGCGCGGCGCAGGTCGTCGAGCCCGATGCCGTGGCCAGCGAGCGCGAGCGGGTCGAGCAGCACGCGCACCGCGCGCGCGGTCGCACCGATCGTCTCGATGTTGCGGGTGCCGGGGACGCGCTTGAGCTCCGCCTCGATGGAGTGCGCGACGCGCCCGAGCTCGTAGGTGCCGATGGCCGGATCCTCGGACCACAGCGTCACGGTCACGATCGGCACGTCGTCGATGCCCTTGGGCTTGACGATCGGCTGGCCCACGCCCAGGTTCGGCGGCAACCAGTCCTGGTGCGAGAAGATCTTGCTGTAGAGGCGGACGATCGCGTCGGTACGGTCCTCGCCCACCTCGAACTGCACGGTGAGCACGGCCATGCCGGGCGTCGAGGTCGAGTAGACGTGCTTGATGCCCTCTATCTCGGACAGGACCTGCTCCGCGGGCGAGGCGACGAGGCCCTCGATCTCTTTCGCCGAGGCGCCGGGGAAGGGGATGAAGACGTTCGCGAAGGTGACGTTGATCTGCGGCTCCTCCTCGCGCGGCGTGACCGCGACGGCGAAGAGCCCGAGCAGCAGGCCGAGGAGGGCGAGGAGCGGGGTGATCTCCGTCGCCTGGAAGCGCGCCGCGATGCGGCCCGAGAAGCCGAGCTCAGCCATTGCGCTTGCCCTTCGCGGCTTCCTTCACGCGCACGCCGGCGGCCACGGGGTCGAGCGCGACCCGCTCGCCCAGGCCGAGGCCCGACAGCACGGTCACCGTGCCGTCCTCGTTGTTGCGGCCGAGGCGCACGTGGCGCAGCGCGACGCCGCCGTCCGCGCCGACGACGTACACGCCGGTCACCTCCGAGCGCTGCACGACGGCGCGCTCGGGCACGATCAGCTCGTCGCGGCTGCCCGTCACGAAGGCGGTCTTCACGAGCATGCCGGGGAACATGTCGCGAGTGCCGGGGGCGATGTCGAGCCGCACGCGGAATGTGTTAGACGCCGGGTCGGCATAGGGGAAGATGGTGAGGCGCGTCGCGTCGACCCAGCCGTTCCCGGGCTGCTGCACCCGGGCCTTGCCGTGGGTGCGGACCTCGCGGATCAGGTTCTGCGGGACGTCGACCACCACTCGCAGCTGCTCGAGCGAGATGCCGCTCATCAGCCGCTGGCCGGGCTGGGCCGTCTCGCCGACCTGGACGAGGCGCTCGGTCACGATGCCCGAGTAGGGTGCCCGGACCTGCGTGTAGTCGAGCTGTTCGCGCGCCTGGGTCACCGCGGCGGCGGCCGCCTCGCGGCGGGCCTCGGCGGCGTGCAGCGTCGCGGTGGCGCGGTCCAGCTCGGCCTTGGAGGTCAGGCCCTTGTCGTGGACGCCGCGCACCCGCTCGTGGTCGCGCGTCGCCTCGACCAGGCGGGCCTCCGCCGCCTCGAGCTCGGCCTCGGCCTGGTCAAGCCGGGCGCGGTGCTCGGTGTCCTTGAGGCGGACGACCACGGTCCCCTTGGTGACGTAGTCCTCGACGTCGAACAGGACCTCGGCCACCTGACCGCTCGTCTGCGCGGAGATGGTCGAGCGGTTGGTCGCTTCGACGACGCCGTCGAGACGGTACTCGCGCGGCGACTGGCGGCGCTCGACCGACGCGGTCTCGAGGTCGGCCGCGCCGGCCGGCCCGAGGGTCAGGAGGGCGAGGGCGGCGGCCAGGAAGTGGCGCGGGCTGGAGCGGGGCATGGCTGTCCTGGAGTCTCCGGATAATATATAAGCAAAAGCTAACATAAATAAAAACGATGGGCAATCATTCGGTTTTATGGCTAAGGCATCGGCGCGTCACGGCCGGTGCGGCCTCGCCAGGTACTCGCTCGACTGCATCTCGACCAGACGGCTGGCCGTCCGCTGGAACTCGAACGCCAGCCGTTCCCCACAGTAGAGCCGATCCGGCGGGGCCGCGGCGCTCACCACGAGCTTGACGTTCCGGTCGTAGAACTCGTCGATCAGGAGCACGAACCGGCGCGCCTTGTCGTCCGTCGACCCGTCGAGCACCGGCACGTCCGACACTACGACGGTGTGGTGGCAGCGTGCGAGCTCGATGTAGTCGGCCTGGCTGCGCGGCGGACCGCACAGCGCCTCGAAGCCGAACCAGGCGCAGTCGTCGGCCCGGCGACGGAAGGCGACCGGCCGGCCGCAGACCTCCAGCACGCCGTCCGTCTCCGCCGCCTCGGGGGCCAGCCGCCGGAACTCCTGGGCCAGCCGCCGCTCGGCCTCCGGCCCGAGGGGCCAGAGGTAGACCGGCACCTGCTCCAGGTAGCGGAGGCGGTAGTCGGTCTCGCCGCGCAGGCGCACCGGCTCGGTGTGACGCTTGAGCAGATCGATCGCCGGCAGGAAGCTCGCGCGCTGCAGGCCGTCCTTGTAGAGGTCGTCGGGCTCGACGTTCGACGTGGTGACGAGCGTGACGCCCTGCGCGAACAGCGCGCGCAACAGCTGGGCGAGCAGCATGGCGTCGCCGATGTCGTTGACCACGAACTCGTCCAGGCACAGGACCCGCGCCCCGCTCATCAGCCGGGACGCCACCTGCGGCATCGGGTCGGCGGCGGTCTTGAGGCGGGCGAGCTCGCCGTGCACGCCCTGCATGAACCGGTGGTAGTGCCAGCGGCGCTTGTCCGCAAAGGGCAGGGAGTGGAAGAAGAGATCCAGCAGCCAGGTCTTGCCCCGGCCGACGCCGCCCCAAAGGTACAACCCGCGCACCGCGGCGCGGCCGCGCCCCCGCCAGCGCCCCAGCAGGCCACGCGGGGCGAGGGGACCGGCCGCGACGAGCGCGTCGAGCACGCGGCCGAGCGCCTCCGCCGCTGATCCCTGATCGGGGTCGGGGACGAGGCCGCACTCCTCGAGCCGCTGCTGGTAAAGGGCGCGCAGCGACACCGCGCCCGCCCGCTCAGTCGCGTGCGCGGTCGTCGAGGTTCGCCCGGCAGAGCACCTCGCGCATGTTGCCGATCAGGTCGAGCAGCTGCTGGTTGCGGATCCGGTAGAAGATCCGGTTCGCCTCCTTGCGCGACATGACGATGTT
>JALORY010000111.1 GCA_025458675.1 Gammaproteobacteria bacterium | reverse complement strand
CCAGTCGACGATCCGGCCGATCTCCTCCGCCGACAGCCGGTCCGCGAAGCCCTGCATCTGGGTGGCCGCCCGCCCCTTGGTCACCGTCTCCACCGCGTCGGCCTTGCGCAGCCGCGCGAGGCCCTCGGGCAGCAGCGCGGGCCCCATCGCACCGAGCCGGTCCGGCGCGTGGCAGCTGGCGCAGTGCTGCTGGTAGAGATCGACCACGTCTGCCGCGTCGCTCACCAACGGTCCGAGCAGCGCCACGGCGAGCAGCGCCAGGCCAGCGGGCAGTCGAAGCAGCGCCTGCGTACTCATCCGTCGCCCCTTCGCGCGGCGCCCGCCGTCGCCGGGCGCGACCAGGGGACGAGCTCGATCCGCGCGCCGCCGGGCGCGACGCCGATCTCCTCGTCGGTGAGGTAGCAGGCGGGGTCCTCGGCCCACGGGTCGCCGGTGAGCTGCTGCGCCCGCACCCGCGTGTTGCCGTTGCAGATCGCGAGGTGGCGGCAGGCGCCGCAGCGCCCGGTCACCGGTCGCGGGCGCTGCTTCAGTCCCGCCATCAGCGGATCGGAGACGTCCTGCCAGATCGCCGAGAAGGGGCGCCGGCGGACGTTACCCAGCGTGTGGTGCCACCACATCGTGTCCGGGTGGACGTTGCCTTCGTTGTCGATGTTCGCGACGTTCACGCCCGAGGCGTTGCCGCCCCACTCGACCAGGCGCGCCTCGACGCGCGCCGCCGCCTCGGGGAAGCGCTCGCGCACCCACGACAGGAGGTAGACGCCGTCGGCGTCGTTGTTGCCCGTGACGAACTCCTTGACGATGCCGCGCCGCGCATAGTCCCACGCGGTCTCGAACAGCAGGTCCATCGCCTCGCGCGTCGTGCGCAGCCGGGCGTCGTCGGCCCGGTTCTTGTTGCCCCGCCCCGCGTAGTTCAGGTGCGAGAAGTAGAACTTGTCGATGCCCTCGTCGTCGATCAGGCGCAGCAGGGCCGGCAGGTCGGCCGCGTTGTCCTCGGTCATCGTGTAGCGGACGCCGGCCTTGATGCCCGCGGCGTGGCAGAGCCGTATCCCGCGCAGCGAGCGGTCGAAGGCGCCGTCGCAGCGGCGGAAGCGGTCGTGCGTCCCGGCGATGCCGTCGAGGCTGACGCCCACGTAGTCGAAGCCCACCGCGGCGATGCGCTCGACCATCGGCTCGTCGATGAGCGTGCCGTTGGAGGACAGTGCCGTGTAGAACCCGAGCGCCTTGGCGCGCCGCGCGATCTCGAAGAGGTCGTGACGCAGCAGCGGCTCACCGCCGGAGAGGATGAGCACCGGCACGCCGAAGGCGCGCAGGTCTTCCATGACCGCATAGACCTCGTCGGTCGAGAGCTCGCCGGGAAAGTCCTTGTCAGCCGAGATCGAGTAGCAGTGCTTGCAGGTGAGGTTGCAGCGCCGCACCAGGTTCCAGATCACAACGGGCCCCGGCGGCGCCCCGCGCCTGCGAGCCGGCGAAGGGCTGGCGATCTCCTGCATGAACTGCGAGATGCGGAACAAGGTCGTGGTCTCCGGTCGGGGTCGATTGGGCGGGCGCGCTACGCCGGCAGACGCAGCCCCGTCTTCTTAAGTATCCGGCTGCTGTACAGGATAGCCCTGCCCCGGCACGCGGCGCCCAGGCAGCCGGCGATCACGGCCGCCTTGGCCTCGACTTCGTCGCGGCTCCTGCCGTGCACCATCGCGAAGAGGTTGTAGGGCCACTCGGGCAGCCGGCGCGGGCGGCGGTAGCAGTGGCTGACGAACTCGAGCTGCCCGACCTGCTCGCCGAGCGCGTCGACCCGCTCGTCGGCCACGTCCCACACGGTCATGCCGTTCGCCGTGTAGCCGAGCGCATAGTGGTTCGGCACCGCACCGATGCGGCGGATCACGCCGCGCTCGAGGAGCGCCGCGAGCCGCGCCTTCACGTCCTCGGGGTCGAGGCCCAGCCGCTCGGCGATCGCGTGATAGGGCCGCGGCACGAGCGGCAGGCCCGCCTGGGTCGCGCTTACCAGCGCGCGGTCGGTCTCGTCCAGGCCCTTCGCATCGTTCGGCCGCATCGCTCAGGCCACCAGCCGCAGCTCGACGAAGTATTCGCGCTCCTTGGGGAACAGGTAAACCTGCAGCCCCGTCGCCGCCTCGATCCGCCGCGCGATTTCCGGGACCTGAGCCGCCGACGCGGTCGCCAGCACGAACCACATGTTCAGCCGGTGCTCGCGCCGGTAGTTGTGTGCGACCTCCGGGAAGGCGTTGACCAGCTCGGCGACGCGATCGAAGTCCGCCTCGGGCGCCGACAGCGCCGCGAGCACGAAGCTGCCGCCCATCCGCTCGATCTGGTACAGCGGCCCGAAGCGCGTGAGGACCCCGCGCTCCAGGAGAGCGCGCAGGCGGTCGATCAGCGCCTGCTCGCCGATGCCCAGCGTCCGCGCCACGGCGGCATAGGGCTCGTCGCAGATCGGGAAACCGCCCTGCAGCGCGTTGACGATCGCGCGGTCGGTCTCATCCATGCGCGGCGCTCGCGGAGCTGAAGTAGCGGGCCCCCGTCTGCTTGAAGCGACGGCGGCTGAACAGCAGTGCGTGCGGCAGGCGCTCGAGCCCGTGGGCGCCCGCGATCGCCCCGACGCGCTCGGCCACCTCGTCGCGCGCGCGGCCGTGGATCATGCAGAACAGGTTGTAGCCCCAGTGCGGCAGGTCGCGCTCGCGCCGGTAGCACAGCGTCACGCCCGGCTCGGCGGCGAGCCGCCGGCCCACGGCCGAGATCTCGCCGTCGGGCACGTCCCACACAGCCATCGCGTTGGCGGTATAGCCGAGCTCGTGGTGGCGCACCACCACGCCGAAGCGCTTGAGCAGCCGCTCCGCGAGCCAGCTATGGATCTGCGCGAGCACCGTCTCCTCGTCCAGTCCGCAGCGCAGCGCCAGCCGCCCGAAGGGCCTCGGGACCAGCTCGAGACCGTCCTCGAGGGCCGCCATCAGCCGCCGCTGGGCATCGCCGAGCGCGGCCGGCGTGGGCTCCTGCGCCTGGAAGGAACGCTCGTGCCAGCGCCTCCCGCCGCACAGGTCGAAGCCCAGGTCGATGTGGAACTCCTCGCGCAGCGGCAGCGAGATCACCGGGCAGCCGGTCTCGACGCGAATGCGCTCGAGCGTCGCGTCGAGCCGCGGGCGATCGGCGGCGGCGAGCACGAACCAGAGATTGAACGTGTGCTCGCGCTCGTAGTTGTGGTTCACCTCCGCAAAGCCGCTGACGACGTCGGCGACCTCGGCGAGCCGCTCGGCGGGGGCCTCCAGCGCCGCCAGCGTGCTCGCGCCGATGCGCCGCGGCGTCACGACCGCACCGATGCGGCTGACCGCGCCGCGCTCGCGCAGCGCCCGGAGGGCGGCGATCACCTCGCCCTCCCCGCAGCCGAGGCGCTCGGCCATCGCGGCATACGGCCGGCCGACCAGCGGGAAGTCACGCTGGAACCCGTTCAACAGCGACAGCTCGAAGGCGTCCATCGTCAGAATCCCGTGCGGCCCCGTGCGGCCCGCACGGGCCGTGAAGAAGATGCCGCTGGGGCTCTGCGCCGGCAGCTCCGCGACCGGCGCGAGCGTGGCGGTGTCGTAGACCACGACCTTGTGGTCGTCGCGCGCCGAGACCCACACGGCCTCGCCGCGCGGCGTGAACTCGAGGTGCAGCACCGCCTTGCCCGGCTCCAGTGTCTTGACCACCGCATTGCTGAGCGTGTCGATCACCTGCACCGCCCCGTTGTCGGGGAAGGCGAAGTTTACCCACACCTGGCGCCCGTCCGGCCGCGCCATGACGAAGACCGGCTGCCCCTTCACCGGGATGCGTCCGACCTCGCGCCAGTCGTTCGTGTCGACCACCAGCACCTCGTGCCGCCCGATGGCGGGCAGGTAGGCGTTGCGCCCGGCGACGGCCCAGCCGCGCAGGTGCGGCATCTTGTAGACGGGCAGCTTCTCCTCGCCCCTGCCGTAGCCGGCGAGGATCCGCCGGACGCCCTGCTCCGGGCGCCACAGGTCGAGCAGCGCCACACCGTCCTCGCCGAACAGTCCGGCAAGGAAGTAGCGCCCGTCCGGCGTGACCAGGCCGTCGTAGGGCTGCAGCCCGATGCCCGGGTATCTCGTAACGACGGGCTGCCGCGGGTCGGCGAGATCCACCACCCAGATCTCGCCGGCGTCGTAGAGGGC
>JALORY010000058.1 GCA_025458675.1 Gammaproteobacteria bacterium | reverse complement strand
AGAGGGTGGGATTCGAACCCACGGACGTATCACTACGTCACACGATTTCGAGTCGTGCGCTTTCGGCCGCTCAGCCACCTCTCCGTGAGGCGCGGCATTCTACACCAAGGACGGCGGGCGGCCAGCCCGTCCCTCCGACCCGTGCTCAGGCCTCCATCGTGTCGCGCTCGCGCGTGCACTCGAGGTGCAGGGCGAACCCGCCCGCCAGCTCGGGCGGGAAGGACTGCGCGACGATGAAGATCTGCTGCACGTCGTCGCTGAGCCCCGGCAGCTCCGCCAGCGCGCGGCGGGTGCGGGCCTCGTCGAAGAACGCGAACGGTTCGTCGAGGAAGACGAACTGCCGGCCCTTCACCGTCCGGTCGAGCAGCTGCTGCGAGAGCGCGAGCCGCAGGGCGAGCATGATCTGCCGCTGCGTGCCGCTCGAGATCTCGTCGAGGTCCATGAAGTCCCGCTTGTCGGCCGAGAAGACGCGGACGTTGAGGGCGCTGTCGATCTGCAGGTGCTCGTAGCGGCCGTCGGTGAACAGCGGCAGCGTCTTGCCGACCAGGTTGCGCACGTCGCGGTTGAAGCGGTGCGAGATGTGCTGCGCCGCGCCGCGCAGCAGCTCGATCGCCTTCTCGCGCACGCCGATGCGCTTGCCGTGCGTGTCGACCGCCGCCAGCAGGTCGGCGCGCATGCCGTCGAGCCGCGCGCCCTGCGCGCGGCGCCCGCGCTCGCTCTCGATCACGCGGTCGAGCTCGGCCAGGGAGCGGGTGCGCTCGCCGGACAGGTGCGTGACCCAGGCGAGCTCGCGCGCCATGAGGCCCTCGGCCTCGACCTCGGCGGCCTCGTCGGCCGCGATCAGGCGGGCCACGCGGCGCACTTCGTCGTCGTCGGGCCGCTCGACCTCGGGCAGGAACACCTCGCCCATCGGCGGCTCGTCGCCCGCGCTGGCGCGCGCGTCGAGCGTGGGCTCCACCCGGCCGCCTGCCGGCGCCGTTGCAGTGCCGCCCGCAGTCGCGTCGAGCTGCGAGGCGGTGAGGTGCACGTTGGTCAGCGCGTCGGCGAGCCGGCCGCAGGTCTCGCGCAGCCCGGAGAGCCGCCCGCCGAGGACCAGGCCGCGGATCCAGGAGAGCAGGAACAGCGCGCCCGCGCCCGCCGCGCCCCACAGGGCCCACTGCAGGTACTCGCCCTGGCGCTGCGCGAAGTCCGGCAGCGCGCGGACGAGCAGCTGGTCGACGATCTGCTTCGTGACCGCGTGCTCCGGCAGCTGCGTGAGCAGCGCCCACAGGCCGCCGAGCACGGCTGCGACGAGGAACAGCAGGAAGGCGAGCGAGCCGGCCTTGCTCTTGGCGCGCTTGGCGGCGCGGATCAGCGGCCGGTTGGCGGCGTAGCGGGACTTCGCGTCCTCGAGCGACTCGGTCAGCTCGACGAGCGTGTTCTCCGCCTCGGCGTCGGCCCGCCGCTGCTCCTCGAGGTGGCCGAGCACCACGGGGTCGATCGCGAGCTCGGCGAGGTCCGCGTCGATGCCCCCGATCTTGAGCTGCGCGACCTCGATGCCCTTGCGCTCGCCGCCGATCTCGGACTCGAGCTCGCGGATCACGCGCTCGACCGGCGCGAGCCCGGCCATGATCTTCACCGCCTCGCTGTGCGGGTGCGGCGTCGTGATCTCGCGCTGCGCGAGGTAGAAGGACTCGATGAACTCGCTGAAGTCGTAGCCCAGCAGCTCCTGCAGCGCCTTGCACACGCCGTCGACGCCGCGCGCGAGCGGCGTGCCCTCCTCGCCCGCCAGCGACAGGCGCGCGCTGTGGTTGCCGTCGTTGTCGAGCGTGCGCACCAGGTGGTAGCCCTCGTCGCCGATGCGGAAGTCGACGGCGACCGAGCAGCGCGTCTCGCCCCAGCGGATGATCTTGGCGACGTGCGCCGCGTCGAGCGAGAAGGTGCGGCCGAAGAGCGCGAAGCAGATCGTCTCGCCGATCGAGCTCTTGCCGGACTCGTTGTGGCCGCTGATCGCGACGATGCCGCGCCCGGGGATGCGCGTCAGCGTGAGGCGCGCGTACTTGAGGACGTTCTCGGCCCGCAGGCTGTTGAGGATCATGCGAGCCCCCCGTCCTCGAGCGCCTGGAACTTGCGCAGCGCGAGCTCGATGGCGGCGTCGAACAGCGCTTCGTCGAAGGACTCGCCGGTGTTGCGGCGCCGCTCGCGCTCCGCCTCGCAGTAGGTGTAGAACTCGATCGCCGACGCGGGCACTTCGGCGGCGCCGGCGACGGGCAGCGTGTCGTCCTGGGACATGGCGGGCTCCGATCTTCGGTGTGTCCGGCGTCGCGGGCGCCAGCGCCCGGCCGGAAGGGCGCCCATCTTGGCCCCAGCCGGCGGCTCAGTCCAGCGTGCGGAAGTACGCGGCGGACTCGACCAGATCGACCTCGCGGACCCGGAGCCTGAGCCGCTGGTTCGGGGCCATCCCGGCCTGCAGCCGCAGGCGCGTCTCGAAGGCGAGCGCGGGCAGGATCACGGTCGCCTTGCGCTCGTCGGCGTCGACGACCACGGCCTCGCCTTCCCACTGCGGGTTCTGCTGCAGGTAGGCGAGCTTCCAGTGCTGGTTGGACAGACGCTCGGCGCGGCGCACGAGTACCCCGGCGGCGTCGGCCACGCCGTAGCGCTCCGCCAGGCCGCCGGCCGGCAGCGGCGTGCCCCCCCGCAGCGCCGTGCGGATCTGCTGGTGCGCGAGCAGGTCCTGGTAGCGACGCAGCGGGCTCGTGGCCCGCACGTAGGCCGCAAGGCCGAGACCGGCGTGCGGCTCGGGCGCGCCCTTCGTCTGGCTCGGCTTGAAGAACCGGCGGTACGCGTACATGCCTGCGAGGTCGACGGGCGTGCGACGCTCGTCGGGCGGCGCCTGGGTGGCGAAGGGCAGCGCGACGCCGTTCGCCAGCGCCCAGCGCGCGGCCGCCTCGCCCGCCATGAGCATCGCGTCGGTGACGAGGTCGCGGCTCGCGAGGCGCGGCAGCGGACGGACGACGACGCGCCCGTCGATCACCTTGACGCTGACCTCCGGCAGGTCGATGCCGGTCGCGCCGCGCGCGGCGCGCCAGGCACGGTAGCGCGCGGTCAGCTCGGCCATCGCGGCGAACGGGGGCTCGCCGAGCCGGCCGTCGGCAGTCTCGTAGGACAGGCGCGCGACGCGCACCCAGGACGGCGCGATGCGGAACTCCGCGAGGCCGCCGTCGTCGTCGAGCCGGCAGCCGAACGACAGCGCGGGCGACACCTGCTCGAGCCCGAGCCCCAGCCGGTGCGTGAGCGGCGGCGGCAGCATGTGCACGACGCCCTCGGGCAGGTAGAGGTTCGCGCCGCGGGACCGCGCTTCGCGGTCGAGCTCGCCGTCGGGCGCGACGAGCGCGGCGACGTCGGCGACGTGCACCCAGAGCCAGTCGCCGTCGAGGCTGAGCGCGTCGTCCGGGTCCTGGTTGCCCTCGTCGTCGATCGCGTAGGCCGGCAGGTGCGTGAGGTCCAGGCGGTCCTCGTCGGGCAGGTCGGGCACCGGCAGGTCGGCGCAGACGAGCGGCGCCCCCTCGCGCGCCGGCCAGGGGTTGTGGAAGCGGTCCCAGTACCCGCAGGCGACCAGCAGGCGCCACGCGTTCTCCGGGGTCTCCTGGCGCCCGAGGGCCTGCAGGATGCGGCTCGCCGCGCTCCGTCCGAGCGCGAGCCGCTCCACTTCGGCGAGGCGGACGCGGTCGCCGGGCTCGATGTGGCCGCCGTCGACCCGCTCCAGAAGCTCGCGCCACTCCCGCTCGGCGCGCGCCTTGGCGTCGCGCTCGGCGAGGATCGCGTCGACGTCGGCCCCGGACCGGGCGCACAGCGCGTCGGGCTCGCCCGCGAAGTAGACGCCGTCGGCCACCGCCTGCCACGTCGCCCACGCGGTCGCGGGGGTGAACTCGCCGTACACCAGGCCGGCGAGCTCGGCGAGGCTCAGGCGCTCGCCCGCCGCCAGCTCCCACGCCTCGCGCAGGTCGCCCGCGAGCGGGCGGAGCTCGCCGAGGCTCTGGCAGGGCCCGGGGTGCAGCGGCACCACGTCCTTGTCGCGCACGCGCTTCGCCTTGCCCTCGCCGACGTCGAGATCGATCTTGTCGGTGACGGCCACGACCCGCGCGGGGCGGTTCTTGTAGAGCACCAGGCTGCCGGGACGAAGGCTCATGCGCAGACGCGGGCGGGCCGGGCAGGTCCGCCGGCGGGGGCGCAATGATAGCGCGCCGGCCGGCGCGCCCTTATCCCGACGGCCACGGGGGGTTGTTCCGGTGCCCGCGATGGGGCCTACAATCCGGCCGAGCGGCAGGGGACCGGGGGGCGGTCGTCTGACCGGCACATCCAAAGGAGGAGGCAAGCACCATGACGACGATTGCGCACCTGCGCGAAACGCACGCCGAGCTGCAGGAGATGATCGGCGACCTGCAGACGGGCCTGACCAAGGAGAACCTGTCCATCCGCGCCAACGCGAAGGCGATGCACAAGCTGCTGTGCGACCTCGCCCTCAAGGTGCGCGAGCACCTCGGCGAGGAGGACAAGGAGATGTACCCGCAGCTCCTCAAGCAGGGCAACTCGCTCAAGCACACCGCCTGGAACTTCATCGCCGGCGAGTCCGAGCTGCGCAAGGAGTTCGAGGCCTACTACAAGAAGTGGCTGAAGGACTGCGACTACCAGGTGTCGGACGTGTTCCTCAAGGAGACGCACGACATCATGAAGGCGATCCTCGGTCGCATCGAGCGCGAGGAGAAGGTCCTGTTCCCGCAGCTCGAGAAGAGCGGGCTGTTCGCGGAGCCGGGCGCGAAGCAGGTCAAGGCGTGATCGCTCCGGAGGCACGCGCCGCGTGCCTCCGGGCCGACGCCCGTCAGACCGCCCCGCGCCGTCGCCGGAGGTAGCAGACGACCGGC
Organism: Gammaproteobacteria bacterium; assembly: GCA_025458675.1. Taxonomy (GTDB): domain Bacteria; phylum Pseudomonadota; class Gammaproteobacteria; order Chromatiales; family Chromatiaceae; genus JALORY01. Next base: position 5,960 of record JALORY010000058.1, on the reverse strand, counting down.
TAGGTGGCCGCCACCGGCAGCCGGAGGAAGTGCTCCCGGTAGTGCCGCAGTTCGGCGATCGAGTCGCGGATGTCGTCGAGCGCCAGGTGGCGCGAGTCCTTGCCGAACGCCGCGGCGACGTTCGGGGCCCAGCGCCGCGCCAGTTCCTTCAGCGTGCTGACGTCGAGGTTCCGGTAGTGGAAGTAGGCCTCGAGCCGCGGCATGCGGCGCGCGAGAAAGCGCCGGTCCTGACAGATGCTGTTGCCGCACATCGGCGAGACGCCGGACGGCACCCACTGCGCCAGGAAGGCGAGCGTGCGCTGCTCCGCCTGCGCCTCGGTGATCTGGCTCCTGCGCACGCGGTTGACGAGACCCGACTTGCCGTGCTGGTTCGTGTTCCACTCGTCCATGCCGGCGAGGATCTCGTCCGGCTGGTGAATGGCGATCACGGGTCCTTCCGCGAGCACGTCGAGGTCGCCGTTGGTCACGATCGTCGCGATCTCGATGATGTGGTCGTTCTGCGTGTCGAGCCCCGTCATCTCGAGATCGATCCAGATCAGGTTGGTCTCGGCGACAGGCATCGCAAGCCTCGGACGGAACGGGGTTTCGACGGCGCGGCGATTGTAGCAGAGGGCGTCCGACGCCATTATCCTCGACGCCAATGAACGGGTTCACCGCGCTCTTCCTCGCCGCACTGGCCGCCGGCCTCGCGGTCGAGCTGTGGCTGTTGCGGCGCCAGGAGCGCCACGTGCTCGCGCACGCGGACCGCGTGCCCGACGCCTTCGCCGACCGGATCGACGCCGCACAGCACCGCAGGGCGGCCGACTACACCGTCGCCCAGCTCGGCGCCGCGCGCTGCGAGACCATGTTCGGCGCGGTGTGGCTGGTCCTCCTGACCCTCGGCGGCGGCATCGCGCTGCTGTCCACGCTCTGGCAGGAAACGGGCTGGCCGCCCCTCTGGCAGGGAACCGCACTGCTCGTGAGCGTGTTCGCGGTGCTGGGCCTGGTCGAGCTTCCGTTCGACGCGTGGCGCACCTTCGGCATCGAGGCGCGCTTCGGCTTCAACCGCACGACGACGGCGCAGTTCGTCAAGGACCGCCTGCTCGGCGCGCTCATCGGCCTCGCGGTGGGCGTGCCGCTGGCGCTCGCGGTGCTGTGGCTCATGGCGCGCAGCGGCGGCCTGTGGTGGCTGTACGCGTGGGCCGTCTGGATGGGGTTCGCCCTGCTGATGAGCTGGGCCTGGCCGCGCGTGATCGCCCCGCTGTTCAACCGCTTCACACCGCTGGAGCCGGGCCCCGTCCGCGACCGGCTCGAGGGGCTGCTGGCGCGCTGCGGATTCCGCAGCGACGGCATGTTCGTGATGGACGGCTCGCGCCGCTCGAGCCACGGCAACGCCTACTTCACGGGCTTCGGCCGCAGCAAGCGCATCGTCTTCTTCGACACGCTGCTCGGCACGCTGTCGCCCGCAGAGATCGAGGCGGTGCTGGCGCACGAGCTGGGGCACTTCCGGCGCCGGCACGTCGCCAAGCGGCTGGCGTTGGCCGCCGCCGCGACGCTCGTCGGCTTCGCGCTCCTCGGCTGGGCGAGCGCGCAGCCCTGGTTCTACGCCGGGCTCGGCGTGCCGGTCGGCAGCGACGCCGTCGCCCTCGCGCTGTTTCTGCTGGTCGCGCCGGTGTTCACCCAGTTCCTGCGGCCGGCGGGCGCGTGGCTGTCGCGGCGCCACGAGTTCGAGGCGGACGCCTTCGCGGCCGAGTACGCGGAGGGCCCGGCGCTGGTGCGCGCCCTGGTCAAGCTGTACCGCGACAACGCGAGCACCCTGACGCCCGACCCGCTCTACTCCGCCTGGCACCACAGCCACCCGCCCGCGCTCGCGCGGGTGGCGCGACTCGAGTCCCGCGGCAACGCCCCCTGAGGAACCCCCCGATGAACCGTCCGCTCGCCTTCGCCGTCGCCCTCCTCGCCTCGCCTGCGGTGCTCGCCGCCGACGGCAAGGCCCTCGTCGACCGCTACTGCACCGGTTGTCACGCCGACGAGGTCTACACCCGGCCCGACCGCAAGATGCGCTCGCTCGACACGCTGCGCCTGCAGGTCCTGCGGTGCAACGCGATGACCAAGTCCGGGCTCACCGACGAGGACATCGCGGCGATCGTCGATCACCTGAACAAGAGCTTCTACAAGTTCTGACGCCGACGCGGATGGGGCGGCGGCTCACCGACCAGCAGCGGGCACGCATCGCCGCCATCCAGGTCACGCGGCGCGAGCGCATGGAGGCGCGGGCGAGCCGCGAGCTCGCGGCGGCGACCGGGGACGCCCCGCTCCCGGGCCGCGTCGTGGTGCGCCACGGCCAGAACCTGCTGGTCGAGGACGCGTCGGGCGCACTGCACCACTGCCTGTTCCGGCAGAACCTCGGCGACGTGGTGTGCGGCGACCGCGTCGCCTGGCAGGCGACGGGCCCCTCGGCCGGCGTCGTGACGGCGCGCCTCGAGCGCACCGCGGCGCTGGCGCGGCCGGACTACAGCGGCCGCGAGAAGCCGCTCGCCGCGAACCTGACGCAGCTCGTGGTCGTGATCGCGCCGCGGCCCGAGCCGAACGAGTACCTCGTGGACCAGTACCTCGTGGCCGCGGAGCTGATCGGCGTCGCCGCCCTGATCGCCGTCAACAAGGTGGACCTCGTCGACGGTCCCGCGCGCGAGGCGCTGCGCGCCCGCTTCGCGCACTACGCGGCGATCGGCTACCCGCTGGTCGAGGTGAGCGCGCGCCGCGCGCACGGCCTGGAGCCGCTGGCCGCGCGGCTGCGGGGGGAGACCAGCGTCCTCGTGGGCCAGTCCGGCGTCGGCAAGTCGTCGCTGGTCAACGCGCTGCTCCCCGACCGCGACGCCCAGACCGGCCACCTCTCCGACGCCACGGGCCACGGCCGGCACACGACGAGCGCGGCGACGCTCTACCACCTGCCGGACGGTGGCGATCTCATCGACTCCCCCGGCGTGCGCAGTTTCCGCCTCGCCCACATCGAGCGCCGGCAGCTCGAGGCGGGCTTCCGCGAGCTGCGGCCGCTGATCGGGCACTGCCAGTTCCGCGACTGCACGCACGACCACGAGCCGGGCTGCGCGATCAAGGCGGCGGTGGAAGCCGGCGCGGTGAGCCCGCGCCGCCTCGCCAACTTCCTGCACCTGGCGGCGGGGCTGCCGACCGCCTACTGACGGGGGAACGACCGATGGGCTACTGGCTGATGAAGTCCGAGCCGGACGTGTTCGGCATCGACCACCTCGCGGCGCGACCGGACCAGACGGAGCCCTGGGACGGCGTGCGCAACTACCAGGCGCGCAACATGCTGCGCGACCAGATGAAGGCCGGCGACCTCGCCTTCTTCTACCACTCGAACTGCGATCCGCCGGCGATCGTCGGCGTCGTCCAAGTCGTGCGCGAAGGCTACCCCGACGCCACGCAGTTCGATCCCGAGGCCAGGTACTACGACCCGAAGAGCGCGCCGGACAACCCGCGCTGGTACCGCGTCGACGTGAAGCTGAAGCGGCGGTTCCGGCGGGACGTCACGCTGCCGGAGCTCAAGACGCACGCGGCGGGGGCGTTGGCCGGCATGCCGCTCCTGGCGCGGGGCAACCGGCTGTCGGTGATGCCGGTCACGCCGGCGCAGTGGGAGTTCATCCTCTCGCTCGAGCGCGCGGGCTGAAGCCCGCCGCCGGGCGAGGGCGTCACATGAGGCGCGCGGGCGCCTCGCTGGCGAGCCCCAGGGCGCTCGCGCCGATCCGCAGCGCCTCCTCCGCAAAGGTGTCGAGGTCGCGCCAGCGCTCGTCCTCCTCCATCACCTCCGACATCGCGCTGTTGACCACGCGCAGGCGCAGCGCCGCGCCGGGCGTGGGCTTCTCGGCGCTGATGTAGAGCCCGGGCCGCGCCTGACCGTCCTGGACGAACGCCATGATCCAGCGATAGCTCACGCCGTCGCCGCTCTCGATCTCGCCGAGCACGGTGACGGTCTGGTCGCCGAGGCGGTAGCGCCGCTTCGGGATTGCCGTGCGGATGACCGGCGCCACGTCAGTCCACCTTCCAGGTGCCGTCCTGGTGCGCGAGCGCCGCCACGGTCCGTGTGCCCGCGGCGTCGACCATGAGCACGTACGCCTTGTTGCCGTAGACCGCCAGCTCGCGGATCTGGGCGGGCCGGAGCTGCGGCTCGGGCAGCTGCGCCCTGACCTGGTCGAGGAAGCTCGCCGCGCCGGCCCGGAGGTAGAGGGCATCGATCTCCGCAAAACGCGCCGGCGTCGCGAACGAGCTGACCGTCAGCATGTCGCCGTCGCGCAGGGCCCGCTCGAAGGCGAGCACCGCCTTGGCCTGCGCGCTGTCCTGCGCGCGCTTGCCCACGAGCCGCGCGGTCGCGAAGTCCTTCGCGACGGCGGTCTTGAAGCTCGCCTCGTAGCCGTAGGGCTGGGCCGGGGGCGCCGACTGCGACTGGAAGCGCGCCGCGCCGCTGACGCGGTTCCCGGCGACCTCCAGGCTGCCAAAGCCGCCCCCTTCGCCCGTCACCGTGAAGTGCGTGAGCGTGTCCTGCGGGGCGGCGGGCGGCAGCAGCAGGGTGCCGCGCACCGGGGCCTTGTTCAGCTTCTTCGGGTCGAGGTGGAGCAGCACGCCGCGCACGGCGCCCTTGCGCGCCGCGCGCTCGAGCGCCGTCAGCTGCGGACCCGAGAGCAGCTCGCGGTCCACGCGCCGGTCGGCCAACAGGATGCGCAGCTCGGGCCCCTCGCCGAGCCCCTCCTCGTCGAGGTAGTCGACGGCATAGGCCTCGACCAGCGGCACGGTCCCCTGCGCGGTGGTGAGCGTGCCCATCGGCCGGGCCGCGTCGGCGGCGACGACCGGCCCGGCCGCGACGAAGGAGAGCACCGTGAGGATCGCAAGCAGACGACGCATAAGCGCTCCGATTCAGAGGTTGAGCGGACTATAGCCGGTCGACCGGCCCGCTGCCCGCCCGGTCGCGTCGCCACCGCCGCGCGCGGCGATGCTCAACCGGTCGCCTCGGCGTCGGTCTCGGCACTGTCCCGCTCGCCGACGCGGCGGCTGGGGTAGCGCGACGAGCCGACGCGCAGCAGGAGCACGGCGAGTGCCAGCAGCAGGATCGCGCCGGTCACGGCGATCAGCCGTTCCTCGGTCATCGTCTTGATGTCGATGGCGAGCAGCCGCGTGAGCGCGGTGATCGCGATGTAGATCAGGTAGCGGACGGGCAGCTGCTTCGTCTTGAAGTAGATGCCCACCATCGCGCCGAGCTCGAGGTAGATGAAGAGCAGGAGGATGTCTTTGATGTCCGGCCCGCCGTGGCCGATGATCTTGAAGACCTCGGCCCAGGAGGCCCAGAGAATCGACGCGCCGACCACGAACAGGCCGACGAGGTGGAAGCCGTCGGTGAGAACGTCGCCGATCTTTTCGACGCGATGCACGAGGGGGTGCGGCATGGCGGTACCTCGTCGGGAGACGCGGCGAGCCTAGCACCGGGGACGCGCCGGGGCGATAGCGCCGACGCGCGGGCACCGCGTGGTATCTTTTCGACTCGGTTGTCCCCAGAGCAGCAGCCCCCATGCCCTACTTCGTCTACCGCATCACCGAGCGGCCCGGCGCGGCCAAGCAGCTCGAGCACCTGGCGACGTTCGACAAGTTCCAGGAGGCGAAGCAGAAGGTGCGCGCGGACCGCGGCGCGCTCGACGCGGCCGCCGGCCAGGACGTGCGCATGATCTTCGCCAAGAGCGAGGTCGAGGCGCAGGCCCTGCTGCAACGACCGCGCGAAGAGCGGGTGATCGGCGAGGACTGAGACGCCCCTCAGGCGCGGGCGAGCCAGAGGCGCAACCGAAGCCCCCAGCGGGTGGTGACGCCGGTCGTCACGTAGCGGATCTGGCCATCGCCGTCGACGACGAATGCGGTCGGCACGCCGCGCACCCCCCAGGCGGCCGCGACCGCGCCGTCCTCGTCGACCCGCACCGGGA
>JALORY010000012.1 GCA_025458675.1 Gammaproteobacteria bacterium | reverse complement strand
CAACCTGCTGCTGCTCGACGAGCCGACCAACGATCTCGACGTCGAGACGCTGCGCGCGCTCGAGGAGGCGCTGCTCGCCTTCCCCGGCTGCGCGGTGGTCATCTCGCACGACCGGTGGTTCCTCGACCGCATCGCGACGCACATCCTGGCCTTCGAAGGCGATTCGACCGTCACCTGGTTCGAGGGCAATTTCGCGGACTACGAGGAGGACAAGAAGCGCCGGCTCGGCGAGGAGGCGGTGCAACCGCACCGCATCCGCTACCGCAAGCTCGATCGCTGAACAGGGCAGTCAGCGCGGGAGGACGGCGGCGATGCCCTCGGTGAAGCGCCTGCTGCGCCGGCTCGACCGGCTGATCGACCGGCTGGAACCCCTGCTACCGCCCCCACCCGCCGCGCCGGACTTCAGCGCCCTCGCCCACCGCTGGCGGCGCACCGACCGGGGCGGCACCCTGCGCCCCGTGGCGCACCCGCATGCCGTCGCACTCGACGACCTGCTGTGCATGGAGCGGCAGAAGGCGGAGGTGGTGCGCAACACGCGGCAGTTCGTCGCGGGCCGCCCCGCGAACAACGTCCTGCTGTGGGGCTCGCGCGGCACCGGCAAGTCGACGCTGGTGAAGGCGGTGTTCAACGCGTATGCGGCCGGCGGGCTGCGTCTCGTCGAGGTCGACAAGCAGGACCTGGTCGACCTGCCCGACATCGTCGACCTGCTCTACGACCGGCCGGAGCGCTACCTCGTCTTCTGCGACGACCTGTCGTTCGAGGCCGACGACCCGAGCTACAAGGCGCTCAAGGCGGTGCTGGAGGGGTCGATCGTCGCGCCGCCCGGCAACGTGCTGGTCTACGCCACCTCCAACCGGCGGCATCTCATGCCCGAGTATCACGCGGAGAACCTGGAGACGCGGCTCGTCGAGGGCGAGATCCACCACGGCGAGGCGGTGGAGGAAAAGATCTCGCTGTCGGAGCGCTTCGGCCTGTGGCTGTCCTTCTACCCGTTCAGCCAGGACGACTACCTGGCGATCTGCGACCACTGGCTGCGGCAGCTGGGAGGTCGTGGCGTCGGCGACGAGCCGGTCCGGCGGGCGGCCCTGCAATGGGCGCTCGCCCGCGGCTCACGCAGCGGTCGGGTGGCCCGGCAGTTTGCGCTCGACTGGGCGGGGCGCGGTCTGGATTGCTTCGGCTCCGCCTCGCAATGACGGGCGCGTTGCCCCCGTCGTCGCAAGACGCGTCGGCTACGTCATCGCGAGACGCGCGGCGAGGTCATCGCGAGGCGCGTCGGCCACGTCATCGCGAGGAGGCCGCAGGCCGACGTGGCGATCCATACGGCCTCGCCCCAGTCAGCCTGGATTGCTTCGCTGCGCTCGCAATGACGAACGTGTCGGCCGCAATGACGAACGTGTCGGCCGCAATGACGAACGTGTCGGCCGCAATGGCGGATCAGCGCGGGCTGACCGATTCACGCGTGCCGACGGCTCCGCGTCCGCTCACTCCGTCTCCGGCTTGCGGCGCGGGATCTTCGTGATCGGCACCACCCGGTTCGCCTGAGCCTGCGGGTCGTCGGTGTAGTAAGGGCGTTCCTGCGCCGCACCCGCCGCGTCGGCGAGCTCGCGCTCCCGGACGGAGATGAGCGTCAGGCATTGGCGGATGTCCTCGATGGTGCCTTCGGTGAGCGGGTGCTTCATCGCCCGGCTGGGCGGCGTGGTGTCGCGGATCACCCGCGCCAGCACCTTGCGCATCACCATGAGGATCTCCCGCTCCCTGCTGTCGGTCTGCTCGTTCATCGCTGCCTGACTGTCCTGGTGGGCGGAAGCGCGCCCGGCGCCGGGAACCCTAACCCCGGGACGCCCGCCCGATCCCGCGTTGATCACGCGGCTATTGTGCGCCTGCCCCGCTCGGGGCGGGAAACGAGTTCGTGCGCCACCGCCACCGCGGCACGCGTCGCCGAGACCCGCCGACGGCCGGGCACGGCCCTTGCTCAAGTCCCCTGCAACGCGTCCGACACAGGTTGCATCGAGCCTGCGGCGTCAAAGGGGGCCAGTGAACGCGCGCAAGTCATCGAGTCGAGTGACGGATAGTCGACGCGGCGGGGCCCCTTCGGGCCTGGCCGCGGCGTCGACTTTCCGGCGCGGCGACGCCCGCAGGGCTGGCGGAGCAGAGCGATGCCCACCGTCCTGATCGTCGACGACCAGCTCGTCAGCCGGATGATCCTCGATCAGCTGGTACGCACGATCGACGACGACGTCGAGGCCGCCTGCTTCGCCGATCCGCTCGAGGCGCTCTCCTGGGCCCGCGAGCACACCGTCGACCTCGTGCTCGCCGACTACAAGATGCCGCGCATGGACGGCATCGAGCTGACCACCGAGATCCGCAAGCTCCCGGGCGGCAGCGACGTGCCGATCGTCATGGTCACCTGCATGGACGACAAGCCGGTCCGCTACCAGGCCCTGGAGGCCGGCGCGACCGACTTCCTCGCGAAGCCGATCGACCACCACGAGTGCCGCGCGCGCTGCCGCAATCTGCTCACGCTGCGCCGCCAGCAGGTCATCATCAAGGATCGCGCGCGGTGGCTCGAGCGCGAGGTGCGCAAGACCACCCTCGAGCTCGCGCAGCGCGAGAAGGAGACGCTGCTGCGGCTGGCGAAGGCCGGCGAGTTCCGCGACCTCGAGACGGGCAACCACATCTTCCGCATCGCGCGCTACGCGCGCCTGCTGGCCGAGTCGCTCGACGGCGACGAGACCTTCTGCACTCGCCTGGAGCTCGCCGCGCCGATGCACGACATCGGCAAGATCGGCGTGCCGGACCACGTCCTGCTCAAGCCCGGCAAGCTCGACGCCGAGGAGTGGGACCTCATGAAGCGGCACACCTGGATCGGCTTCGACATCCTCAAGGACAGCCCGTCCCAGTACCTGCAGACCGGCGCCACCATCGCGCTGTATCACCACGAGCGCTTCGACGGCACCGGCTACCCGCGCGGCGCACGCGGCGCCGAGATCCCGCTCGAGGCGCGCATCGTCGCGGTGTCCGACGTGTTCGACGCGCTGCTCAGCCGCCGGCCGTACAAGAACCCCTGGCCGCTCGACGACGTCGTCGCCTACTTCCGCGAGCAGGCGGGCCGCCAGTTCGACCCGGAGTGCGTCGCCGCCCTGTTCCGACGGTTCGACGCCGTCCTCGCCATCCACGAGCAGTTCGGCGACAAGGACGAGGCGGCCGGGCGATGAGCGGGATGGGGAGCAACGGCACCAGCCTGATCGCCCGCGCCTGGGCTCGCATGGAGCAGTGCCCGGACACGGAGGCCGAGCAGGCGCGCATCCGCCTCGCCATCGGCGTCTTCGCCATGGTCTACGCGACGGCCTTCGCTTTCGCGCGCAACTGGGAGCCCGAGGCCGAGATGGGGCTCCTCGTCGCGACGACGTTCACGATCCTGTCGGTCGGCGTCCTCGCCTGGATCTACGCGCGCCCCGTGAAGGTCGAAGCCCGGCGCTACGCCGGCATCGTGCTGGACATCGGCGCGACGAGCTACACCCTGTACGCGACCGGCGACATCGGCGCGCCCTTCTACACGATCTATCTCTGGGTGACCTTCGGCAACGGCTTCCGCTTCGGCCGACGCTACCTCGTCGTCGCCGCCGTCATGAGCCTCGTCGGCTTCGTCGCCGCGACCGAGCTCAGTCCGTTCTGGGGCGTCAACCAGAATCTGATCTTCGGCCTCGCCTTCGGCCTGGTGATCCTGCCTGCGTACATCACGGTCCTGCTGACGCGACTGCAGGAGGCGAAGGGCGTGGCGGAGGCCGCGAGCCTCGCCAAGAGCCGGTTCCTCGCCAACGTCAGCCACGAGATCCGCACGCCGCTCAACGGCGTGATCGGCATGAGCGAGCTGCTGCTCGAGACGCCGCTCAACGAGGAGCAGGAGGACTACGCCCGCACCGTGCACGCCTCCGCCAACACGCTGCTCGGCCTCATCGACAACGTCCTGGACCTCGCCAAGATCGAAGCCGGCAAGGTCCACGTGCAGCACGCCGACTTCGACCTGCACCGGCTCGTCAACAGCACGCTCAAGGTGCTGTCGCCGCAGGCCCAGAAGCGCGGCATCTACCTCGAGTCGCACGTGGCGCCGGACGTGCCGTTCCTGCTGCGCGGCGACGAGTTCCTGATGCGCCAGGTGCTGACGAATCTCGTCGGCAACGCGATCAAATTCACCCACGAGGGCGGCGTGCAGCTGCGCGTGCACCGCAAGCCGGGCGCACCGCCATCGCTCCACCAGGCGGTTCTTCAGTTCTTCGTCATCGACACCGGCATCGGCATCGCCGCAGACGCGCAGGACCGCATCTTCGACAGCTTCACCCAGGCCGACGGCTCGACCACGCGGCGCTACGGCGGGACCGGTCTCGGCACCACGATCAGCAAGCAGCTGGTGGAGCTCATGGACGGCCGGATCGGCCTCGAGAGCCACCCGGATCGGGGCACCACGTTCTGGTTCGAGGTGCCGTTCGAGCGGCAGCCCGAGGTCGCGGAACGCGCCGACGAGCAGCGCGCACTCGGCGACAACCGCATCCTCATCGTCTCGAGCGACGCCGAGCAGATCGCGGTGCTCGATCGGGCGCTGCGCGGCTGGGGTGCGAGAACCGCCACCGTCGGCAACGCCGTCCACGCCTTTGCCGAGCTGGTGTCGGCCGCCCAGCGCAGCGCCGCCTTCCACGTCGTGCTCGCCGACGAGGCGTCGCTCGAGATGGACCCGGCGCAGTTCGCCGCCGCGGTGCGCTCGGAGCGCACGCTGCGCACGCCGGCGCTGCTGCTCGTGTCGCGCGACAGCGAGCGCGATGGCGCGATGCTGGACGCCGGTTACGCCAGCGTGCTGCGCGCGCCGGTGGACAAGACGCTGCTGTTCAACGCGCTGCATGCGGTGAACACGCGGGGCGGCGACGACACGGGCGTGGTGCGCCTGATCGACCGCTACGCCCCGGGTCGCGGTCCGGCCCCGCTGGAGGTGCTGGTCGCGGAGGACAACGCGACGAACCAGAAGGTGCTGCGGGCGGTGCTCGAGAAGGCCGGGCACCACGTCACGCTGGTGGAGAACGGCGAGCAGGCGCTCGACGCGCTCGACCAAGGACACTTCGACGTCGCCATCTTCGACATGCAGATGCCGGTGATGGGCGGTGCGGAGGCGATCAAGCTGTACCGCTTCACGCACGCCGAGGCCCGGCCCCTGCCCTTCATCCTGCTCACGGCCGACGCGACGGAGGAAGCCCGGCGGGTCGCCGAGGAGGCGCGCGTGGAGGCCTTCCTGGTGAAGCCCGTGCACGCGCGCGGGCTGCTCGACACCGTGCACGAAGCGGCCGCCCGCGGCCGCGGCGCCGTGGCCCCGGAAGAGGCGCCTCCCGCAGTCCCCCGGGCGCCGGAGCCGGCCGGCACGCACGTGCTCGACGCGCACACCCTGACCGAGCTCGAGCTCCTCGGCACCGGGCCCAAGTTCGTGCGGGACGTCACGCAGGGCTTCCTGCGCGACGGCGAGGCGCTGCTCGTCGAGATGCGTCAGGCGTTGGACGCCGGGCAACCGAACCGCTACCGCGACGCCGCGCACGCGCTCAAGGGCAGCGCCGGCAGCGTCGGCGCGATGGTGGTGTACGAGATCACGTCGAAGGCCTGCCGCCTGCCCGATCACCAGGTTCCGCTGCAGGGCACGCGCCTGCTGCGTGAGATGCGGACGGCGTTCGACGCGGCGCGGCGCGCCCTGCTCGAGTACCTCGACCGCCGCGACCAGCAGGAGCCGGCGAGCCGCTGACGCTCAGCCGAGCAGCGGGATCACGTTCGACCCGTCGCTCTCGGACGGGCCCAGCCCGAAGTTGCGGTTCTGCGTGCGGACCAGCCGGTCCATGATGCGCAGCTCGCGCTCCCCGAGCCGCAGTGCGGAGTCGGCCCAGATCATCGCCACGTCGAGCAGTTCGTCGAAGCTGATCGGGCTGATGCGGTTGCGCGCCTTGATGAGCCCGAGCGTGCCGATGCCGGCGCGCTCCTGCCGGCGCACGTAGTCCATCACGACCTGCGGCGCCGTGCCGACCTCGGCGACCAGGTCGACGATGCCCTTGTGGTAGAGCTCCTCGGCGGTCCACATCTGGCCGCTCAGGATCATCCGCTCGGCCTCGATCGGGTGGACTCGCCGGGCGAGAAAGCTGTACGCGCCCATGCCCGGAAACAGGTTGAACAGGATCTCTGGCATGCCGAGCTGCGTCCCCCGTTCGGCGACGATCACGCTGCTCGAGATCCCCGCTTCGAAGCCGCCGCCGAGCGCCGCCCCCTGGATCATCGAGATGGTCGTCAACGGGGCGTCGAGGTTGACGGCGTTGAGATACAGCACCTCGATGCAGGCCCGCGCGTAGTGCCGCAAGCCGGCGAGGTCCCTCGCGCGGATCAGCTCCGCAAAGAGCGCGAGGTCGCCCCCCAGGTTGTAGACGTCCTTGACGCGCGAGCCCCCGACGAGAAAGCGGACGGGAGTGCTGGTCTCGTCGTGGCCGGCGCAGGCCCGCTGCACGGCTTCCTGCAGCCGCTTGATCTCCGACAGCAGGTCGAGGTTGAAGCAGGGGCGGTGGCGGGGGCGCAGGTAGACCCACAGCGTGCGCTGCTCCGCGTCGTAGCGGACCTCGATCTGCTCGTAGCGCTCTGCAAAAAAACGCAGAATTGCCGGAGACATAGAGCCTGCTTCTAGTTATCTTTCTTAAGAGTCCGGCCAGCCAGTCCGCCGAGCAGGCGTGACGCCACTGGTGCGGGCATCCTCCACGGCGCATTCTTCGCCCCGCCTCCGCGAAAAATCAAGGGGGTTTTTCTTTTTATTTCTTTTGGTTAGGAGAATTTCTGCATGTAGCGCTGACTGGGAAGAGCCTTCCCCCAGATGTGGTGCCGGACATTCTGCAGAGCCACAAAATATGGTACATCAGCAACTTATTTGCTCTACTTCAAAACGCTTTGAGTTATGTATTTTACTGTCTTGACTTGGTGCGCGCCGTCGGGGTGGCGTGCCACGGGTCCTCGGGCCACGGGTGCTTCGGGTACCGCCCGCGCAGCTCCTTGCGGACCTCGGTGTAGCCACGGTTCCAGAAGCCTCTGAGGTCCTGCGTCACCTGCACCGGCCGCTGGGCCGGGGACAGCAGGTGGAGCATCAGGGGAACCCGCCCGTCGCACAGCCGCGGCGTGTCCGCGAGCCCGAACATCTCCTGCAGCTTCACCGCGAGGACCGGCGGATCGCCGGCCACGTAGTCGATCCGCTTTCGTGCGCCGCTCGGCACCTCGATGCCCTCCGGCGCGAGCCGGTCGAGGGCCTGGCGCTGAGGCCAACCGAGCCGCGCGTGCAGGACGGCGAGCAGGTCGAGCCGCTGAACCTCGTCGAGGCGGGTCATCCCCGCGATCCAGGGCCCGAGCCAGGCCGGCAGGCTGGCGAGCAGGGTCGCGTCGGTCAGGTCGGGCCACCCGCCTTCCGGCGCGTGCCGCCGGACGAACGCGACCCTCGCCTGGAATTGCCGGGCACGCTCGTCCCAGGGAAGGGCCTCGGCGCCCGCCGCCTCGAGCCCCGCACAGAACGCCACGAGCACCGCCTCCGCGGGGGGCGCCGCGAGGGGCCGGCGCGACAGCACCAGCGCGCCGAGCCGCTCGACGCGCTCCGCACGCACGCGTCCGGCGCCGGCGTCCCAGACCACCTCGTCCTCGATCCGGAGCCGTCCCGCGTGCAGCGCCCGCAGCTCGGCCAGCGTGACCGCCGCGGCGAGGTGGATGCGCCCTTCCGTGGCGCCGGCGTCGAGGTGAGGTACGACGATCAGCTCTGCCGTCGCGAGCGGGTCGCCGTCGCCGAGCGCGGCGCCGCGGCCCGACGACAGCAGGTAGCGCCCGCCGTGGTGCGTCCGGCGCCGGCCGATGCGGTCCGGGTAGGCGAGGCTCAGCAGCGCCCCCGCGCCGGTGGGACCTCCGCCATGCCCCTCCCCGGCGCCCGCCAGCCGCCGCCAGTGCCGTGCCGTGCGTTCGACGCGCGCCAGCGCCGCCGGGTCGAGCCCGCGGGTCGCGCGCCGCGACTCCCGGTGGTCGGCGAGTGCGTGGAGCCGCAGCTCGATGTCCGCGGACCGCGCCTCGCCCGGCACGCCGCGGATGGGATCGCGCTCCTCGAGCAGCGCCGCGAGGTCTGCGGCGAGGCCGAGGGCGCCGTGCGCCGCCGCGACCACGAGCAGGTAGGCGAGCCGCGGCTGCGCGCCGAGGTCGGCGGCCTCGCGTCCGGCCGGCGTGAGGCGCCCGTCGCCGTCGCACAGACCGAGGTCGCGCAGCACGTCGAGCGCCTGCGCCCAGTGCGCCGTTGGGGGCGGGTCGAGCCAGGCGAGCGAGCGCGGGTCCGCCACGCCCCAGCGCAGCAGCCCGAGCGCGAGCGCGCCGAGGTCCGCGGTGAGGATCTCGGGCGGCGTGCGCGGCGCGAGAGTGCCCTGCTCGCGTTCGGTCCAGAGGCGGAAGCAGAGCCCGGGACCGAGGCGCCCGGCGCGGCCGGCGCGCTGCGCCGCGGAGGCCTGCGAGATGCGCTCGGTGTCGAGGCGGGTGAGCCCGCGGTTCGGGTCGAAGACCGGCCGTCGGCAGTAGCCGCTGTCCACGACGCCCCCCACGCCCTCGATGGTCAGGCTCGTCTCGGCGATGTCGGTGGCGAGCACCACGCGCCGCCCGCCGTCGACCCGCGGCCGCAGCGCGGCGTCCTGCGCCTCCTTCGGCAGGTCACCGTAGAGCGGCGCGATCCGCACATCGGACGCGGCGAGATCGGCGAGCCGGTCGCCGAGCGCGCGGATCTCGCCGGCGCCCGGCAGGAAGACGAGCACGTCACCGCCCTGCTCCGCGAGCGCACGACGGACCACGCGGTCGGCGACCGGCAGCCAGGGCCCGTCGATCGGGCGCTCGAGGTACCGAACCTCCACCGGGTACTGTCTCCCCTCGCCCACCACCACCGCCGCATCGCCCAGCAGAGCGGCGACCGGCACCGGATCGAGGGTCGCGGACATCACGAGCAGCCGCAGGTCCTCGCGCAGGCCACGCACGCTGTCGAGGCACAGCGCGAGCGCGAGGTCGGCGTGCAGGTTGCGCTCGTGGAACTCGTCGAAGATGACGAGGCCGACACCGTCGAGCGCCGGGTCCGCCTGCAGCCGGCGCGCGAGGATCCCCTCGGTCAGCACCTCGACGCGCGTGCGGGTCGAGACGCGGCGGTCGAAGCGCACCTGGTAGCCGACGAGGCCGCCCACCTCGTCGTCGGCCAGCGCGGCCATCCGCGCCGCCGCCGCGCGCGCCGCGAGACGGCGCGGCTCGAGCATGACGATGCGGCGTCCGCGGAGCCAGGCCGCGTCGAGCAGCGCCAGCGGCACGACCGTCGTCTTGCCGGAGCCGGGTGGCGCGGCGAGTACCGCGTGGCCGCGCGTCAGGGCCGACCCGAGCGCGGGCAGGACGTCACGGATCGGGAGGTCTGGCAGCATCGGCGTCCGCTTCACCCGGGCGGCCGCGCGCGGGCGGGCGGCCGATGGTGTCGATCCGCACGCTCGTCACCCTGCCGAGGGCGTCCGTCGCCGGGCGCTCGGGCACGAAGATGCGGTAGCCGCTGATCATCGCGGACGTGTCCGAGCCCTGGCCACGCCAGTCGTGCAGGACCGCCGTCGCCACGTGGAACACCGACCAGACGAGCAACCACTGCGCGAGCCGGCCGTGCAGCGAGAGGAGCGCGGGCTCCTCCGCGCGCAGGAGAGCGCGCACGGCGTCGAGCTCGAGCGCGAGCCCGGTCACCGCCTGCGCCGCGGCCAAGCCGAAGAACACGAGGTACAGGAGCCCCCACAGCGGGTTGTGCGCGTAGTAGCGCGGGGGCCGGCCGCTGCCCACCCGCGAGTAGAAGCGCAGGGTCTCGCGAATTCCCTCGCGTCCCACCGCGTCCGGAATCAGGGCGCGCCACCGCGCCACGCGGCTGCCGGCGAACAGCAGGAGCAGGCGGACGGCGAGCGCGAGCGCGAACAGGTGTCCGGCGGGCCGGTGAAGCCCGTCGGCCAGCAGTTCGTGCAATTCGTCGGAACCGACGAGACCCGTCTGCAGCAGCCAGCCGGTCGCGATGAGCACGAGAGTGCTCGCGGCGAGGACCCAGTGCGTGACGCGGACGGACCCCGGCCACACCAAGACGCGACGCAGCTCACTCGACATCGGCGACATCTCCTTGCGGGCGAGCGGCGCGGGCGGCTGCACCGCCGCGCCGCGCGCGGAAGAACGCGCGCAGCGGCGCCGCGCACTCGGCCTCGAGCACGCCGCCGTCGCAGGCGACGCGGTGGTTGAACCGCGCGTCCGACGGCAGCAGGTCGAATACGCTGCCCGCCGCGCCGCCGCGCGGGTCGCGCGCACCGTAGACGACGCGCGCGACGCGGGCATGGACGATCGCGCCCGCGCACATCGGACACGGCTCGAGCGTGACGTACAGCGTCGTGCCCGGCAACCGGTAGTTGCCCACGCGCGCCGCGGCATCGCGCAGCGCGGCGACCTCGGCGTGGGCGGTCGGGTCGCAGCCGCCGATCGGGTGGTTGAATCCACTGCCGATCACCTCGCCGTCGCGCACCAGAACCGCGCCCACGGGAACCTCGCCCTCCGCCTCGGCACGCGCCGCGAGCACGAGGGCCTCGCGCATGAAGCGCGCGTCACCGGACTCGACGTCACCGTCGCTCACGGCGCCTCCCAGTCGGCGAAGGTCGCGGCCTGGCCGGCAGGGCGGCCATCCGGCCCGACCAGGTTCCACACCGTCGCCCGCGCGATGCGGAAACGCCGCCCCGTCCGCGACACGCGCACCCCCGAGTAGTCGTCGACGTAGCCGCGCACGCTCACCTGCGCCAGCAGTCGCGCCCGCTCCGCACGGTCGGGGACCTCGGCGGTGAGCCGCGATGGCGTGCGCGTCAGCTCGTCCCACGACATCTCGAAGAGCGCCAGGGCGGCGCGGTTGCCGTAGCGCAGGATCGGGTCGGGCTCGGTGCCGTGCGAGAGGACGACGAAGGGCGCTTCCCAGATCGCGCGCGCGGCCTCCGCCGGCGCGAGGCCCGGGTCGACGAGCTCGCGGCCGGTGAGCGCACGCAGGCTGGCGCGCAGCAGCGCGACGTGGCTCGCCAGGTAGTCGTTGCCGGCCCCGGGCTCGGCCGGCGCCACCGGCGGTGCAACGTCGAGCGCCGACGTCACGCGGGCCTCGCGACGGGCGCCAAGGTGGCCTCGCACAGCCGCACGAGATCGGCCGGCGCGAGCTCGATCTCGAGACCACGACGACCGGCACTCACGAAGATGGTCGCGTGCCCGGCCGCGCTGGTATCGACGACGGTCGGCAGCCGCCGGCGTTGGCCGAGCGGGCTGATGCCGCCGACGACGTAGCCGGTCGCGCGTTCGGCCGCCCGCGCGTCCGCCATCTCCGCGCGCTTGGCCCCGCCGACGGCAGCGAGCGCCTTGAGGTCGAGCAGCCGGTCTACCGGCACGACGACGACCCAGAGGCCCTTGCCCTCCGGGGCCGCCACCAGCGTCTTGAACACGCGGGCGGGTGCAAGGCCCAGCGCCTCGGCGGCCTCGAGGCCGTACGACGCCGTGGCCGGGTCGTGCCGGTACTCGTGCAGCGTGTAGGCGATACCGGCCTTGCGCGCCGCGCTGACGGCGGGGGTCATCGGTCGCACCCTCCCTCGGCGAGTTGCGGACGACTCCAATAGCACAACCGTGCGCGCCGGTCGCCCCTCGGAATTGATCTAGACTCTCCTCCGTCACCCGGGGGCACCGCCGACGAGGAGCGCCAGGCGCCCGGAGACGACACCAAGGCGCTCCACACCCCTGTTCCCGACCGGAGGAGCCCCATGGCCCGCATCGTGATCATTGGCGCCGGGCTCGGCGGCATGCCCATGGCCTACGAGATGCGCGAGTTCGCGCGCCCGCAGGACAAGGTCACAGTCATCACCAACACGCCGCGTTTTCATTTCGTCCCCTCCAACCCGTGGGTGGCGGTGAACTGGCGCACGCCGGCCGAGATCGAGATCGACCTCGAGCCCACCTTCGCCCGGCACGGCATCGACTGCATCGCGGTCGGCGCCAGGCGCGTGTACCCCGACCGTAATCAGGTCGAGCTCGAGGACGGGCGGCAGGTCGACTATGACTACCTCGTCATCGCGACCGGCCCGAAGCTCGCCTTCGACGAGGTCGAGGGCCTCGGGCCGCTCGGTCACACCCAGTCGATCTGCCACGTCGACCACGCCGTGGCCGCCGAGAAGGCGTGGCGCGAGTTCGTCAAGGACCCGGGACACGTCGTCGTCGGCGCCGCGCAGGGTGCGTCCTGCTACGGCCCCGCCTACGAGTTCGCCATGATCATGGACACCGATCTGCGCAAGCGGAAGATCCGCGACAAGGTGCCCATGACCTTCGTCACCGCCGAGCCGTACATCGGACACCTCGGCCTCGGGGGCGTCGGCGACTCCAAGGGGCTGCTGGAGGCCGGATTGCGGGAGCGCCACATCAAGTGGATCTGCAACGCCAAGGTGACGAAGGTCGAGGCGGGCAAGATGCACGTCACCGAGCACGACGACGCGGGTCAGCCGAAGAAGGACCACGTCCTCGGCTTCAAGTACTCGATGATGCTGCCCGCGTTCAAGGGCGTCGACGCCGTGTTCGGCATCGAGGGCCTCACCAACCCGCGCGGCTTCATCCTCATCGACGAGTACCAGCGCAACCCGAAGTACCAGAACGTCTACGCGGTTGGCGTGTGCGTTGCGATCCCGCCGGTCGAGGCCACGCCGGTGCCGACCGGTGCGCCGAAGACCGGCTACATGATCGAATCGATGGTGACGGCGACCGCGCACAACGTCCGGGACGCGATCGCGGGCAAGGCGCCGACGCACAAGG
This sequence comes from Gammaproteobacteria bacterium, assembly GCA_025458675.1. Classification (GTDB taxonomy): domain Bacteria; phylum Pseudomonadota; class Gammaproteobacteria; order Chromatiales; family Chromatiaceae; genus JALORY01. The sequence continues at coordinate 21,438 of JALORY010000012.1, read as the reverse complement.
CGACCTGGAACGCGGTCTGCCTCGCCGACTTCGGCGACACCGGCGCCGCTTTCGTCGCGCTCCCGCAGATCCCGCCGCGCAACGTCAACTGGTTCTCCGAGGGCAAGTGGGTGCACCTGGCGAAGGTGGCCTTCGAGCGGTACTTCCTGCGCAAGATGCGCAAGGGCACGTCCGAGCCCGTGTTCGAGAAGATGTTCATGAATGCGATGGGCATCATGAAGCTGAAGAAGGCGCCCTGATGGCCCCGGCCGGCCCGGTGACGGCGGGATCGGGCCGGCCGGCGCCGCCGCGGCAACTCCGGTGAGTACGCGCATCGTCGTCATCGGCGCGGGCAGCGCGATGTTCTCGCTGAGCCTGGTGCGCGACTTCTGCCTCACCCCCGCGCTCGCGGGCAGCACCGTGGTGTTCGTCGACGTGGATGGCGATCGCCTGCGCGCCGTGCACGCGCTCTGCGTGCGCTATGCCGCCGAGGTCGGCATCCCCCTGCGGCTGGAACAGACCGACGACCGGCGCGCGGCGCTCGCCGGTGCCGACTTCGTCATCAACACCGCGCTGGTCGCCGGCCACCGTCGCCTCCAGGAGGGCTGGGCGGTGGCGCGCCGGCACGGCTATCGCTTCGGCGGCAGCCTGCACGTCATGCACGACGAGGCGTTCTGGATCAACTTCCACCAGTTCCGTCTCTTCGACGCGCTCGCGCGCGACGTGCTCGACATCTGCCCGCAGGCGTGGTTTCTGCTGGTCGCGAACCCCGTGCTCGCCGGCACCACCTGGCTCGGCCGCACCTGGCCCCAGCTCAAGGTGGTGGGCCTCTGCCACGGGTTCTCGGGGGTGTTCCACCTCGCCGAGGCCCTCGGTCTCGACCGCGCCGGGCTGCACTTCGAGATCCCCGGCGTGAACCACTTCGTGTGGCTCACCCGCCTGACGCACCAGGGCCGAGACGTGCTGCCGCTGATCGACGAGTGGATCGCGAGCGAGGCAGCCGAGTTCTGGACACGCTGCGGGCCGAGCGACGGCCTGGGACCCGCGCCGGTCGACCTCTACCGCCGCTTCGGCCGCTTCCCGATCGGCGACACGGCAACGCCGGGCGGCGGCTCCTGGCCGCCCTGGTACCACTGGGACGAGGCCACCGAGCGGACCTGGCAGGAGGACCCCGAGGCCTGGTGGCGCGACGTTTACTTCGGCGAGGCCGAGCGCACGATCGGCAGGATCCGGGCGCTGGTCGAAGACCCGTCGGCGCGCGTCACCGAGCTCATACCGCCCGAGAAATCCGGCGAGGTGATGGTGGAGCTGATCGAAGCGATCGCGTGCGACGCGCCGCGCACGCTGGTCGGCAACGTGCTCAACGCCGAGGGGTTCGTCGCCGGGATTCCGCGCGACTTCGCCGTCGAGGTCCCGGTGACCGCGGACGGCCGCGGCGTGCGCGGCAACGCGACCACGCCGCTGCCCCGCGCCGTCCTCGCCCGCCTGTGGCGCGACCGGCTCGCCCCGGTGGAGCTCGAGCTCGCCGCCTACGCGCAGGGCAGCCGGGAGCTGCTGCGGCAGCTGATCCTCACCGATCCGTTCACGCGCTCGCTCGCGCAGGCGGACGCACTGCTCGAGGACGTGCTCGCGCTGCCCGGACAAGAGGCACTGCGCGAGCACTACCGCTGAAATGCAGAAGCCCGCCGGACCGTCGCGGCCCGGCGGGCTTCGTGGCGTCGTGCGCGATCAGTAGCGCGGGCGGCGCTGCTGGGGACGGTCGCGCTGTGGCTGCGCCTGGTTGACCTTGAGCTTGCGACCGCCGACCAGGCGATCGTTCATCGCCTTGATCGCGGTGTCGGCCTCGGAATTCTTGGGCATCTCGACGAAGGCGAAGCCCTTCGACTGGCCCGAGAACTTGTCCTTGATGACCGCGACGCTGTCGACGGTGCCGAACTCGCTGAAGATCTGCTTGAGCTCGTCCTCGGTGGTGCTGTAGGCAAGGTTGCCGACGTAAAGTTTCATCTGTGCCTCCCGGCGGTTCGCGTTGATGAGAGCAAAGGCCAACGGCCAATCAACACGGAATCAGCCGAGGACTGCCCGCCGGGCGAGGCGGGCGACCGGCCCGCGAGCAGGCTCCGGACCGAACGGCAGTATACAGGTCGCGCAGCGTCAGGGCTTCGGTGCGCCGGGCAGGTACACGTGGGGCTGCGCGTCCAGATCGTCCGCCACGCACGAGATCAGGCGATTCGAGGTGCGGCGGGCGAGCTCGAGCTGCTGGGCGTAGCCGAGGGCGAGGCCGGCGGCCCGCTTTGCGCCCTCCTCGCGCCACGCCGCTTCGTAGGCGGCCCGCAGCCGGTGCGCGGCGAAGAGGTGGACAAACGGCTCCAGCGCCGTGCGGGGATGCATCCGCAGCCACTGCTCCGCGCCGGACGCCTCGGCGCGCGGGCCCTCGCTCATGCCCTCCCATTCCGCGGCCAGCGGCACCGCCCGCGCAAAACCCTTCGCGTCGGCGGCGGCGCGCGGACCGAGCAGCGCGACCGCCTGGGCCTCGAGGCTGCCCCGCCGTGCCCGCACGACCGCCTCCGCATCGTCGGCTGGCTGCGGCTGCGCCGCCGCCGGGGCCCGCGTGAGCGCCCGCAGGTAGGCCGCAACGCAGGCGCCCCCGGCGGCCGGGTAGCGGGTCGGATCGAGCTCCGATGCCGGGCGGAGGCCATAGAGCACGACCTCGGACAACGACGGCGACCGCAGGTCGTCCGCGGGCGCCGGGGGCGAGGCGGCCGGCGTCGCGCAGGCGACCAGCAGCGTCAGGCCGAGCGCCCCGCCCCGCCGCACCCGTCCACCCGGCATCCTGCCCGCGGCCCTCGCAGCGACCCGACCGGTCACGACGCGTCCCCGCTCATGCTGAACAACCACCAGCGGTCACCCGGACGGCCAGCCCTCGCCTGCCGGTCGCAGTAGATCCGCATCACTGCCCCGTCCCGCGTCAGCACCTCGAACCAGTGCTTGCGGACGTAGCGCTCTCCGCTGCCGTGCCGGCAGGGACCGGTGTCGCGCCAGGTGCGCAGCACGGACGCCACCCGGATCGACCGGCGCCGCCAGCGGAACTCCCACGGCAGGCCCGGCTCGGCGGCCGCCATGCGGGCGGCGTCGAAGCTGCCGGCCACGGGCTCGATCCGCTCGCCGACGAACGTCTCGGGCGGGCGGTTCGTCACGACGTGACCTCCGCCCAGGCCCGAGGCAGGGGCTCGAGCCGCTGCGCGAGGAAGTCCACGAAGGTACGGACTTTGGCCGACAGGTGCTTCCGGCTCGGGTAGACCGCATAGATGCCGATCTGCTCCGTCCGCCAGTCCGGCAGGAGGGGCAGCAGGGTGCCCGCGACGAGCGCGTCACCCGCCAGAAAGGTCGGCAGCAGCGCGATGCCCTGACTCCCCAGCGCGACCTGCATCAGCGTCTCGCCGTCGTTCGCCCGCAGGCAGCCTCGCACCCGCACCCGGACGGTGTCGTCGCCGCGGCCGAAGGTCCAGATGTCGGGCTCGGCGGCAAAGGTGTAGACGAGGCAGTTGCGGGTGGCGAGGTCGTGCGGATGCACGGGTGTCCCGTGCCGCCGCAGATACTCCGGCGTGGCACAGACCAGGAGCTGCGTCGCGGCGATCCGGCGGGCGACGAGGGACGACTCCTCGAGGCGCCCGATGCGAATGGCGAGGTCGAAGCCCTCCTCGACGATGTCGACGAACCGGTCGTTGAGCGAGATGTCCACCGTGACTTCCGGGTGCCGAGCCAGATAGTCGCCGAGCGCAGGCGACACGTACCGCCGGCCGAAGGTGTGGCCGGCGGTGACGCGCAGGGTGCCCCGCGGCACCGAGCCGGAGTCGGCGGCACAGCGCATCGCCTCCTCGACGTCGCCCACCGCCCGCGCGCTGCGCTCGTAGAACGCGCGTCCGGACTCGGTGAGGCTGAGCCGCCGGGTGGTGCGGTTGACGAGCCGCGTGCCGAGCCGGCGCTCGAGCGCCATGAGGTGCTTGCTGGCGAGGGCGCGCGACAGACCGAGGCGCGCCGCCGCGCCGGCGAGGCTGCCCTCGTCAGCGACCTGCAGGAAGACGCGAAGGCTCAGCAGCGTGTCCATCGGGCGTTTGTCAACATTCCATTGACAAAGTAGTCCGTTGAACCGGCTTTATCAACGAAGAAGCGGCCACGATTCTCCCTGGAGACGTCACATCCCGAACGGAGGCTCCGATGATCACGCTGCGCAAAGCCGACGAACGCGGCCATGCAAACCACGGCTGGCTGGACACCTGGCACTCCTTCTCCTTTGCCGACTACCAGGACCCCGAGCACGTCCAGTTCGGGCCGCTGCGCGTCATCAACGAGGACTGGGTGCAACCCGGTGCCGGCTTCCCGACCCACGGTCACCGGGACATGGAGATCGTCACGTATGTCCTCGAGGGGGCGCTGGCGCACCAGGACAGCATGGGGAACGGCTCGACCATCCGCCCGGGCGACGTGCAGCGCATGAGTGCCGGCACGGGCGTGCAGCACAGCGAGTTCAATCACTCGCGCGACCAGCCCACCCATCTCCTGCAGATCTGGATACACCCCGACACGCGCGGCATCGCGCCCGGCTACGAGCAGCGCAGCTTCGCGGCCGAGGAGAAGCGCGGGCGGCTGCGGCTCATCGCCTCGCGCGACGGCAGCGAGGGCTCGGTCCGCATCCACCAGGACGCGGCGCTCTACGCCGGCCTGTTCGACGGCGCCGAGCGCGCGACGCACCTGCTCGCGCCGGGACGCCGCGGCTACGTCCACGTAGCCCGTGGCCGGATCGTGGTCAACGGCCAGCCGCTCGCTGCCGGCGACGCCATCCGCGCCGAAGGCGAGGCCGCGCTGCAGCTCGCGCAGGGAGAAGGCGCGGAGGTGCTGGTGTTCGACCTGCCCTGACCGCGCGGCGCGCCCGCTCGCCCGGCTTTCTCCGTACCCGATCACCCACACGAGGCAACACCATGGCCCGCATCGCGATCGTCTATCACAGTGGCTACGGCCACACGGCCCGCCAGGCCACCAGTGTCCACGACGGCGCGGCGTCCGTCCCCGGCGTCACCGCACAGCTCATTCCGGTCAGCGACGTCGACCGGCACTGGGATGACCTCGCGGCCGCCGACGCAGTCGTCTTCGGCGCGCCGACCTACATGGGCAGCCTGTCGGCCGCGTTCAAGGAATTCATGGAGAAGAGCTCGAAGGTCTGGGCCGCGCAGGGTTGGAAGGACAAGCTGGCCGCCGGCTTCACCAACTCGGCGTCGCAAAGCGGCGACAAGCTCAACTCGCTGGTCGAGCTCGTCATCTTCGCGAGCCAGCACGGGATGCTCTGGGTAAGCCTCGGCCTGCTGCCCGGCAACAACACGAGCAAGGGCTCCGACGACGACCTCAATCGCCTGGGCAGCTACACCGGGGCCATGGCGCAGTCGAACGCAGACCAGGGTGCGGACGCGATGCGGGACTCCGACCTGGGCACCGCCGCGCACCTCGGCCGGCGCGTGGCGGAGCTCGCGCTGCGCCTGCGCTGACGCGGCCGGCGGGACGTCCGCAGGACGACAACCGTCGTTGACGCCGACAGGTCGCTGGACTGTACTGGCATGGCAGGCCGGGCCCGCAACAGGGCGCGGGCACCCGGCACGGCGCACCGCCAACTCACCAACGGGAGTCGACCATGGGCAATAGCGTCTACAAGATCATCGAGCTGGTCGGGACGAGCAAGACGAGCTGGGAGGACGCGGCGAAGGCCGCGGTGGAGAAAGCCGGCAAGACCCTGCGCGAGCTGCGCGTCGCCGAGGTGACCAAGCTCGACATGGCGATCGAGGACGGCAAGGTCGCGGCGTACCGCGCCCGCATTACCGTCTCGTTCAAGTACGAAGACTGACCGGCCGCTTTCCCTTCGCGCTCGGGCGCTGAGGCGCCCGAGCGCTTTGGCGTGCGACGCGAGGGGACCGTGACGCGGCCTGCAATGGGGGTCTCGCATGCAGCGCGGTGACGACCTGCCGCCGGGCGATCCGGGCGATTGCCCCGACCCGACCGCGGGTGATCCGGAACGCGTCGCCCTGCGTCGACGCGAGGAGCGGCTGCGGCTCGCGACCGACGCTTCCGACCTCGGGCTCTACGACGCGGATGCCGTCACCGGCGAGGTGTACTGGTCGCCCGCGATGCGCAGGCTGCTCGGCGTGACCGCCGACGCACAGCCTCCGCCCCTGGGAGAAGTGCCGCACTTCGTCCACCCCGATGACGCCGCCCAGGTCCGGCGCCTTTTCGAGGAGGCGCTGGCCCCGTCGGGCGCGGGCCGCTTCTTCAACGAGCACCGCATCGTCCGCCCGGACGGCAGCGTGCGCTGGGTTCGGGCGCAGGGGCAGGTGATCTGCGGCGGCACCGGGGAGGAGCGGCGGGCGGTGCGCGTCGTCGGCGCGCTCATGGACATCACGGACCGCAAGCACGCCGAGGAAGAGGCCCGTCAGCGGCTGGCGGAGATCGAGGACCTCTACCGCAACGCCCCCGTCGGCCTGTGCGTGCTCGACCGCGAGCTTCGGTGGGTGCGCATCAACGACCGGCTCGCCGAATTCAACGGATTCTCGGCCACCAACCACGTCGGCAGGCGGCTCAGGGACCTGTTGCCGTCGCTCGCCGAGGCAGTGGAGCCCGGCATCCTGGACGTCTTCGCGACCGGCCGGCCGCGGCACGGCGTCGAGATCGTCGGCGAGACGCCCGCCCAGCCCGGTGTCACGCGCAGCTGGGTCGAGCACCTGCTTCCGCTCCTGGACGAGCGCGGCGAGGTGACGGGCGTGAGCATCGTGGTCGAGGAAACCACCGAGCGCCGTCGCGCGGAGGAAATGCTGCGGGAGGCCGACCGTCGCAAGGACGAGTTCCTCGCGACCCTCGCGCACGAATTGCGCAACCCGCTCGTCCCGATCCGCAACGCCGTCGAGATCCTGAGGCTCCAGGCCACGCCTGACCCTGCCCTGCAGCGGGTGGCCGATCTGCTCGACCGGCAGGTGCAGCACCTCGTGCGACTCGTCGACGACCTGCTCGACGTGGCCCGCATCTCGCGCGGCAAGCTCGCGCTGCGCAGGGAACGGGTGGCACTGGCCGACGTCCTCGATCGTGCCGTCGAGGCGGTCAGGCCGTCGATCGAGGGCAGCGGACAGCAGCTCGCCGTCTCGCTGCCGCCACAGCCCGTCGCGCTGGACGCCGACCCGGTGCGGCTGAGCCAGGTCTTCTGCAACCTGCTCGACAACGCCAGCAAGTTCACCGGCCGCGGGGGGAGCATCCGCGTCGACGTGCAGTGCGAGGGCGCCGAGGTGACGATCGCCGTCTCGGACTCCGGCATCGGCATCGCGGCCGGGCAGTTGCCGAGCGTGTTCGATATGTTCGCCCAGCTGCCGATGGCCGCAGGGAGCGTGCGCAGCGGCCTGGGGATCGGGCTAGCGCTCACGCGCGGTCTGGTGGCGATGCACGGGGGGCGCATCGAGGCACGCAGCGACGGCCTGGGCAAGGGCAGCACGTTCGTCGTGCGCCTGCCCCAGGCGCCGGAGGCCGGGAGCCTGTCGCGGCTGCAGCGATCGACGGCCGTCGGTGCGTCGGCCGCCTGCCACGTCCTGGTGGCGGACGATCACGCCGACGTCCTCGATTCGCTGGTCATGCTGCTGCAGCTGCACGGCCACGAGGTGACGACCGCGCGCGACGGCGTCGAGGCAGTCGATGCCGCGAGCCGACGCCTGCCCGACCTGGTGCTGCTCGACCTGGGGATGCCGCGGCTCGACGGCCACGAAGCGTGTCGACGCATCCGCGGGCTGCCGGGCGGCCACCGGCCGACGATCGTCGCCCTGAGCGGCTGGGGTCAGCCGGGCGACCGGCGCAGGACCGAAGAGGCGGGATTCGACGGGCACCTCGTCAAACCCGCCGCACCGGCGGCGATCCTCGAGCTCGTCGCGAAGGCGCTGGCCCGCGGGCGCTGACAGCCAGCGGCGGCGTCAGTCGGTGGCCACGACGCGCAGGCGGCGCGCCCGCTTCGCGTCGTACATGCGGCGGTCGGCGACCTCGAGCAGGGAGTCCGTCGTGTCACCGTCGTCCGGACCGACGGCGACGCCGACACTCAAGCTGACCTCAATCTCCTCCCCCCGCACCCGGCACGGCGGCGGAAAGAAGGCGGCGAGCTTGTGCGCCACCTGCCGCGCGGCGTCGGCGGAGTCGACGTCGGGCAGCAGGGCCACGAACTCGTCCCCGTGCAACCGGGCAAGGGTGTCGCCTGCGCGCAGGCCGCGGGACAGGCGCTGCGCGACCTCCTGCAGCACGGCGTCGCCGGCCGCGTGACCGTACCGGTCGTTCACCTGCTTGAAGCCGTCCAGGTCGATGTAGAGCACGGCGAGTCGGGAGCGGCGACGCCGCGCCTGGCTGAGGGCCTGCGCGATGCGGTCGCGCATGAGGCCACGATTCGGCAGCCGGGTCAGCGCATCGTAGTTCGCGCGCTCGAAGAGCTGCTCCTGCGCGGCGACGTCGCGCAGGCGGCGGCCGTGCAGCGTCCCCGCGTAGCGGTAGGCGAGCAGGAAGGTGACCGCGGCAGACGCCACGAAGGCGCCGAGGAGCGCGATGTTGAGGTCCGCGAGCCGCAGCGGGTATTCGGTGGTGACCGCGAAGGGCTGCGACCGGCTCGCGATCGCGGTGGTCCGCGAGAACACCGGCAGCCGCCGCTCGAGCAGCCCCGATCGAACCGGCGGGTTGCGCACGTCGATCAGGGTGGCATCCGCCGGCTCGGCGACCCCGGTGTAGCTCAGGCGAACGGCGAGGCCCGGGCGCTCGTCGACCCAGGGAGGCACGAGGGTCCGGCTGTCGACGACCAGCAGCGCGTAGGTGTCCTGCGCCGGCGTGAGCTCGAAGGGCGCGGGCCCCTGCGCGCCGCGGACGGGCCGGTAGAGCACGTAGCCGCGCTGACCCTCGATCAGCCGGAAAGGCCGCGACGCCGCGTGCCCGCGCTGCGTGAACGAGCGCTCGAGCGCATCGGTAAGCAGCGACGACGTGTCGCCGAGATCGAGCCCCAGCACGCCGAGGGCCTGAGGCAGCTCGGGCTCGATGAAGATGATCGGGTAGTACACGGGCTTCGGCGGCGAGACGTGCGGGCGGCGATCCGACTCGTAGCCGAACGTGTGCACGATGAAGTCGGGGTAGCCGGCCGCCCGCATCGTCCGCTCGAGCTCCTCCCGCGCCTCGCCGGGGACGCGCCGCGCGATCTCGAGCATGTAGATGTCCGGGTAGTGCTCGCGGAGCAGTCGCGCAAAGCGCCGCGCCTCGCCGTAGGTGCTGTCGGGCACTGCGGCGAGAAAGCTCGCGAAGCCTTCGAGCGCCGCCTCGTACAGGCTGGTCTGCGCGCTCGCGTACCGCAGCAGGTCCGCGTGCAGCTCGTCCGCCTGGCCACGGACGCGGTCGACCTCCAGCCAGCCGATCACGACCAGCGACGCCAGCTGCACGACGGCCCAGAGACCGACCAGGGCCGCGAGATAGGGATTGATCCGCTTCTGCTGCAACGGCCGACTCACCCCTCGTTGCCTCCGCCCCCCGGGGGCGGGGTCACTCCCACTCGATCGTCGCCGGCGGCTTGCTCGAGATGTCGTAGGCGACGCGCGAGACGCCCTTCACCTCGTTGATGATGCGGCGGGACACGAGCTCGAGGAACTCGTAGGGCAGGTGCGCCCAGCGCGCGGTCATGAAGTCGACGGTCTCGACGGCGCGCAGCGCGACCACGTACTCGTACTGGCGTGCGTCGCCGACCACGCCGACCGACTTGACCGGCAGGAACACCACGAAGGCCTGGCTGACCTTGTCGTAGAGCTCGTGCGCGCGCAGCTCGTCGATGAAGATCGCGTCCGCGCGCCGCAGGATGTCGGCGTATTCCTTCTTCACTTCGCCGAGGATGCGCACGCCGAGGCCGGGCCCCGGGAAGGGGTGGCGGTAGACCATCTCGTAGGGCAGGCCGAGCTCGACGCCGATCCGCCGCACCTCGTCCTTGAACAGCTCGCGCAGCGGCTCGACCAGCGCGAGCTTCATGCGCTCTGGCAGGCCGCCGACGTTGTGGTGCGATTTGATGACGTGGGCCTTGCCGCTGGCCGCGCCGGCGGACTCGATGACGTCGGGGTAGATGGTGCCCTGGGCGAGGAAGCCGGCGTCGGTGATCTTCGCCGCCTCCTCCTCGAAGATCTCGATGAACAGCCGGCCGATGATCTTGCGCTTCTGCTCGGGGTCGGCGACGCCGTGCAGCGCCTCGAGGAAGCGCGCCTCGGCGTCGACCCGGATCACCTTGACGCCCATGTGCTGGGCGAAGGTCGCCATCACCTGGTCCCCCTCGTCGAGACGCAGCAGCCCGTTGTCGACGAACACGCACGTGAGCTGGTCGCCCACCGCCTGGTGCAGCAGCGCGGCCACCACCGACGAATCGACGCCGCCCGAGAGGCCGAGCACCACCCTGCCCTGCCCGACCTGGGCACGCATCGACGCAATGCTGTCCTCGATGATCTGGCCCGTCGTCCAGAGCGCCTCGCAGCCGCAGATCTCGAAAAGGAAGCGCTCGAGGATGCGCTTGCCCTGGCGGGTGTGCGTGACCTCGGGGTGGAACTGCAGGCCGTAGAACCCGCGATCCTCGTCCGCCATGCCCGCGAGCGGCGCGCTCGGCGTCTCGCAGATCACGTGGAAGCCGGGCGGCAGCGCCTCGACGCGATCGCCGTGGCTCATCCACACGTCGAGCAGGCCGTAGCCCTCGGGGCTCGTGTGGTCCTCGATGGCGCGCAGCAGCTTCGAGTGCGCCCGCGCCCGGACCTGCGCGTAGCCGTACTCGCGCGCGTGGTGCGCGGCGACGCGCCCGCCGAGCTGCGCGGCCATGGTCTGCATGCCGTAGCAGATGCCGAGCACGGGAACGCCGGCGGCGAAGATCGCCTCGGGGGCGCGCGGCGCGTCCTCCGCCGTCGTGCTCTCGGGGCCGCCGGAGAGGATGATGCCGCGCGGCGGGTGCGCCGCCAGCACGTGCTCGCAGTGGTCGTAGGGCCAGATCTCGCAGTAGACGCCCGCCTCGCGCACCCGCCGGGCGATGAGCTGCGTGTACTGCGAGCCGAAGTCGACGATCAGGATGCGGTGGGCGTGGATGTCCCGGGTCACTCTGCGCCTCCGCGCCTGGTCGGCCGTGTGCTGGGTGAGCCGCGTCAGTCGCGGCGGTAGTTCGGCGCTTCCTTGGTGATCTGCACGTCGTGGACGTGCGACTCCTTCACGCCCGCGTTGGTGATGCGCATGAACTCGGGCCTGCTGCGCATCTCCTCGATCGAGGCGCAGCCGGTGTAGCCCATGCTGGCGCGCAGCCCGCCGACGAGCTGGTTGATGATGTTGACCAGCGGGCCCTTGTAGGGCACGCGGCCCTCGATGCCCTCCGGAACCAGCTTGTCGGCGTCCTTGGTCTCTTCCTGGAAGTAGCGGTCGCTCGAGCCCTGCTTGCTCGCCATGGCGCCCAGCGAGCCCATGCCGCGGTAGGACTTGTAGGAGCGTCCCTGGTAGAGCTCCACCTCGCCGGGCGACTCGTCGGTACCGGCGAACAGCCCCCCCATCATCACGGAGTGCGCGCCGGCGGCGATCGCCTTCGCCATGTCGCCCGAGTAGCGGATGCCGCCGTCGGCGATCACCGGCACGTCGGTGTCCTGCAGGGCCGCGGCGACGCTCGCCACGGCCGTGATCTGCGGCACGCCGACGCCCGCGACGATGCGCGTCGTGCAGATCGAGCCCGGCCCGATGCCCACCTTGACGGCGTCAGCGCCGGCGGCGGCGAGCGCGACCGCCGCCGCGCCGGTCGCGATGTTCCCGCCGATGACCTGCACTGCGGGGAAGTTCTTCTTGATCCAGGCGACGCGGTCGATCACGCCCTGGGAGTGGCCGTGCGCCGTGTCGACGACGACGACGTCCACGCCGGCCGCGACCAACGCCTCGACCCGCTCGTCCGTGCCGGCGCCGACGCCGACGGCCGCGCCGCAGCGCAGGCGCTCCTGGTCGTCGCGGCAGGCGGTCGGGTAGTCGCGGGCCTTCTGGATGTCCTTGACGGTGATGAGGCCGCGCAGCTCGAAGTTGCCGTTCACCACCAGCACCTTCTCGATGCGGTGCTTGTGCAGCAGCTGGATCACCTGGGCGCGGTCCGCCCCCTCCCGCACGGTCACCAGGCGCTCCTTGGGCGTCATGATCGCCGACACGGGCTCGCCCATGCGGCTCTCGAAGCGCAGATCGCGGCCAGTGACGATGCCGACGAGCTCGGTGCCGTCCACCACCGGCACGCCCGAGATGTTGTGCCGGCGCGTGAGCTCCATCACCTCCCCGATGCTCATGGTCGGGGGCACGGTGATCGGGTCGCGGATGATGCCGCTCTCGTACTTCTTGACGCCCCGGACCTGGGCGGCCTGCTGCTCCGCCGGCATGTTCTTGTGGATGATGCCGATGCCGCCCTCGAGCGCCAGGGCGATCGCGAGCCGGCCCTCGGTCACGGTGTCCATGGCCGCCGAGACCAGCGGGATGTTGAGCCGGATGCCCCGCGTGAGCCGCGTCGCGACGCTGACGTCCTTCGGCAGCACCGCCGAGTGGGCCGGGACGAGCAGCACGTCGTCGAAAGTCAGGGCATCGTCGGGCTGGGCTAGGCGCATGGGGTCGACCGGGGCGGGTGCGGGAGGAAAGGGCGCGATTATAGAATCGGCCCCTGGACCGGTAAACGGCCGCCCCTCCCACGCCATGCCCGACGCAGCCCGCCCCGAGACCGGCCGTGACGTCTGGACCGTCTCCCGCCTCAACGCGGAGGCGCGGGCGACGCTCGAGGGCAGCTTTCCGCTGCTGTGGATCGAGGGCGAGGTCTCGGGCTTCAGCCAGCCGCGCTCGGGGCACTGGTACTTCACGCTGAAGGACGCCTACGCGCAGGTGCGCTGCGCGATGTTCCGCGGCCGCAACGCACTGCTGCGCTTCACCCCCGCCGATGGCCAGCTCGTGCTGCTGCGCGCGCGCGTGTCCTTCTACGAGGCGCGAGGCGAGTTCCAGCTCGTTGCCGAGCACGTGGAGCCCGCCGGCGAGGGGGCGCTGCGCCGCGCGTTCGAGGAGCTCAAGGCGCGCCTCGACAAGGAGGGGCTGTTCGACCCGGGCCGGAAGAAGCCCCTGCCCGCCTTCCCGCACCGGGTGGGCGTGGTGACCTCCCCCACCGGCGCGGCGCTGCACGACGTGCTCACCGTGCTCCGGCGCCGGTTCCCCGGCCTGCCGGTCGTGGTCTACCCGGTGCCCGTCCAGGGCGACGGCGCCGCGGCCGAGATCGCCGCGATGCTGCGGCTGGCCGACGCGCGCGGCGAGTGCGACGTCCTCCTGCTCACGCGCGGCGGCGGCTCGCCCGAGGATCTGGCGTGCTTCAACGACGAGGCCCTGGCGCGGACCGTGGCGGCGCTGCGAACGCCGATCGTCTCGGCCGTCGGCCACGAAGTGGACTTCACGATCGCGGACTTCGTCGCCGACCGGCGCGCGCCTACTCCCTCGGCCGCGGCCGAGCTGATCAGCCCCGACGGCCCCGCGCTCGCCGAGGCGGTCCGCCGGCTCGCCTCGCGCCTGCGCCAGGCCGAGGGCCGCAGCCTGGCCCTGGCCCGCACGCGCCTCGGCCACCTCGCGCACCGGCTCGGCCAGGCACACCCCGCGGCGCTGCTGCGGCAGCGGATCCAGCGCCTGGACGAACTCGAGACCCGGCTGCGGCGGGGAACGACACGACGGCTGGACGCGGCGCGGCAGCGGGTCGAGCGCGCCTCGGAACGCCTCGGCCTGCTGACCCCCAACCGACAGCTCGTGCTGCTCCGGCAACGGCTCGGCACGCTCGGCCGACGCCTGGGCGCCGCGGCGCGGGAGCGGCTGGCCGCGCACCGTCAGCGGCTGGCGGCGGCCGCGGGCACGCTCCAGGCGCTGAGCCCGCTCGCCACCCTCGAGCGCGGCTACGCCCTCGTGCGCCGCGCCGAAGACGGGCGCGTGGTCCGCGACTGCGCCACCGCGCCGGCGGGCACGCGCGTCGAGGCGCTGGTCGCCGACGGCGTGCTCGACTGCCGTGTCGAGTCCTGCCGGCCGCGCGACCCTTAGCCTTCGCGCTTGGATTCGCCGTTCTTCTTCTTGCCGTCGGGCTTCTTGTCGGACGGCGCGCTCTCGTCCTTTGGCGGTGGCGGGTCGCTGGACAGGACCTCGAGTCGCCCCGCCTCACGGTTGAGCTTGACGAGGTACGTCGTGCCTGCCCGGGTCGCCGGCAGGGTGATCTTGAAGCCCGGCCACCCCTCGACCTCGGCGCTGCCCTCGCCTTCGCCCAGCCACACCACCCGCACGACGGCCTGCTCGGCCATGCGCAGCCCGGACCAGAGCGGACCCGCCTCCTGCACCGCCGGCAGGGCAAACGTCATCGGCTCGCCCTGGTCGAGGAAGTCGCGGTACTTGAGCATCTCGTCGAACACGGTGGCCGAGTCCTGCACCTCGGCGAGCGCGGCGGCCAACCCGCCGGGACGCTGCCCGTTGTAGACCTCCATGGCGTCGGCGCCGCGCAGCCAAAGGTGCCGCAGCGCCTCGCGGAAGGCCCCGCGGCTCATCGCGGGCACCTTGCGATCCGGCAGCTGCTGCACCTCGCGCGCCACCCACACGACGCTGTCGAGGTGGGGGGCGATCCGCTGGCGATTCTGCCCGTCCTGCGACGGCTGCCGGAGCAGCAGCCCGACGTACGCGCGGTCGACGGCGTCGGCGTCGGTCGGAACCTGGTCCTTCTCCCACGACGCGAGCACGGCCCGGTCGACCCCGTAGGCGACCGGGTTGGTGGCGTTGAACAGCGTCAGGCCGCTCGGCGGCAGGGGCCGGTTGTCCCAGCCGGTGACCGGCGTCTCCAGCGTCGACAGCATCACCATCCAGTTCGTGACCGACGCGGCGGGATAGACCTCGCGCACAGGCGCCGCCACGTAGGCCGACAGGAGCTGCAGCCAGAGCTGCCAGCGATAGCGGTGGAAGGCCTCGTTGCTCGCGAGCGCGCGCGCCGGAATCTCCTTGCCCGCTTCCCGGGACGCCTTCGCCGCCTCGAACGGGATGTTGGCCGGCGCCGTCTCGTAGTCGAGCCAGACGGCGTCGACGCGCACGCCCGCCTCGTGGAAACTGCGCAGCACGTCGCGCAGCCGCTGCGCCGCGATCGCCCAGCCCTCGAACCGGCCCGGCACCGGCAGTCGTCGCCAGGCGTCGGGCACCTGCGCGTTCTGCGCGAAGGTGAGGGCCCACTTCGCCGGGTCGCCGACCAGGTCGTACGGCCAGCTGCCCGTCCGCGCGTCGAGGAGCACGACGGGCGCGCCGGCCTTCTGCAGCTGCAGGGCGACCGGGATCATCGCCAGATCGAGGCGGACGGCCGGCACCAGGCCGCGGTCGAGCAACATCTTCGCCGTCTTGTCGGTGAAGGCCGCGGCATCGCCACCCTCCCACAGCACCAGCGGCCGGCGCTTGCCGCGCTCGTGCTGCAGCGTCGGCACGCAGGCCTCGATGGTCCGCGGCCAGTCCAGCGTCAGCCAGAGCGGCTCTGCGGGCACCTCGGCCCGCGGGTCCTCCGGATACTGCGGGCAGCGCGCGTCGAGCGCCAGGGCCGGCGTGGCGATGGCGGCCAACGCGGCACAGAGCAGGATCGGTCGGGCGGTCATCCGTGCGGTCTCCTCAAAGGGTGCGCCTGGCCTCAGTGCTTGCGCCGGGTGAAGCTCACGAGGCGCTTGCGCTTGCGGATCTGACGGGGGGTAAGGGGATTCTTCCTCCCGGCGAAGGGGTTCTCGCCGGTCCTGAACTCGACGCGCACCGGCGTGCCCCGCAGATGCAGGGCGTCGCGGAAGCGCTGCTCGAGGAAACGGCGGTAGGCCGCCGGGACATGCTCGGTCTGGTTCCCGTGGATCACGATCAGTGGCGGGTTGCGGCCACCCTGGTGAGCATAGCGCAGCTTGATGCGCCGGCCGTGCACCAGCGGCGGCTGGTGCTCCTGCACGGCCTCCTCGAGGATGCGCGAGAGCTCCGCCGTCTTGAGGTCGCGTACCGCGCTGTCGTGCGCGGCGTCGACCGCCGCCAGCAGGCCGCCGACGCCGGACCCGTGCAGGGCCGAGACGAAACGCCGCTCGGCGAAACCGAGAAAGTAGAGCCGCCGGTCGACCTCGGCCTTGACGCGCTCGCGCTCGTCGGGGGCGAGGCCGTCCCACTTGTTCACCACCAGCACGAGCGCGCGACCGCTGTCGACCACGTGCCCGGCGAGGCTCGCGTCCTGCTCGCTGATCCCCTGGCGGGCGTCCACGACGAGGAGCACGACGTGCGCCTCCTCGATCGCCTGCAGCGTCTTGACGACGCTGAACTTCTCGATTGCCTCGTCGATGCGTGCGCGGCGCCTCACCCCGGCGGTGTCGATCAGGGTGTAGCGCACGCCGTCGCGCTCGAAAGGAATGTGCACGCTGTCGCGCGTCGTCCCCGGCTCGTCGTACACCACGACGCGATCCTCGCCGAGCAGCCGGTTGACCAGCGTCGACTTGCCGACGTTCGGGCGCCCGACCACCGCGATCAGCACGCCTCGCCCATCGCCGTCGCCTTCGCCCTCCGCCGCCGGCGGGAAGTCCGCGAGCACCGCGTCCATGAGGGGCTTCACACCGCGCCCCTGTGTCGCCGACACGGGCACGGGCTCGCCGAGGCCGAGGGCGAAGAAGTCGGCCCCTGCGGTGGTCCGGTCGAGGTGCTCGCTTTTGTTCACGACGAGCGTGACCGGCCGGCCGGTGCGGCGCAGCTGCGTCGCGATCTGCTCGTCGGCGGCCGTGCGTCCGTCCTTGGTGTCCACCAGGAACAGGACGCGGTCGGCCTCCGCGATGGCACGCTGCACCTGGCGCTCCATCAGCGCCTCCAGGCCGTCTGCACTGTCGACGATGCCGCCGGTGTCCACCACCACGTAGGGTCGCGGCCCGACGCGGCCGACGCCGTACTGGCGGTCGCGCGTGAGGCCCGGCAGATCGGCGACCAGCGCGTCGCGGGTGCGCGTCAGCCGGTTGAACAGCGTGGACTTGCCGACGTTCGGCCTGCCCACCAAGACGACGACCGGCAGCATCTGGGGCTCAGTTCGCCGCTCCGCCCGCGGGTCGCAGCGCCGCGAGATCGCCCTTGTCGCCGAGCACGAACACCGTGGTGCCGACGGCCTGCGGCTGGGCGGTGATCGGCGCACTGCCGACGCGTGAGCGCGCGACGAAGCTGCCGTCGTGCGCCGACAGCCAGTGCACGTAGCCCTCGAAGTCGCCGACGACCACGTAGTCGCCGACGGCGGCCGGCCCCGACAGCCTGCGGGCGCGCAGGCCCTCCTGCTTCCAGAGCGCCGCCCCGCTGTGGGCGTCCAGCGCCCACACCACGCCGCGGTCGTCGCTCGCGTAGACCGCGCGGCTGTCGGCGGCGAGCCCGGCGTAGGAGCTCAACTTCTTGCGCCAGCCGACCTGGCCGCTGCCCGGGTCCACGCTCGCGACCTCGGCGTTGTATGTGCCGACGTAGATGTTGCCGAGCGCGACGAGCGGATCGCCGGCGATGTCCACCACGCGGGCGAGCTCGGAGCGGCCGCTCGGCACCGTCACCGTCGTCTCCCAGGCGGGGGCGCCGTTGGCGAGCTCGATCGCCACGAGCTTGCCGCCGGCCATTCCGCTGACCGCTCGGCTGCCCACGATCACCGGCGAGCTGCTGCCCCGCAGACCGAGACCCGAGGCGAGCCGGTCGTACAGCCAGCGCGCCTTGCCGTCGGCGGCGTCGTGGCCCGCGAGCCTGCCGTCCATGGTGTGGATCACGACCGTCCCCTGGGCCGCGGCGGGCGCCGCGAGCACCTCGCTGCTGACCCGCGTCGTCCAGCGCAGGGCCCCGGTGGCCGCATCCAGCGCCGCGACCTCGGCGTTGCTCGTGCCCACGAGGACCATCCCTTCGCCCACGCCTGGGCCGCCCGTGACGTCGAGCTTCGTCTCCGTCTGCCAGACGACCCGCCCGGAGCCGCTGTCCACCGCGACGACCCGGCCGTCGGCGTCGGCGGTGTACACGCGGTCGCCGTCGACGCGCGCCACGAGGTTGAGGCGCTGGCCTTCGGTGCCGCTGCCGGTGTCGGTGCTCCAGACAGTCGACACGCCGAGCCGGGTGGGTGCCGGGCCGAGCTCGGTCGGCTTTTCCACGGTGTAGCTGCCGAGCCACCGGGTGGGATCGGCGAACGTGCCACAGCCGGCGAGGACCGTGGCGGCGAGCAGCGGGAGGACGTGACGCAGACGCATGGCACCGCCCCCGTTAGCCGTTCGACGGCGCGAGATCCTGCAGCTTGAACCGCAGGTGGTTGCTGCCGCCGTGGCGGCCCGCGAGCGCCTCCTCGTAAGCCGCCCGCGCCGCCGCCTCGTCGCCGCGCGCGCGCGCGAGATCGCCGCGCAGTTCGGCGAGCTGCGACGGAAACAGCTCGCGGGGTGCGGTGTCGACGAGAGCCCGTGCCGCGTCGAGCTCGCCCGCGTCCAGGTAGACGCGCGCGAGACGCAGCGTGGCGAGCTGCCGTACGGCCGGGTCCGAGGCCTCACGGCGCACGGTCTCGAGCAGCTCGCGCGCGCCCTTGGCATCCCCCGCCTCGAGCCTCAGCTTCGCCGCCTGCAGTCCGGCGAGCACGGCGTAACCCGTGTCGCCGTGCTCCGCGCGGATCCGGTCGTGCCCTCTGAGCGCGGCCTCCGGCTGCTTCGACTCGATGGCGATCAGGACCTGGTCGTACAGCCCCCCCGCCTGCGCACTGCGCTCGAGCTGGTGGTGCTGCCAGGAGCGCCAGCCGAAGACCAGGGCGAGGCCGACGACCACGCCACCGACGATGGAAAGGCCGTTCTCCTTCCACCACTTCTTCAGCTGTTCTACCTGTTCTTCTTCGGTCAGAAGCTCGGCCATGGCCCGTCCTCAGTCAGATACCGGTTGCCTGCGGCACGCCGAGCCGAGCGGCCAGCACCGCTGGCAGCACGGCCGTCGCGACGTCGTCCTGCTCGCCGGTCTCGCGCAGCGGCTTGAGACCGGCGGTGCCACGCGCCAGTTCCCCGTCGCCGAGCACCAGCGCGTAGCGCGCGCCCGCCCTATCGGCGCGCTTGAACTGTGCCTTCGGCCCGCCGCCGCCGCAGTTCATCACCAGGCGCAGCCCGGGCAGCGCGTCGCGCAGCTGCTCCGCGAGGCGCAGGCCCGCCCGCTCCGCCGGGGCGCCGAGCGCCACGAGGTAGACGTGCGGCGCCCCGTGCCCGTGAGCCGCCCCCTGCTCCTCCAGCAGCGCCACGAGCCGCTCGAGACCGATCGCGAACCCCGCCGCCGGCGTGGGGCGCCCGCCCAGCTGCTCGACCAGACCGTCGTAACGACCCCCGGCGCAGACCGTGCCCTGCGCGCCTAGGCGTGTGGTCACCCATTCGAACACCGTGCGCGCATAGTAATCGAGCCCGCGCACCAGCCGCGGGTTCACGGTGTAGGACAGGCCGGCGTCCGCGAGCGCGTCGCAGACGGCGGTGAAGTGCGCGCGCGAATCCGCTTCGAGGAAGTCGAGCAGGCTCGGCGCACCCGCGACGACGTCCGCCATCTCGGGGTTCTTGCTGTCCAGCACGCGCAGCGGGTTGGTCTCCAGCCGTCGGCGCCCGTCCTCGTCGAGCCGGTCGACCCGCTCCCGCAGGTAGGCGACCAGCACCTCGCGATAGCGCGTGCGCTCGGCCGGCGTGCCGAGGGAGTTGAGCTGCAGCTCGAGGTCGGCGAGGCCGAGACTGCGCCAGAGGCGCGCGGTCAGGAGAATCAGCTCGACGTCGACGTCGGGCCCGACGAGCCCGAAGGCCTCGACGCCGATCTGATGAAACTGCCGGTACCGTCCTTTCTGCGGGCGCTCGTGCCGGAACATCGGCCCCTGGTACCAGAGCCGCTGCACCTGGTTGTAGAAGAGCCCGTGCTCGATGCCGGCGCGGACGCAGCCGGCCGTTCCCTCCGGCCGCAACGTCAGGCTGTCGCCGTTGCGATCGGCGAAGGTGTACATCTCCTTCTCGACGATGTCCGTCACCTCGCCGATCGACCGCTCGAAGAGCTCGGTCATCTCGAGCACCGGCAGACGGATTTCGCTGTAGCCGTAGCCGGCCAGGACGGCGCGCGCGCGGTCCTCCATCCACTGCCAGAGCGGCGTCTGCTCCGGGAGGATGTCGCGCATGCCGCGCACGGCCTGAAGGTTCTTGCTCATCGTGTCTCTGCGAGGGGCTGCGCGGGAGGCGCGCCGTGGTTCAGCCCGGCGCGCACTGGCGATCGCTCACTCGGGCTTCGTCGCCCGCCGGGGGTCGAGCGTCAGGCGAACGAGCCGTCCGTTGAAGTGCGGCTTGAGATCCAACGGCTCGCCATCCACGGTGATCCTCGCGCCGTTCACGTTCCCGATCGAGATGCGGTACGGCGGCTCGCCGCCGAGCGTCTTGGTGTAACCCCGCTCGAAGGTGCCGTTGAGCTTGAACTGGCCCGAGGCGTCGACGACCTCGGCCCAGGTGCGGGCCGTCACCTGCAGGACCACCTTGGGCGCGGGACCCGCCGGGGACTCCGCCGCGGGCGCCGGCCTCGCGGGCTCCGCCGCCACGGTCGCCGGCCGGGCGGCCTCCGGCACGGGCGCGGGCGCTGCGCCCGCCTCGCTGCGCGCCGGCGGTGTCTCGGCCAGCTGGGCGGCCACGTCACGCTGCATCGCGGGGGACGACGTCTCGGCGCCGGCTGGCAAGGTCACGTCGGGTGCGGGCTGGGGACTCGTCGAGGTCAATCCCGGCAGCGTGAGGTAACCCTGCCACCAGATGAGCAGGAGCACGATCAGCCCCAGCACGATCCCCCACGTGACGATGCGCACGAACCCGTGGCCGCTGTCCACACTCGAGCGCAGCGGCTGCCCGCTGACGACCCGGTGCAGACCTCCGTCCGCCTCGTCGGGGGCGGGGAAGAGCGCGTCGTAGGCCGCGAGGATCTGGTCCGGATCGAGCTCCACCAGACGTGCGTAGTTGCGCAGGTAGCCACGCGCGAACACGCGGCCGGGCATCTGGCCGTAGATGTCGCGCTCGAGCGCCTCGAGCAGCTCCGGGTGCAGGTGCAGATCGTTGGCGACCCGCTCGAGCGGGATTCCGGCGGCGACGCGCGCCGCCCGCAGCCGCTCGCCGGGCCCCTTGCGTAGCGGCAGCTCCGTCACGAGCCCGGACTGCTCGCCCTGAATGGCAGGTTCCATCACTGTCCTCTCGCGCGCGCCGCTGCGGGCGTATCGGGATACCGTTCGCGCCGCAGCCTGTCGTAGGCCGCCGCCTTGTTGCGGTCGCCGGCACGCTGCTCCACCTCGGCAGCGATCGCCAGGCTCTCCGCGTTGTGCTGCGCCACGCCCAGATAGCGCTGCAGGTAGTTGCGCGCCCCGGCGATGTC
>JALORY010000057.1 GCA_025458675.1 Gammaproteobacteria bacterium | reverse complement strand
GGCGATCAGCGACTCGACCACCAGGCCCTCCCAGCTCCCGCCGGCCACCGGGTGCGCCAGCAAGGCCTCGCGATCGCCGACCCCGAGCAGCGCGTGCACTAGCCCGCTGTCGCGAACGTAGACCTTGGGCGACTTGATCAGGCGCTTGCGGATGTTGCCGTGCCACGGCGCCAGGCGGCGCACCAGGAGCAGGTCCACCAGCAGGTCGAGATAGGCGGCGACCGTCTTGCCATCCACGGCCAGGGCACGCGCAAGCGCCGCCGCGTTCAGGAGGCCGCCCTGCTGGTGCGCCAGCATCGTCCAGAGCCGTCGCAACGTCTCCGCCGGAATGCGTGGACCGAGCTGCGGAATGTCGCGCTCGAGGTAGGTGCGGATGAAATCCCCCCGCCAGCGCAGGCTCGCCGCGTCGGATCCGGCCAGCAGGCTCTCCGGGAATCCGCCGCGCAGCCAGAGCGCGTCGAGCCGATCGCGACCGACTTCACCCGCGTCGAGCGGCGCGAGCTCCAGATAGCGGATGCGCCCGGCGAGCGACTCGCTCGACTGCTTGAGCAGGTCGATCGACGCGGAGCCCAGCACCAGAAAGCGTCCCTTGCCCTGCCCGCGCCGGCGACCGGCATCGATCAGGCCACGCAGGCTGTTGAAGAGCTGCGGCGTGCGCTGGATCTCGTCGAGGATGACCAGCCTGTCCGCGTGTTGCGCCAGATACAGCTCCGGCTCGGCGAGCTTGGCCCGGTCGGCTTCGGACTCGAGATCGAGATAGACCGCGGGTCGTGTTCCAGCCACATCGAGCGCCAGCGTGGTCTTGCCCACCTGCCGTGGCCCGAGCAGCGCCACCGCCGGCACCTCGTCCAAGGCGGAGGCGACCGCGGTTAGGAGCCGGCGCGAAATCATGCGTGCAATTATGGAACGCTCTTCCGGATATGCAATGATACTCGCGACGCCCGTCGATCCGGCAACGGATCGACCGGCGCATCGAGAAGCGACGCGTCACTCCGTGCGAGGGGACGCCCCCGCTCGACGACACGAATCAATGCCGCGTGTCGGTCACTCAATGCCGCGTGTCGGTCACATCCGCCCCGCGCTCGCGGAACAGCAGCTCGGCGTCCACCCGGTCGAGGCGATAGACGCGGTTGCAGAACTCGCAGGTGACCTCGATCGCGCCCTGTGCCGTCAGCACCTCGTCCACCTCTTCCCGACCGAGGGCCCGCAGCAGCCCATCGACACGCTCGCGCGAGCAGCCGCAGCGGAAGGCGACCGGCTCGGCCTCGAACAGGCGCACGGTCTCCTCGTGGAACAGGCGGCGCAGCAGGTCCTTGGTCCCGAGCTTCAGCAGCTCGGCGTCGCGCAGCGTGTCGGCCAGCATCGCGGTGCGCCGCCAGGCGTCCTCGTCGTCGGTCGGCCCGGGCAGGCGCTGCAGCAGCAGGCCGGCCGCCCGCGGCCCGTCGACGGCGAGCCACAGCCGCGTCGGCAGCTGCTCCGACTGTGCGAAGTAGGCCTCCAGCGCGCCGGCCAGGGTCGCGCCCTCGAGGGCCACCACGCCCTGGTACCGGTCGCCGCCGGGCGCGCTCGCGGTGAGGACGAGGCGGCCCGCGCCGAAGGTCTCGGCGAGCCCGCCGCCGTCGGGGACCTCGCCCTCCCAGCGGGCGAGCCCACGCAGCGTGCGCCGGTCCGTCGCCTGGGCGACGAGCGTGCGCACCGGCCCCTCCGCCTCGACCTGCAGGATCAACGTCCCTTCGAACTTGATGGTGCTCGACAGCAGCACGGCGGCGGCGAGCACCTGACCCAGCGGACGCTGCACGGCGGGCGGGTACGGGTGCCGGTCGAGCACCGCCTGCCAGCTCGCGTCGAGGTGCACGAGGGCGCCGCGCACGCCCGCGCCCTCGAAGACGAATCGGCGCAGGCCGTCGCTATCCGCCATCGTCGGCCGCCGCCGTCGGCGCCTCGGCCACTGCGTGCGCCCGGCGGCCAGGCGGCTGCCGCTCGCCCATCAGTGGCCGCATTGCGTGCAGCAGGTTCGCGTAGAGGTGCGGGTACGCGCGTTCCTCCCGGGCGAGCAGCTCCTTCATGTGCTGCCGCTGGGTCGGCGCGCTGAAGCAGGCAGGGCAGGAGTCCGGGACGACCGGCAGGTCGGCCCGAGCGGCGAAGGTCGCGGTCTGCGTCTCGCGCACGTAGACGAAGGGCCGGACGATGCGCACGTCGCCTGCGTCGTTGCGATAGTGGGCCTTCATGGTGCGCAGCTGCCCGCCGTGGAAGGCCGACATCAGGAAGCTCTCCGCGAGGTCGTCGAGGTGCTGCGCGAGCGCGAGCACGCCGTAGCCCTCGCGCCGGCACACCGTGTACATGATCCCGCGCTTCATCCGCGAGCAGTACGCGCAGAACGAGTCGCCATCCATGCGCGCCTTCGCCTCCTCCATGATCGGCTGGCGCTCGTAGTGCCACGGCACGCCGAGGCGGTCGTAGTAGGCGGTGAGCGACGACGGGTCGAAGCCTTCGACCTCGGGGTCGACGGTGATCACACCGAGGTCGAAGCGCACCGGCGCATAGGTGCGCAGGTGGCACAGCACCTGGAGCAGAGACAGCGAGTCCTTGCCACCGGACACGCCGAGCAGGACGCGGTCGCCGTCGCGGATCATCGCGTAGTCGGCGATCGCGCGACCGACGAGCCGCAGCAGCGACTTGGGGGGGACGGCGTAGGGACTCATGGCCCCGCTATCGTAGCGTCAGCCCGAGCCCCCACGCAGGTCGGCGCGCGGCGCCGCGCACGCGACCGGCGGTCGAACGGGTGGCGGACCGGCCGTCAGCGCAGGCGGCGGCCGAGCCGCGGGATGATCGCTTCCCCGCCGCTCGGCAGGAACACGCGCCACCACAGCTGGCCCTCGCGGGTGCAGAGCGTCGGCCGCGTCTGACTGCGGAACAGGTCGACGGCGTGGATGCCGTGCACCCGGCACCAGTGATAGAGCACGTCGTAGTCGATCTCGCGGGGCGTGAGTATGGTGACCATGATCTTGTGCTGCAGGTATCCCGCTCGGATACCCCACCAATGCACGATCCGGGCCGCCGCCCAACATACTGATTTTAAAGCGGTCGTCTGAGCCGACCGGGCCTGTGTGTTAAGAATCCGCGACAGCTGGACCGCGCCGGCGGGGCCGCCGCTGCGGTCCCGGCCGCCCGCTATACTGCCCGCCTCGTCATCCCCGGAGACTCGCATGGAAATCTTCGTCCTGGTCGTGCTCGCGCTCGCCCTGGTCCTCGTCGTGCTCGGCGTCAAATCCGTCCCGCAGGGCAGCGAGTGGACTGTGCAGCGCTTCGGGCGCTACACCCGCACCCTGACCCCCGGGCTCAACGTCATCATCCCGGTCATCGACCAGGTCGGGAACCGCATCAACATGATGGAGCAGGTGCTCGACGTCCCCTCCCAGGAGGTGATCACCCGCGACAACGCCATGGTCACGGTCGACGGCGTGGTCTTCTACCAGGTGCTCGACGCGCCCAAGGCGGCCTACGAAGTGCAGAACCTGCAGTACGCCATCCTCAACCTCACCATGACCAACATCCGCACGGTCATGGGCTCGATGGACCTCGACGAGCTGCTGTCGCAGCGCGACCAGATCAACGCCCGCCTGCTGTCGGTGGTCGATGACGCCACCACGCCCTGGGGCGTGAAGGTGACGCGCATCGAGATCAAGGACATCAGCCCGCCGCGTGACCTCGTCGACTCCATGGCACGGCAGATGAAGGCGGAGCGTGACAAGCGCGCGGCAATCCTCGAGGCCGAGGGCAAGCGGCAGTCGGCGATCCTGCAGGCGGAGGGCGAGAAGCAGGCGGCAATCCTCCAGGCCGAGGGGCAGAAGGAGGCCGCGTTCCGCGAGGCCGAGGCGCGCGAGCGTCTGGCCGAAGCCGAGGCCAAGGCGACCACTGCCGTGTCCGAAGCGATCGCGCGCGGCGACCTGCACGCCATCAACTACTTCGTCGCCCAGCGCTACACCGAGGCCCTGGAGAAGGTCGCGTCGGCGCCGAACCAGAAGCTGGTGCTGATGCCGCTCGAGGCGGGCAGCCTGATCGGCGCGCTCGGCGGCATCGCCGAGCTCACGCGAGAGGCGCTCGGCCGCGGCGTGGCCGGCGGCAAGTCGTGAGCCCGGGCTTCGACGTCGACTTCTGGCACTGGTGGGCCCTCGGGCTCGCCTTCGTCGTCATCGAGATGCTCGCGCCGGGGATCTACTTCCTCTGGCTCGGCATCGCCGCGGCGCTCGTCGGGTTCGTCCTGATCGCCATCCCCGACTATTCGTGGCAGGGGCAGCTGATCACCTTCGCGGTGCTGAGCGTGGCGAGCGTCGCCGTCGGCCGCTGGGTGGTGCGTCGCTACCTCGGCACGACCGACCAGCCGCGCCTCAACCGTCGCGGCGAGCAGTACGTCGGGCGCGTCTTCAACCTCGACGAGCCGATCGTCAACGGCGTCGGCAAGATCCGGGTCGACGACACCACCTGGAAGATCAGCGGACCGGACTGCGCCGCGGGGGCGAAGGTGCTGGTGACGGGCGTGGACGGCGTGGTGCTGCGGGTAGAGCGCACCGTCTGATGCGCGTCTGGGCCGTCCGCCACGGCGAGTCCGAATACAACCTGCTCCGGCTGTGCAACGACGACCCGGCGCAGCCGGTTCACCTGACCGCGCGGGGACGCGCGCAGGCCGCCGCGGCGGCGGAGCGGCTCGCCGTCTCCCCCGTCGACGCGGTCTACGCCTCGCCGCTGCCGCGGGCGCGCGAGACGGCGGCGATCATTGCCGCGCGCATTGGCGCCGCGGTGACGGTGGACGCCCGCCTCGCCGACATCCGCTCGGGCTGCGAGGGACGCCCCGTCGCCGAATACCAGGCCGCGATCGCCCACGACCCGCTCCACGCGCGTCCCAATGGCAGCGAGAGCCTGCTGGACCACCGGGATCGGGTCGCCGGCTTCCTCGCGTGGCTGAAGGAGCAATCGCACGCCGGGGTCATCCTCGTCTGTCACGAGGAGACGCTGCGCGTGCTGCGCAGCGAGGCGGAGGACATCCCGCCAGCGGACGCCGTCGACCTCGCGTTCGCAAACGGCGAGATCTATGCATTCGCGACGTGAACGGCCCGCGATCGCCAGGCGGACCCTCAATCGATCGTCAGCACCACCTTGCCCTGCACGTGCCCCTGCTCGATGAGGCGGTGCGCCTCGGCGGCCTGCTCGAGCGGGAAGGTGTGGCCCACCGCGACGCGGAGCTCGCCACGCCCCATCCACTCGCCGCATTGCCGCAGGATGTCGACCTGCGCCGCGCGCGCCTCCGGGAGGTCGCGCAGCATGGGCGTGAGCATCAGGACGAAGGAGACGTGGAGGTTGCGCATCCGCGCCTCCTTCCAGTCGATCCCCGGGCCGGGGTCGAGAAGGGTGACCAGCCGCCCGTAGTGCGCGACGGCGGGGATGCTCGCCTGGAAGACGGCGGGCCCGACCGTGTCGAGCACGATGTCCGCCCCGCGCCCGCCGGTCCAAGCATTCACCGCCGCGACCAGGTCCTGCCGCGTGTAGTCGATGACCTCTTCTGCGCCGAGGCCGCGGACGAAGGCCGCCTTTTCCGGCGAGCTCACCGTGGCGGCGACGCGCGCCCCCCACAGGCGGGCGAGCTGGATCGCGACGTGCCCGACGCCCCCCGCGCCGGCGTGGATCAGCGCCGTCTGGCCTTCCTGCAGGCAGCAGCGGCTGCACAGGGCCTCCCAGGCCGTGATGAGGACCAGCGGCGCCGCGGCGGCGTGCACGCAGTCCACCCCTGCCGGCACCGCCTCCGCCAGGGTCTCGTCGATGACCGTGACCTGGGCGTAGTTGCCCTGTTCGCGGCCGAGCCCCCCGTTGCAGAACCAGACGAGGTCGCCCGGCTTGAAGCGGGTCACCATGCGGCCGACCGCGACGACCTCGCCCGCCCCGTCGCACCCGAGGACGGCGGGCAGCGGACCGGGATGGAACAGGCCACGGCTGCGGATCTTGGTGTCGACGGGGTTCACGCCCGCCGCGCGCAGCCGCACCTTCACGTCGGTCGGACGGACGACCGCCGGCTCCGGCAGGTCGTGCAGCGCGAGCACCTCCGGCCCGCCCGGCGCCGTCATCACCATGGCTTTCATCGCAGGGCTCCCGCGGGCACACTGGCCCGTCACAGGCGCCGCATGATGATCCCGTGACCTCTGCCCTTCAAGCGATCCGCGCCCACCGGGCGCGCCTGCTCGACTGCACCCTGTGCCCCGACGTGATCGGGCCGGTGGTCAGCGGGCAGGCGGTCGTGTCTCCCGTCCTGCTCGTCGGCCAGGCGCCCGGCGCGCGCGAGGGACCGGCGGGCAAGCCCTTCGCCTGGACGGCGGGCAAGACGCTGTTCAAGTGGTTCGCGGGGATCGGCCTCGAGGAGGGCGCGTTCCGGGAGCGGGTCTACATGGCCGCGGTGTGCCGCTGCTTCCCCGGCAAGAACCCGAAGGGCGGCGACCGCGTTCCCGACGCGCAGGAGATCGAGAACTGCGCGCGCTGGCTGCACGCCGAGCTGCACCTGCTGCGCCCACGCCTGATCCTGCCCGTCGGCAAGCTGGCGATCGGCCGCTTCTTCCCGCTCGCCCGGCTGGACGCCGTCATCGGCCGGACCCTGCGCGTGCGCGCCGGTGACCACGAGGCGGACCTCATCGCGCTGCCCCACCCGTCGGGCGCGTCGACCTGGCACCGCGTCGAGCCGGGCAAGACACTGCTCGCGCGGGCGCTCGCGCTGAT
The DNA here is from genome assembly GCA_025458675.1 of Gammaproteobacteria bacterium. Classification (GTDB taxonomy): domain Bacteria; phylum Pseudomonadota; class Gammaproteobacteria; order Chromatiales; family Chromatiaceae; genus JALORY01. Next base: position 5,352 of record JALORY010000057.1, on the reverse strand, counting down.
CGACGCCCACCCGGCGTGGCGGGAATTGCGAGATCCGACGCGCGAATGCGTCGAAACAGTCCATCCCAAGGAGGCAACATGACGACCAACCCGTTCCGCACCCTGATCGGCCTCGTGCTGACGCTGACGCTCGGCAGCGCGCAGGCGGCCGTGCAGAGCAAGGCCATCACCTACGACGACCACGGCACCAGGCTCACGGGCCACCTCTACTGGGACGACGCGGTCGTCGGCAAGCGACCCGGCGTGCTCGTGATCCACGAGTGGTGGGGGCTGAACGACTACGCCAAGAAGCGTGCGCGCATGCTCGCCGAGCTGGGTTACGTCGCCTTCGCCGCGGACATGTATGGCGACGGCAAGGTGACCGAGACGCCCGACCAGGCGAGGCAGTGGATGCAGCAGGTCACGGCCGACGTCGATCTGTGGCGCGAACGCGCGGCCCTCGGGCTCGGCCAGCTGACGGCGAGCGACCTCGTCGACGGCGGCCGGGTCGCGGCGATCGGCTACTGCTTCGGTGGCGGCACGGTGCTGCAGATGGCCTACGGCGGCGCGGACCTCAAGGGCGTGGTGAGCTTCCACGGCTCGCTGCCGGCCGCGCCGGCCGAGTCGAAAGGGAAGATCGGCCCCGAGATCCTCGCCCTGCACGGCCAGGCCGATGCGATGATCCCGCCCGAGGTCGTGCAGAACTTCGAGGCCAAGCTGGCCGCCGCCGGCGCGAACTGGGAGCTCGTGAGCTACGGCGGGGTCGTGCACGGCTTCACCAACCCGGACGCGGGCAAGTTCGGGATCGCGAACCTGAAGTACGACGCGCAGGCGGACGCGCGCTCGTGGGCGCGGATGCAGGCGTTCTTCGCGGAGATCTTCAAGTAGTCGCCGCACATCCGGCTACCGCCCCTGCCGGCAGCGATAGACGGTGAAGCGCTGTTCGCCCCAGACGGGCTGACCCGACGGGACGACGGTGTCGCCCCCCATGCCGGCGGCGGCGTTGCGGGCGAGGTTGCCGAGCTCCTCGGCAACCGTCGCCGGGTCGCGCGCGATTCCGCCGACCTCGCTCTTGACCTTCGCGGTGGCCTCGCCGAGGCGGCGGCAGTTCTGCACGTGCTCGGGCCGCGCGAGGGTCACGCCCTCGCCTTCGCGCGTCAGGGGCGCCCACTCGCACCCGGCGAGCGCCAGCGCCACCAGGGTCGTCGCGATCCGGCCCGCGAGCCTCTGTGTCCTGCGGGTCATCTCCTCACCTCCACGTCTGATCCGGCGGATCAGAACAACGCCAGCTGGCCACCGCGCGCCGGCGGCCGGAACCGATCGGCGCGCAGCGGCGGCAGATTGCCGAAACCGAGCCGCGCGGCGGCAACCCGGAAGCGCTTGGCCAGCAGATCGGCGTAGACGCCGGTGCCGACCATGCGCCGCGCGAAGCGCGGATCGTCGTCGCGCCCGCCGCGGGTGTCCTGCACTCGCGCCATCACCCGCGCCGCCTCGCCCGGAAAGTGTGCCGAGAGCCACTCGCGGAACAGGGCGGCGACCTCGAGCGGCAGGCGCAGCAGGACGTAGTCCGCTTCGCGTGCCCCGGCCTCCCGGGCGGCGACCAGCACCTTCTCCATCTCGGGGTCGGTCAGCACGGGAATGACCGGCGCCACCAGCACGCCCACCGGCACGCCGGCGGCACGCACGCGCTCGATCGCCTGGAGGCGCCGCGCGGGGCTCGCCGCTCGGGGCTCGAGCTGCCGCGCGACCTCCGGCCGCAGCGTGGCGATCGAGAATCGCACCTGGACGAGGCCGCGCGCGGCCATGTCGCCCAGCAGGTCGAGGTCCCGCTCGACCAGCGCGGACTTGGTGACCAGCGTGACCGGGTGGCCGCAGCGGGCCAGGACCTCGAGCAGCGACCGCGTGATCCGCTGGGTGCGCTCGACCGGCTGGTAGACGTCCGTGTAGGAGCCCAGGGCGATCGGCGCGCAGCGGTAGCCGGGCGCGGCGAGCTCCTCCTCGAGCCGCGCCGCGGCATCGGCCTTGGCGTAGAGCCGCGTCTCGAAGTCGAGCCCGGGCGAGTGGCCGAGCCAGGCGTGGCCGGGACGCGCGTAGCAGTAGATGCAGCCGTGCTCGCAGCCGCGGTAAGGGTTGATCGCGCGATCGAAGGGGATGTCGGGGGAGTCGTTGCGGGCGATCACGCTCCGGGTCGCATCCCGCGTCAGCGTCGTGGCGAGCGGCGGCAGGGGCTCCTGGTGCCAGCCGTCGTCGACGGCCTCGGTGCAGGTCGCCGCGTACCGGTTGGCCGGATTCGACGAGGCGCCACGCCCGCGGCGCCGCTCGCCGGCGGCGCCGCTCACGGCGTTTCCCCCTTCGCCGCCGAGTTGCGCGTGCCCGCAGGAATGGCGATAAAGGCCACGGCGTCACGCGACCGAGCCGATGTGCCGAAACCCAGCCTCATGACGCGATTCTACACAGCGCCCGCCGCACACCTGTGCGCCAGCTGCCTCGCGCTGCTGGTCTGGCTCGCGTCGCCTGCGGCGGCGGCGCTCGAGACGCGCGGCCTCCTGATCGGCGGCGTGGACGTCCCGGTCGTCATCGCCGAGGCGCAGGGCACCCGGCTCGTGCTCTGGCTCCCGCCCGAAGACGGACCGGGTCCGCGCCAGCTGCCGACGGCACGCGCCCTGGCCGAGGCGGGAATCGAGGTCTGGATGCCGGACCTGCACACCGGCTGGTTCCTCGCACCGGGTGGCTACAGCCTCGCCGACGTGCCGGCCGAGGCGGTGGGCGCGCTGCTCGACGCAGCGGCGGCGACGGGGAAGCGGGTCTACGTGCTCGCGGGCGGCCGCACGGGGCAGCTCGCGCTCGCGGCGGCCCGCGCCTGGCAATCGCAGCCGGGGCGGCGCGGCGAGCTCGGTGGCCTGGTGCTGCTCTACCCGAAGCTCTACGGCCGGACCCCCCAGGGTGGCGAGGACGCGCACTTCGCCCCGATCGTCAGGGCGACGAACGCCCCGGTGTTCGTCATGCAGCCGGAGAACTCGTCCGGCTGGTGGCGCATCGCCGACGTCGCGGGGGCACTGCAGACCGGCGGCGCGCCCGTCTACGTGCAGAAGCTGGCCGGCGTGTCGGACGGGTTCGAGGTGCGCGACGCAACCCGGCCCGGGGAGCCCGAGATGACCGGCCGGCTCCCCGCCATGCTCGGCCGCGCGCTCGCGCTGCTCGATGCCTACGGTCCGGCACCGAGCGCCGTGGCGGCGCCCGCGGGCCCCGGCGAGGCGAGCGGCGCAGAGGCGGGCGCGGAGCTTCTGCGGCCGGTGCGCGAGCCCTTCGCCGCCCCACCGCTGGCGCTGCCCGATCTCGCGGGCCAGCCCGTGGACCTCGCAGCGCTCCGCGGCCAGGTGGTCCTGGTGAATTTCTGGGCCACCTGGTGTCCGCCCTGCGTCGAGGAGATCCCGTCGCTGGACCGGCTGCACGCCCAGTTGGCCGCGCACGGGTTCACCGTGCTGGCCGTGGACGTTGGCGAGGACCGCGCGACGGTCGAGCGCTTCCTGGCCGACCGGCCCGTGCGCTTCCCGGTGCTGCTCGACCCCGAGGGCGGCAGCTTCAAGGCCTGGAAGGCCTATGCCTTCCCGACGTCTGTGCTGCTCGACCGCGCGCACCGCGCGCGCTACGCCGTCTACGGCGCGTTCGCCTGGGACAGCCCCGAGGTGGTGCGGACGGTCCGCGCGCTGCTGGAGGAGCCCTGACGCGCGGCGCCGAACGGTGTCACTGGAAAGACGGGATGGCGTTGCTCCTGACCCAGCGCTTGCCCTTCTCGTCCCACTCCCAGTACTGCCGGTCCGTCAGCATCCGCTCGACCTGGCGATCCAGCTGCACGTAGCGGATCTGGGCCGTCACCGTGTAGCGCTTCTCCCCGGCGGGCACCACCGGCGAGACCCGGTCGTAGCCCGTCACGCGGACCTGCTCGACGCCCGGCGGCGCCTCGATCGGATGCTCGGGATCCTGCTTCATGAACTCGTAGGCGCGATCCATCATGCCCCAGCGGACCGCCGCTTCGTAGGAGCGCAGGGTGAGCATGAGCTCGTCCTCGCGGGCCGTGGCGCAGGCGGCAAGCGCGCCGGCGGCGAGGACGATCAGGAAACCGCGTCTGTTCATGGGGCGCTCCGTGGGGCGGCGGCGGGGTCGCGATGGTATGGCCCGGCGCCGCCCAGCGGTCAAGCGTCCCCGCTCTTGCCGGTGGTTTCCTCGCGCATGCGGGCCTCCTGCTGCTCCTGCCAGTGGCGCTTCTCGGCCTCGAGGCGCGCCTCCCAGACCGGCGCACGCTCCTGGGCACGCTTCTCCCAGGCCTGCGGCCGCTCGTCGATCGTGCGCTCGCCGAAGAGGACCTGGCGCAGCAGGCGAAAGCCGAAGCGCAGCAGTGCCACGTCGTCCTGCTCGAGGGCGGCATACACCTCGGCATCGAGCGCGTAGGTGCCCTTGAAGTTTTCCGACAGCACGAAGCGGCGGAAGCGGTCGACGTCGTAGCAGGCGAGAAAGAAGAGCTGCAGGCTCGCGAGCGGCGGACGGCCGACCGTGGGGCCGGCGGAGCGCTTCTTGAGGAGCAGCTGGTACCACTCGCGGTTGACCTCGTCGTACTCCAGCACGCCCTGCTCGGCGCGGTACTCCCCGATCGTGAGCTCGCGGTCCTCCTCGTGGCCCTTGCAGTGCGCCTCGACCACCATCGAGTAGTGCTGCTGGTCCTCGGCGGCCCCCTTCGGGTGCAGCGCGAGCAGCCCGAGGGGGTAATAGCGACAGACGGTCGGTCGGTCGGTGTACACGCCGCAGCCCTTGTCGCCATCGAGCAGCAGGCAGGCGCCTTGGTCGTCGGTCTTGAGCTTGATGCCCATCAGCCCGTCCGCATCCATCTCGAAGGGCACCGTGTGCTTCGCGAGGAAGTCGGTCGACGTCATGCCGAGACGCTGCTTGAGGCGGACGACGTCGTACGGCGCGAGGGTCACGTCCGCCCGCCGGCAGCAGGCGTTGAAGCACGAGATCGCCGTGTGGCAGCGGAAGCGGATGCGCGTGTCCTCCTCGAGCAGTTTCGGGAGGATCGAGCTCTTGAAGGGGATGTCGGGCATCTGCTCGCTCATGGCGGTGCTCTCCTGGTGACGCGGAATGGGGGACCTGCGGGAGATCGGGGCAGCATCGCGCCGACTCAACCGCGCGCCGCGTGGTCGATCGGACGACCACGGCACAGACGAAAAGGGTCCGGGCGCCTCGCGGCGCCCGGACCCCCGTCACTCAGCCGTCAGGCGACCGCTCAGTGCGCGGCGGGCTTGAACAGCTTCGACTTGTCGACCAGGTCGACGTGGGCGCGCTTGAAGCAGGTCCACTTCTTCGTGGTCTTGTCGTAGA
>JALORY010000110.1 GCA_025458675.1 Gammaproteobacteria bacterium | reverse complement strand
TGCCCTCTACCTCGCGACCGACCCGGATCGCGAGGGCGAGGCGATCTCCTGGCACATCCAGGAGCTGCTGCGCGCCCACAAGGCGCTGAACGGCAAGGCAATCCACCGCGTGGTGTTCAACGAGATCACGCGCAACGCGGTGCGCGACGCGATCGCCCACCCGCGCGAGCTGTCCATGGACCTCGTCAACGCCCAGCAGGCGCGCCGGGCGCTGGACTACCTCGTGGGCTTCAACCTGTCGCCGCTGCTGTGGCGCAAGGTACGCCGCGGCCTCTCGGCCGGCCGCGTCCAGAGCCCTGCGCTGCGCATGATCGTCGAGCGCGAGGAGGAGATCGAGGCATTCCAGGCTCGCGAGTACTGGACGCTGGAGGCGGACTGCGAAAAGGCCGGCCAGGGCTTCGTCGCGAAGCTGGTCCAGCTCGAGGGCCGCAAGCTGGAGCAGTTCGACGTCACGGACGAGGCGGCGGCCGCGCGCATCCGCGAGTCGCTCGACGCGGCCGCCCGAGGGGCCCTCGAGGTCGTAGCCGTCGAGAAGAAGCAGAAGCGGCGCAACCCGGCGGCGCCGTTCACGACCTCGACCCTGCAGCAGGAGGCGGCGCGCAAGCTCGGCTTCACCGCGCAGCGGACCATGCGCATCGCCCAGCAGCTCTACGAGGGCGTCGACACCGGCGAGGGGGCGGTGGGCCTGATCACCTACATGCGCACCGACTCCGTGAATCTCGCGGAGGAGGCGATCGCCGAGATCCGCGACTTCGTGGCGGGCCGCTACGGCAAGGGCGCGCTGCCCGCCGAGGCGCGCCGCTACAAGACCAAGGCGAAGAACGCCCAGGAGGCGCACGAGGCGATCCGCCCGACCTCGGTGCAGCGCCTGCCGGACGACGTCGCGCCGCATCTGACCAAGGAGCAGCACCGGCTCTACGAGCTGATCTGGAAGCGGACCGTCGCTTGCCAGATGACGCACGCGACGATCGATACGGTCGCAGTGGACATGGCGGCCGGGCAGACCGGGATCTTCCGCGCGACCGGCGCGACGGTGGCCGATCCCGGCTTCATGACCGTCTACCTCGAGGGACGCGACGACACGCCCGACGACGACGGCGAGGGCCGCCTGCCGGCGCTGCGCGAGGGCGAGACGGTCCCCGTGCAGGCGATCCGCGCCGAGCAGCATTTCACGGAGCCGCCGCCGCGCTTCAGCGAGGCGACGCTGGTCAAGGCCCTCGAGGAGTACGGCATCGGCCGCCCTTCGACCTATGCCGCCATCATCTCGACGCTCCAGGACCGGGAGTACGTCGAGCTGCGCAGCAAGCGTTTCCACCCGACCGACGTCGGGCGGGTCGTCAACCGCTTCCTGACCCAGTACTTCACGCGCTACGTCGACTACAACTTCACCGCCGCGCTCGAGGACGAGCTCGACGCGGTGTCTCGGGGCGAGGAGGACTGGAAGCCCCTGCTGCGGAGGTTCTGGAAGCCCTTCCTAGAGCTCGTCGAGCACACCGGCGAGAACGTCAAGCGCAGCGACGTGACACAGGACCAGCTCGACGAGGCCTGCCCGAAGTGCGGCAAGCCGCTGGTCGCGCGGCTGGGGCGGCACGGCCGCTTCGTCGGCTGCAGCGCTTACCCCGAGTGCAGCTATACGCGCAACCTCGGGGACAAAGCCGAGACGGAGGAGGCTGCGCCCTCACAGGTTGTCGAAGGCCGCAGCTGTCCCCTCTGCAGCGCACCGCTGGTCGTTCGCAAGGGCCGGTACGGGCCCTTCATCGGCTGCTCTACCTACCCTACCTGCCGACACATCGAGCCCCTCGAGAAGCCCGAGGACACCGGGGTCACCTGCCCGCAGTGCCACAAGGGGACGCTGCGCAAGCGCAAGTCCCGCCGCGGCAAGATCTTCTACTCCTGCTCCACGTACCCGAGCTGCGACTACGCCACCTGGAACGAGCCGCTGAACGAGCCCTGCCCGCGCTGCGCCTGGCCGATCCTGACGCTCAAGACGACCCAGCGGCGCGGCACCGAGAAGGTCTGCCCGCGCAAGGAGTGCGGCTACGCCCAGCCCGCCGAGGGCACCGGCGAGACTGCGGCGAATCCCGCAGCGGCCACGGGCCGACCGGCGCGTCCGGCGGCACCTGCGGCAGCGAAGGCGGCGTCTGCCAAGGGCCCGGCGAAGAAAAAGGCAGCCGCGGCGAAGAAGGCGACCACCAAGAAGGCAGCCGCCAAGAAGACTGCGGCGAAGGCGGCACCGCGGAAAAAGGCGCCTGCGAAGGCGACCGGCACGGGCTGAACGGCCGGTCGCGTCTGCCCGCTGGCCGGCACCGGGCGCTTGGGCTATCGTCCGGCCCTTCCGATCCGGGGTAGCGCTTCCCATGAGCCAGCCGTTCGTCGCCGTCCTGATGGGGTCGAAGTCGGACCTGCCGGTCCTGGAAAAGACGCTCGAGGTTCTCGAGGGCCTGGGCATCCCTCACGAGGCGCGGATCACGTCCGCGCACCGCACGCCGGAAGCCACTCACGCCTACGTCAGGGACGCCGACGCCCGCGGCTGCGCCGTCTTCATCGCGGCGGCCGGTCTGGCCGCCCACCTCGCCGGGACAGTCGCCGGCCTCACGCTCAGGCCGGTGATCGGCATCCCGCTGGACGCCGGCCCGCTCAAGGGCATCGACTCGCTGCTGTCCACCGTGCAGATGCCCGGCGGCATCCCGGTCGCGACCGTCGGCGAACGCCGCCGAGGTGCGGGCCGCCGACGCGGCGCTGCAGGCATCCCGCGCCTGACGTGTCCCCCTTTCTCCTGCGCCAGGCGGTGCGGGTCCTGCGGGGCGGCGGGATCGTCGCCTACCCGACCGAGGGCGTGTACGGGCTGGGTTGCGATCCGCTCGACGGTGTCGCAGTCGCGCGCCTGCTGGCGCTAAAGGGGCGTTCCCGACGCAAGGGACTGATCCTGATCGCCGAGGCCTTCGAGCGCGTGCGGCCCTTCCTCGGCGCACTCGACCCCGACCTGGAGGCCGCGGCGCGCGCGGACTGGCCTGGGCCGGTGACCTGGGTGCTGCCCGCCGCACCGGCGACGCCGTCCTGGCTGACCGGCGGCCGTGCCACGCTCGCGGTGCGCGTGACCGCGCACCCCCTCGCCGCCGCACTCTGTCGCGCCTTCGGGGGTCCCCTCGTCTCGACCAGCGCCAACCGCAGCGGCGCACGTCCCACCCGCAGCCCGCTCGGCGTGCGGCGCCAGCTCGGCGACGCGGTCGACCTGATTCTCCACGGCGCGCTCGGCGGCCTGCGCGGCCCGACCCCGATCCGCGACGGCGCGTCGGGCCGCTTGCTGAGGCGGTAGCCCGTTTGGCACCGGACTGCCGGGCAGCGCGCGACACCCCGCAATGCCCGCGACCGCTGGATGGACTTGCAGCGGGCCGGAGCCGCGGTGCCGCTCGTAGCGCACAGGGACGTGCGCGGCCGCCCGTTGGAGCGGGACGCGGAACCGGGCGGCGAGCGGCACCCGGCGCAAGGCCCGCGGGCACAGGAGCAGACGTAGCGGGCCGGAGCCGCGGTGCCGCGTAGAGCGGACACGACGTCCGCGGCCGCCCCTTGGAGCAGGATGCGGAACGGGGCGGCGAGCGGCACCGGGCGCAAGGCCCGCGGAAACGCGCAAGGTGTGCTGCCGCTGGCGCGCATGGCCCCTCGGACACGCCGTGAATACGTCCCTGTAGGCTCGCGCGCAGCCTCCCTGCTGCGCACGGTCCTCGGGAGCCATCCCCGCCAGCGGCCGCGGATCATGATTGCGTAGCGGGAGGGTCCGCGGCCGCCGGGAGGGACCATCACCCCCATTGCGGCACTGCGCCCGCGCGGCTACTGTCGCCTGCCCACCCCGAACGCGAGAGCCCCCCGTGCCAGAGGCACCCGACATCCACGCCGTGCGCTCCTACCTCCTCGACCTGCAGGACCGCATCTGTGACGCGCTCACGGCCGAGGCCGGCTCGGCGTTCCGCGAGGACGCCTGGGACCGGCCGGAGGGCGGCGGCGGGCGGACCCGCGTGCTCGAGGACGGCGCCGTGCTCGAGAAGGCCGGCGTCAACTTCTCGCACGTGACCGGCGGAAGGCTGCCCGCCTCGGCGACCGCGCAGCGCCCCGAGCTCGCGGGCCGCCGCTTCGAAGCGATGGGCGTGTCGCTCGTCATCCACCCCCGAAACCCCTACGTCCCCACCTCGCACGCCAACGTCCGATTCTTCGTTGCCGAGAGGGAGGGCGAAGAGCCGGTCTGGTGGTTCGGCGGCGGCTTCGACCTCACGCCCTACTACGGCTTCCGCGAGGACGCGGTCCACTGGCACCGCGCCGCGCAGGCGGCCTGCGCGCCGTTCGGCAGCGACGTGCACCCGCGCTACAAGCAGTGGTGCGACACGTATTTCTTCCTCAAGCACCGCAACGAGCCGCGCGGCGTCGGCGGGCTGTTCTACGACGACCTCAACGAAGGCGGCTTCGACCGGTGCTTCGCGCTCACGCGCAGCGTCGGCGACCACTACCTCCCCGCTTATCTGCCCATCCTGCAGCGCCGTCGGGCGACGCCCTACGGCGAGCGCGAGGTCGCCTTCCAGCACTACCGCCGCGGCCGGTACGTCGAGTTCAACCTGGTTTACGACCGCGGCACGCTCTTCGGCCTGCAGTCCGGTGGCCGCACCGAGTCGATCCTGATGTCGCTGCCCCCGCGGGTGAGCTGGCGCTACGACTGGCATCCCGCACCCGGCTCGCCGGAGGCCGAGCTCTATGACCTGTACCTGCGCCCGCGCGACTGGCTCGCGGAGGCAGACGCCTGAGCGTCGCCCCCTCAAGTTCGGCGTCGGACGGCCGTTCTCTCCCCGAGCCCGACAACCGCCGACGCGGCGAGGACGCCCATGCTCGACTACGACGAGAAGCGCAGCTACCCCAGGATGCAGGTCGATTGCCCGGCCTCGTTCCGGCTCGCGAGCGAGCGCACGCCGGGCGGCGCCATCGTCAAGAACCTCAGCGGCGGCGGACTGCTCATGTGGATCGACCGGGCGCTGACGGCGGGGGCGGAGGTCGACATCGTCATCACCCCCTACAGCCCCATCACCCCGCCGCTCGCCGCGCGGCTCGAAGCGATCCGCTGCCACGAGATCCCGGACGGCGAGGGCACTTTCGCGGTGGCCTGCCGTATCCTCGAGATCCTTCCCGCCAGCAGCGAGGCGGCCTGAGGCTCAGCGTCCCGCTCCCTGGGCGTCCTGCGGCACCCTGAAGTCGCGGGGCGGCTGGTACTCGAGGACTGTCCCCGCACCCGCGGTGAGGAGCAGCGAGAGCCCGAGCCGGGGGTAGTACCAGCGCACCTCCGACGGGTCGGCCGACTGCCAGGCCGGCGGTTCCCCGAGGCGCTCCCTGAAGAAGGCCGCATCCAGGCCGCGGTACTTGGGAAGGAAGCTCATGGCGACGACGCGCCTCGGCCCGGTGGCGGCCTTGTCGGCGGGACCCATCTGCAGGCGACGGCTGCCTCCCGCGGCAGGCTCCGCGCCGACCGCCCGCTGGGTGAGACCCTCGACCTCCTCGTCCGCCAATGCGAGCCTCGCCACGACGCGACCCTCCAGGCGCCCCAGCCGGACCGTCGCGAAGTAGGCCTCCAGTGAAGCGCTACGCTCACCGACGAAGAGCGCGAGGCCGTCGGGCGACCCGAAGCGCGCGATCAGGTCGCTCAGCGCCGCTTCGCCGAGGTGGATGCCGAGCACCCGCGAGCTGCCGTCGTCGAGGACCTCGACGTGCCAGGGCAGGTCCTGCGGCGCGACCGGCCGGTCCTCCAGCTCCGGCGTGACGAGCCACAGGGCGAGCAGGACGGCGCCCAGCGCCGCCGAGACGACCGCGAGCCGGCGCAGCCCCAGCGGCACGGCTCAGCCGCCGAACAGCTCGGCCAGACGCGCCCCGGGGTCCCCCGCGCGCATGAAGGCCTCGCCGACGAGAAAGGCGTGGACGCCGTGGCTGCGCATGAGGCGCACATCGTCGGGCCCCAGGATCCCGCTCTCGGTGACCACGACGCGGTCGCGCGGGATGCGCGGCAGCAGGCCGATGGTCGTGCCGAGGCTGACCTCGAAGGTCCGCAGGTCGCGGTTGTTGATCCCGACCAGCGGATTGTCGAGCACCAGCGCGCGCTCGAGCTCGTCGCCGTCGTGCACCTCGATCAGCACGTCCATCCCGAGGCGTCGCGCCAGCCCGTTCAGGTCGCGCAGCGCATCGTCGTCGAGGCAGGCCGCGATCAGCAGGATGCAGTCCGCGTCCATCTCCTTGCGCAGCACCGGCAGGGCGCAGGCGCCGCGCGCCCGCACGAGGTACTCGTCGCAGCCCTGGAAGAAGTCGACGTCGGTGAGAACCGACAGGCAGGTCGCCCCGCCGCGGGCGTAGCTGCGGGCGATCGCGGCCGGGTCGAAGTCCGGGCGCAGCAGGCCCTTCGACGGCGAGGCCTTCTTCGCCTCGGCGATCACGGCCGGCAGCGCCGCCGCGATCCTGCGCTCGATGGCGGCGACGAACCCGCGCGCCGGCCCGCCGGCCTCGGCGGCCGCCTTCACCTCGCCCAGGGGACGCCGCGCCGACCGGTCGGCGACCTCTTCCGCCTTCCGGGCGACGATCTTCTTCAGGACGTCGGGGGTGTCCGCCACGGTCCCACCACTCACTTGCAGCCGCGCGTGAAGGCGACGAAGGCCTCGACCTTGGCCAGGGCTGCGCCGCTGGCGATCGCCTCGCGCGCGCGGGCGATGCCGTCGCCGATCGTGGGGGCGAGGTTGGCCGCGTAGAGCGCCGCGCCCGCGTTGAGCGTGACGATCTCGCGCGGCGCCCCCTCGCGGTTGCCCAGCGCGTCGAGCAGCATGCCCTTCGACTCCTCGGCATCGCGCACCCTCAGGCCGCGGTGGGAGACCATCCGCAGGCCGAAGTCCTCGGGATGGATCTCGTACTCGCGGATCTCCCCGTCCTTGAGCTCTCCGACCAGGGTCGCGGCGCCCAGCGATATCTCGTCCATGCCGTCCTTGCCCCAGACGACCAGGACGTGCTGCGCGCCGAGGCGCTGCATCACGCGCACCTGGATGCCGACCAGGTCGGGGTGGAACACGCCCATCAATGTGTTAGGCGCGCCCGCGGGATTGGTCAGGGGGCCGAGGATGTTGAAGATGGTGCGCACGCCCATCTCGCGGCGGATCGGCGCCACGTTCTTCATCGCGCTGTGGTGGCTGGGAGCGAACATGAAGCCGATCCCCGTGGCCTCGATGCAGTCGGCCACCTGCTGCGGCGACAGCGTCAGGCTCGCCCCCAGCGCCTCGAGCACGTCGGCGCTGCCGGACTTCGACGAGACGCTGCGGTTCCCGTGCTTCGCGACCTTCGCGCCGGCGGCCGCGGCCACGAACATCGAGGCGGTGGAGATGTTGAAGGTGTGCGACGAGTCGCCCCCCGTCCCCACGATGTCGACGAGGTGCGGATCCGGCGCCACCGGCACGCGCGTCACGAGGTCGCGCATGACCTGTGCCGCGGCGCTGATCTCGCCGATCGTCTCCTTCTTGACGCGCAGCCCGGTGAGGATCGCCGCGGTCATCACCGGGGAGACCTCGCCGGCCATGATCTGGCGCATCAGCGAGAGCATCTCGTCGAAGAAGATCTCGCGGTGGTCGATGGTGCGCTGCAGCGCCTCCTGCGGGGTGATGCTCATCTTCGAAGTTCTCCGTGCTCAGCGCTGCTCGAGGAAGTTGCGCAGCATCTGGTGGCCGTGCTCGGTGAGGATCGACTCGGGGTGGAACTGCACGCCCTGCACCGCCAGCGTGCGATGGCGGACGCCCATGATCTCCTCGCGCGAGCCGTCCGCGTTCTGCGTCCAGGCGGTCACCTCGAGGCAGTCGGGAAGGGTGTCCTGCTCGATCACCAGGGAGTGGTAGCGGGTGGCCCGGAAGGGGCTCGGCAGCCCGCTGAACACGCCGGTGTCTGCGTGGTGGATCGGCGAGGTCTTGCCGTGCATGACGGCGCCGGCGTGGACGATCCGCCCGCCGAAGGCCTGGCCGATCGACTGGTGCCCGAGACACACGCCGAGGATCGGGACGCGCCCGGCGAAACGCTGGATCGCCGGGACCGAGATGCCGGCCTCCAGCGGCGTGCACGGGCCGGGCGACACGACGATCTGGTCGGGCCTCAGGCGCTCGATGTCGTCGAGGTCCAGCTCGTCGTTGCGCACGACGCGGACGTCGGCGCCCAGCTCGCCGAAGTACTGCACGAGGTTGAAGGTGAACGAGTCGTAGTTGTCGATCATCAGCAGCATGATCAGCCCTCCCCCTCGCAGCCGTGCCGGTCGATGCCGGCCTCGGCCATGGCCACGGCACGGAACACGGCGCGGCCCTTGTTCATGGTCTCCTCCCACTCCATGTCGGGCCGGGAGTCGGCCACGATGCCGGCGCCGGCCTGGATGTGCAGCCGGCCGTCCTTGATCACGGCGGTGCGGATGGCGATGGCGGTGTCCATGTTGCCGTTCCAGCCGATGTACCCGACCGCGCCGGAGTAGACCCCGCGCCTGACCGGCTCGAGCTCGTCGATGATCTCCATGGCGCGGATCTTGGGAGCGCCCGAGACGGTGCCCGCGGGGAAGGTGGCGCGGAGCACGTCGATCGCCGACATGCCGTCCTTCAGCTCGCCCTGCACGTTCGAGACGATGTGCATGACGTGCGAATAGCGCTCGATGATCATGCGGTCGGTGACGCGCACGGTGCCGACCTTCGCCACGCGGCCCACGTCGTTGCGCCCCAGGTCGATGAGCATGAGGTGCTCGGCGATCTCCTTGGGGTCGGCGAGCAGGTCGGCCTCGAGCGCGCGGTCCTCGTCGTCCGTCCCGCCGCGGCGCCGCGTGCCTGCGATGGGACGGGGATCGTCAGGCGCTGCGACAGCACCACCTGCATGCAGTCGCCGTCGAGGATGTACTGCTTGATCCGCTCCACCGCCTGCTTGAAGCCCTGCTCGGTGAAGCCGGACACGAAGTCCGCCTCGTCGACCGCGCGCGGCGTCCCGCAGCTCTCGCGCGGCGCGCCGCGCTGCATGGAGCCGATCAGCTCGGTGATGCGCGCCTCCGCTTCACGCAGCGTCCCGCCCTCGGTCGGGTCGATGTGGACGACGACGTACATGCGCCCGCGCAGGTTGTCGAAGACCACGACCTCGTCCGAGACCATCAGCAGGATGTCGGGCGTGCCGAGCTGGTCGGGATTCGGGCAGTGGGCGAGCTTGGGCTCGACGTAACGGACGGTGTCGTAGCCGAAGTAGCCGACGAGCCCGCCGGTGAAGCGCGGCAGGCCGTCGACGCCCGCCACGCGGTAGCGGTTCCTGTA
>JALORY010000011.1 GCA_025458675.1 Gammaproteobacteria bacterium | reverse complement strand
CCCCAGGCGTCGGAGGTCGAGCGGCTGGCCTGAGCCGGCTCCTCGGCCATCGAACGAATTTGCACGACGGAGGCGGCCAGGCGACTGGCCGCCTTTTTTGTCGCCTCGAGCCCGCGATGCTGAGCTATCGTCACGCCTTCCACGCCGGCAACTTCGCCGACGTGCTCAAGCACGCGGTGCTGACCAGCGCCCTGGGCCTGCTCGCGCGCAAGGACAAGCCGCTGTGCTACTACGAGTCGCACGCGGGCGAGGGCCGCTACGATCTCGGCGGCGCTCGCGCCCGGCGCACCGGCGAGGCGGCGCAGGGCATCGGGCGGTTGTGGGAGCGGGCGGACGTGCCCGACGCGTTGCTGCCCTATCTGCGCGCGGTGCGCGCCGCAAATCCGGCCGGGCGACTCGCGGCGTACCCGGGCTCGCCCGCACTCGCTGCGGCGCTGCTCCGACCGGCGGACCGTCTCGTGCTGATGGAGCTCAATGCCGCCGACCACGCGGCGCTGCGCGCAACGTTCCGGGGCGACCGCCGCGTCGCCGCGCACCGGCGCGACGGCTACGAGGGGCTCGTCGCCCTGACGCCGCCTGCCGAGCGGCGCGGTCTCGCACTGCTCGACCCGTCTTACGAAGTCGTCGGCGACTGGAAGGGCGTCGTCGAGGCGACGGCGGCCGCCTGGGCGCGCTGGCCGGGGGGCTGCTACGCGATCTGGTACCCGATTCTCGACGACGCCATGCCGCTGCGCCTCGCGCGCGCGCTGGTCGTCGCCGGCCTGCGGCCCATCCTGCGCGTGGAACTGGTGCGAGACGGCGCGCAGCCACTCGGTCTCAAGGGTTCGGGCGTGCTGGTGGCGAATCCGCCCTGGACGTTGGACCGAGAGCTGGCCTCCTGGCTGCCGTGGCTGACGGGCGTGCTCGGGGTCGAGGGCCGGGGTGCGTGGCGGCTCGACTGGGTCGTGGGCGAGTAGGGCGCCACTCAGGGCGCCGCGCGCCGGTGCAGCCAGATCCGGAGGTAGGGGGTGGCCATCGACAGCAGCAGGACGACCATCGCCGCCTGCAGCTGTCCGTGCGCCAGCCAGATCACGACGGTGAAGGCAATCGCCATCGACAGGGTGCAGTCGACGACGGTCGCGATCAGCCGGCGCCGGCGGGCCTCGCCTTCTTCGGTACCGGTCATCACGACGACGAGCAGCGGCAGGAGGTAGTGCAGCGGCGCGTAGAACGCGGCGATGATGATCCAGACCAGTGCGTCGTCCATGCTCGGCCCTCGATGGCGAACGGCGCGCAATCTAGCACGCGGCGCGCCCGCCGGCCTTCCACGGCGCGAAAAGCCTGATATCTTTATCCGGAGAGGAAAACTGTACGAATGTCAGGCGCTTCGCGGTGGGGATTAACAAATTGCCTCAGTTTTCGAAGGGTGCCTGGCGCGGCCTGTTCCTGCTGTCGGTGGCGCTCGCCGTGGCGGGCTGCGCGAGCAAGGGGTTCCGTGACAAGGGGGACTGGTCCACGGTCGGGCCCGAGCGTCGGGCCGTGCTGAGCAGCGCGGTCGCCATGCTCGGGCAGCCCTATCGCTACGGCGGGACGGTTCCCGGCCAGGGCTTCGACTGCAGCGGGCTCGTCTATTACGCGCACGACAGGGCGGCGTTGCCGGTGCCGCGGACCAGCTCCGAGCAGTACCGACGCGCCAAGCCGAAGGACGCGGACGAGCTGACGCCCGGCGACCTCGTCTTCTTCCGCACGCCCTCCACCCCGAGCCACGTCGGCATCTACCTGGGCAAGGGACAGTTCGTCCACGCGCCCTATTCGGGCGACGCGGTGCGGACCGAGAATCTCCTCCAGGGCTACTGGCGCGACCGCTTCATCGGCGCCGGGCACTTCTACGTCAGGGACAGCTGAGCGGCTGCGTGCCGCCGGCAACGGAACCACCGAATTGCATTCGATCGGCGAAGAGATCCGCGTGCGCGGGCTGGTGCAGGGCGTCGGCTTCCGGCCGACCGTCTGGCGCATCGCGCACGAGCTCGGGCTCGCGGGCGAGGTGCGCAACGACGGGGAGGGCGTGCTGATCCGCGTCTGGGGTGACGCGGAGCGCCGCGACGTCTTCTGCGCGCGACTCGTGGCGGAGTGTCCCCCGCTCGCCCGTATCGCGGCGCTGGAGCGGATGCCGGCGGCCGGCGGCCCCGCGGGGGAAGACTTCCGGATCGTCGCGAGCGCCCGAGGCGAGGTGCGCACCGCCGTCGTGCCCGATGCCGCCACCTGCGGGGCCTGCCGCGCGGAGGTGGCCGATCCCGCCGATCGGCGCCATCGCTATGCGTTCACCAATTGCACGCACTGCGGGCCGCGGCTGTCGATCGTCCGGGCAATCCCCTACGACCGCGCCAACACCAGCATGGCGCCCTTCGCCATGTGCGCGGCCTGCGCGCGGGAGTACGCCGACACGGGCGACCGTCGCTTCCATGCCCAGCCCAACGCGTGCCCTGCGTGCGGTCCGACCTGCTGGATCGAGGATGCCCACGGTCGCCGGATCGATCCGCGCGACGGGGATGCGCGCGATGCCCCCGCGCTGGCCAGCCGGCTGCTCGACCAGGGCGCGATCGTCGCGGTGAAAGGCATCGGCGGGTTCCACCTCGCGTGTGACGCGACGGACGAGGCGGCGGTCGCACGGCTGCGTGAGCGCAAGCGGCGCTACCGCAAGCCCTTCGCGCTGATGGCGCGCGATCTCCCGGTCGTGCGCGCCTACTGCCATGTGAGCGACGAGGAGGCCGCGCTGCTCGTCGGTTCGGCGGCGCCCGTCGTTCTGCTCGACGCCCACGGCGGTCGGCGCGTGGCGCCGTCGGTGGCACCGGGCCAGCGCACGCTCGGCTTCATGCTGCCCTACAGTCCGCTCCACCAGCTGCTGCTCGCGGGCTGGGATCGGCCGCTCGTGATGACCAGCGGCAACCTGAGCGAAGAGCCGCAGTGCATCGGCAACGCGGACGCCGAAGACCGCCTGCGCCCGCTTGCGGACTTCTTCCTGCTGCACGACCGCGACATCGTCAACCGGGTCGACGACTCGGTGGTGCGCTGGATGGACGGCGGCCCGCGGCTCCTGCGGCGGGCGCGTGGCTACGCGCCGTCGCCCCTGCCGCTGCCCGACGCCTTCGCCGCCGCGCCGCCGATCCTCGCCCTCGGCGGCGAGCTCAAGAGCACCTTCTGCGTGCTCGAGCACGGCCTGGCCGTGCTCTCCCAGCACCTCGGGGATCTCGAGGATGCACGTACCTTCGCCGAGTACGAGCGCACGGTGGCGCTCTACCTCGAGCTCTTCGCGCACCGGCCGCAGCGGCTCGTGGTCGATGCGCACCCGGAGTACCGCGCGACGCGCTTCGGGCGGGCGTGGGCCAAGCGGGAGGGTCTGCCGGTCGACACGGTGCAGCACCACCACGCGCACGTCGCTGCGGTGCTCGCCGAGAACGGCTGGTTGCCGGACCGCGGCCGGGTACTGGGGGTCGTGCTCGACGGGCTGGGCTACGGGGCCGACGGGACGCTCTGGGGCGGCGAGTTCCTCGCCGCCGACTACACGCAGTGCACGCGACTCGCGCACCTCGCCCCCACCGCGATGCCGGGCGGGGTGCGGTCGATCCTCGAGCCCTGGCGCAATACGGTCGCGCAGCTCGCCGCCCACGTCGGCTGGGACGCCTTCCGGCGCGACTTCGGCGACCTCCCGCTCGCGGACGCGCTCGCCGGCAAGCCGGTCGGCGCTCTGCTCGCCATGATCCGACGCGGCATCAACTCGCCGCTCGCGAGCTCCTGCGGTCGCCTCTTCGATGCGGTGGCCGCCGCTGCCGACGTGTGCCCGGACCGGGTGAGTTACGAGGGCGAGGCGGCCATTGCCCTCGAGGCCGCACTGGAAGAGGACTGGGCGTCCGTCGCCTCGCCCTACCCGCTTCGTGTCGAGGCGGAGGCGACGCCCTGGCAGGTGAGCCCCGCGCCCCTCTGGCCGGCGCTGCTCGCCGATCTGCGCGCCGGGACGTCCTTGGCCGTGGTTGCTGCGCGCTTCCACGCCGGCCTCGCGCAGGTCGTCTCGGACGTCGCGGCGCAGTTGGCAGCGGCGCACCGGCTGCCCGCCGTCGCGCTCTCGGGCGGCGTGTTCCAGAACCGCGCGCTGTTCGAGCGCACGGCGGCTTTGCTGCGCGCGCGCGGGGTCGCCGTGCTCGGCCACCGGCTCGTTCCCGCCAACGACGGCGGGATCTCGCTCGGCCAGGCCGCGATCTGCGCCATGCGAAATCGCATTGCCGGGTCAACGGCCGACTGATCAACTGCCGTCGCCCCATCGGTCGGTCTCGCCTGTAGCGCGAGCGCTGCCGGCCGATATCCACGACGTCGGGGCGCGAACGAGGACCTAGCCGTGTGGCAGATGCTGAGCCTCAATGCCACGGTCGCAGCAGCGGGGTGGCTGTGCTGGCCGATGCTGGCCGCCAACGCGCCGCTCCACTGGCTGCGCTTCTGGGCCGAGGTGCAGGCCCTGCCGGGCCTCCAGCCGGGCTTTCACGCCGCGCCGGGGCGGACCCGCGCCAAGCAGCCCTAGGACTGCTCGGCAAGGGGTGGCGGTGGCCGCGGCGTGACCCGCTCGAGCCGCCAACCCCGGACCGCCTCCTCCCAGAACGCGGTCACCGTCCCGGGAGCGCCGCTCTCCCAGCGTTGCCCGAGGAAATCCCATGCGGCGAGCAGCGCGGCCAGAGGGCGCGCGTGCTCGATCGGGTGGGCCGCATCCTGTTTGCTCAGCTTGCGGCCGTCGGGCCCGAGCGCGACGGGCACGTGGGCGTAGGCCGGCGAGGGCAGCCCGAGCAGGCGCTGCAGGAGGATCTGCCGCGGGGTGGAGAGGAGCAGGTCGGCGCCCCGCACGACGTGCGTGACTCCCTGATCGGCGTCGTCGACGACAACGGCGAGCTGGTAGGCGTGCTGACCGTCGGCCCGTCGGACGACGAAGTCACCGAGCTCGCGCTCGACATCGCAGCGGATGTCGCCGTAAACGCGGTCGACGAAGACCACGGGCGCGTCGTCGGTTCGCAGTCGCACCGCGCGGTGTGGCCCGTCTTCCAGGCCGCGCTCGCGGCAGGTGCCGGGATAGATCCAGCCGTCGGCCCCGGGGCGCCCCGCGGCGGCGATCTGCCGGCGCGAGCACGCGCACACGTAGGTCCGGCCGGCGCGCGCGAGGGCCTGCAGTGCTGCGTCGTAGCGTTCTGGCCGCGCACTCTGGCGCACGACGTTCCCGTCCCAGGCGAAACCGAGGGCCTCCAGGGTGGCGAGCTGCGCATCGGCGGCGCCGGGGACTTCGCGCGTGCGGTCCACGTCCTCGATGCGCACCTGCCACTCGCCGCCGTGCGACCGGGCGTCCAGGCAGCTCGCGAGCGCCGCGACCAGCGACCCGAAGTGCAGCGGGCCGGTGGGGGAGGGCGCGAAGCGCCCGCGGTAGCGGGGAGGGCGGGGCATGTGACAAAAAAGCCGGCGTCAGCCGGCTGGTCGAAACTCGCTTCGGGCGGCCTTCAGGCCATCTGCTTCTCGCGGATCTCCTCGAGTGCCTTGCAGTCGATGCAGAGGTTGGCCGTCGGTCTCGCCTCGAGACGACGCAGCCCGATCTCGATGCCGCAGGCGTCGCAGTAGCCGTACTCCTCGCTGTCGATTTTTGCGAGGGTCTCCTCGATCTTCTTGATCAGCTTGCGCTCGCGGTCGCGCGTGCGCAGCTCGAGACTGAACTCGGATTCCTGTGTCGCGCGGTCGTTCGGGTCGGGGAAGTTCGCCGCCTCGTCCTGCATGTGGTGCACCGTGCGATCGACCTCCTCCATGAGCTCGCGCTTCCATGCATCGAGGATCGCGCGGAAGTGCGCCCGCTGGTGCTCGTTCATGTATTCTTCGCCGGCCTGCGGCTCGTACGGCTTGAAGCCGAACGCGCTCACGGGTTGCTCAGAATTCTTCTCGGGCGGCATCCGCGCTCTCCGTAGGGTGGTCCAAAAAGGGCGCCTATATATACCGGAAGGCCCTTGGGGCGGCAAGGAACCGGCGATGCGCGTTCCGATGCCTATTTTAGGAACTGCTGATCGAGATCGGCCGCTCCGAAGCGGCGTCACCGAGCGAGTCTCCGCGCGACGCGACGGCGCCGGCACGGAGCGGTCTCGACACGGGGGTAGGTGAGACGTGACCGCGCTGCGCGCACTCCTTTTCGACGTCGACGGCACGCTGGCCGACACCGAGCGCGATGGCCACCGCATCGCGTTCAATCGCGCCTTCGCCGACGCGGGCCTCGACTGGGTGTGGACGCCCGAGCTCTACGGCGAACTGCTGGCCGTGACCGGCGGCAAGGAAAGGATGCTCCACTACGTCGCGCGGTGCCGCCCCGACTTCGCGAGCCGGCCCGACCTCGCGGGGCTCGTCGCCCGCCTGCACCGCGCCAAGACGGCGATCTACGTGGAGATGCTCGACGCCGGGGTCATTCCTCTGCGGCCCGGGGTCGAGCGACTGCTGCGCGCGGCGCTCGAGGCCGGTTATCGACTCGCGATCGCGACCACCACCACGCCCGAGAACGTCACCGCGCTGCTGCGCAACGCGCTCGCGCCCGACGCGGAGTCGTGGTTCCAACTCGTCGCGGCCGGGGACGTCGTGCCCCGAAAGAAGCCCGCGCCGGACATCTACACCTGGGCAATGGACCGGCTCGGCGTGGCGCCGGACGAGTGCGTCGCCTTCGAGGACTCGCGCCACGGCCTCGACTCCGCGACGGGGGCGGGCATCCGGGCCGTCGTCGTCACCGTGAACGATTACACGCGGTCGCAGGACTTCCACGGCGCGACGCTGGTGCTCGACTCGCTCGGCGAGCCCGATCGGCCGGCGGGCCGGCTCGCCGGGGTCGTCGCGTTCGACGGTTGCTGCACGCTGGAGACGGTGCGCGCCGTGCACGCGGCGGCGTGCGGGTGACCGGCTGATGCCGCTCGACCCCGCGGCGCGCGCGCGTGCCGTCGAGCCCTTCCACGTGATGCGGGTCCTCGCGCGCGCCCAGGCGCTCGAGGCACAGGGGCGCGACGTGGTGCACATGGAGGTGGGCGAGCCCGATTTCCCGACGCCCGATCCGGTGGTCCGTGCCGCCGCCGCGGCCCTCGCCGCCGGCCAGACCCGGTACACCCCGGCCGCCGGCCTGCCCGCGCTGCGCGCGGCGATCGCGGCGTACTACGCCGAGCGCTTCGGCGTGCGGGTGTCCCCCGCGCGCATCATCGTCACGCCGGGGTCGTCGCTCGCGTTGCAGCTCGCACTGCTCGCGCTCGTCGACCCGGACGACGACGTCCTGCTGTGCGATCCCGGCTACCCGTGCAACCGGCACCTCGTCCGGCTCGCCGGCGGCCGGGTCGTGCCCGTGCCGCTCGGTGCGGAGTCCGGTTACCGACCGACGCCCGCGCAGGTGGCGGCCGCATGGACCGCGCGGACGAAGGCGCTGCTCGTGGCCTCGCCGGCGAATCCCACGGGCACGGTGATCGACCGCGCTGCGATGGCCGACCTGCACCTCGTGGTCGCGGCGCGCGACGGGATGCTGGTGGTCGACGAGCTCTATCAAGGCCTGGTCTACGAAGCCGAACCGTTCACGGCACTCGAGCTCGGCGACGACGTGATCGTCGTCAACGGCTTCTCCAAGTACTTCGGCATGACGGGCTGGCGGGTTGGCTGGATCGTCGTGCCCGAGCGCTTTGCCGACGTGGTCGATCGCCTGGCGCAGAACCTCTATCTCGCCGCGCCGACCGTCGCGCAGCACGCCGCAGTCGCCGCGCTCGCGCCGGACACCCGCGCGCTCCTCGACGCGCGGCGCGACGTCCTGCGGGTTCGCCGGGACCGGCTGCGGGCGGGTCTCGAGCGGCTGGGGTTCACTTTCACCGCGCCGCCCGAGGGGGCGTTCTACCTCTACGCGGATTGTTCGGCCCGAGCGGCCGACAGCTTTGCGCTCGCCGAGTCCCTGCTCACGGAGGCGGGGGTCGCCGTGACACCTGGCGCGGATTTCGGCGCGAACCGCCCGTCGAGCCACGTCCGGTTCGCGTACACGACCGACGGGGCGCGCCTCGACGAGGGACTCCGGCGAATCGCCGCCTGGCTGGGCCGCTGACGTTCACGGGGCCGGTCGCAGGCGCTCGTGCCAGAGGAGGCACGCGCCGGCCACCGAGGCGGGTATTGCCGCGAGGTTGAGCACGGGGGTCAGGGTCAGCACGGCGACTCCCGCACCGAAGCCGAGCGCGAGCAGGGGGTTGCGCCGCATCCGACGGCGCTGCTCCACGAAGCCGACGCCCTGCGCGCCCGCCGCGTACTCGAGGTACTCGACCGCCAGCAGCCAGCTGCCCACCAGGAACCACACGGCTGGCGCGACGAGGTTCACGCCCGGCACGAGGAACAGGAGCAGGACGGGGAGCGCGCGGGAGGCCAGGTGCCAGAGCTTGCGCAGTCCGTCCGCCAGGGAACGGGCGACGCCGGCCGCGAGCGGGACGGGCGGCCCCCCGCCGGATCCCAGATCGGCCAGCACGCGCTCGGCCAGACGGTCGGCGAAGGGCGCTGCGATCACGTTGCCCACCGCGGTGAAGGTGAAGAAGCTGACGAGCAGGAAGGCGAGGGCCAGCACGGGCCAGGCGAGCCAGCGCACGTAGTCGTGCCAGCCGCCGGCCGGCAGAAGCTGATCGATCCAGGTCCCGGCCTGGCTAAAGGCCAGGGCGCCCATGGCCGAAAACAGGACGATGTTGAGCAGCAGCGGGAGCGCGGCATAGCGGCGGAAGCGGGGGAGGGCGACGAGCCGCAGGCCGCGAAAGGGGGCGGCGAAGGCCCCGAGTGGGGAGTCGAGCATGGGGCGCCTTCTTTCAATTGCGTGCTTTCGCAGGCATTGTACCGGCGCCGATAGTCGGCCGGGATCCCGATCGGCGGGCTGCGAGACAAAAAATTCTCTTGTAAAGAGTCATTTGCAAGACAAGCTTACGGTTTTAGGTTAGGCTTCAATCGTGGGGTGGACGGTCCGGGAGACCGAGCCCCGGCGGCACTAGGGGGTGCGGAATGAAAGGGTTTCGGCTCGACAAGACCTTCGCGGGCGCAGCGCTGATCTCGGCAATGGTGGCGGTTGGCGGCTGCGCGACCCGCCCGGATCACCCGGAGCTGCCGCAGGCGTCTGGCACGGGCAAGTACTCGTCGCGGTACAAGATTGCGCCGGGCGACGCCGTGCAGATCTTCGTCTGGCGCAACCCGGAAGTCTCCATGACCGTGCCGGTGCGGCCGGACGGCTTCCTCTCCGCGCCGCTGCTGGAGGAGGTTCCGGCGGCCGGCAAGACGCCCGCCGATCTCGCCCGCGAGCTCGAGAAGCGCCTCGCGACCTACCTGCGCGACCCGCTGGTCACGGTGATCGTCGAGAAGTTCGTCGGCGTCTACCCGGAGCAGATCCGCGTCGTCGGCGAGGCGGCCGAGCCCAGGGCGCTGCTGTACCACGACGCCATGACGGTGCTCGACGTGATGATCTCGGTCGGTGGGTTGACCAAGTTCGCCGACGGCAACGGGGCGACGCTGGTGCGCGTCGTGGAGGGCGAGCAGCGGTCCTTCCGCGTGCGCATCGACGATCTGCTCCGGCAGGGGGACATCTCGGCGAACGTCGACATGCAGCCGGGCGACATCCTGATCATCCCCGAGTCCTGGTTCTGACCGGTCCTGGCGTCTCACGTCGATGCACGACCTGATCCGGCAACTCTTGCGGTACGCCAGGGAGACCTGGCGTTTCCGCTGGTGGCTCCTCGGCATCTCCTGGCTCGTCTGCCTCATTGGCTGGGCCGTCGTGGCGCGCCTGCCCGACCAGTTCCAGGCGACGGCGCGCGTCTACGTCGATACCCAGTCGGTGCTCGCCCCGCTGCTCTCGGGCCTCGCGATCCAGACCGGCAGCCCCGAGCGCAAGATCCTGCTGATGACGCGGACCCTCCTTTCGCAGCCGAACATGGAGAAGCTGCTGCGGATGACGGATCTCGACCTGAAGGCGAAGACCCCCGGGCAGCAGGAGGAACTGATCGAGGGACTGCGCAAGAAGATCAGGTTCGACGGCGCGGGCCGCGAGAACCTCTACACCATCGGCTTCGTGGATCCGTCCCCCGAGATGGCCAAGCTGGTGGTCAAGTCGCTGCTGACCATCTTCATGGAGAGCAACCTCGGCGAGGTCCGCAAGGAGCAGGACTCGGCCAGCCAGTTCGTCGAGCAGCAGGTGCAGGACTACGAGCGGCGCATGACCGAGGCGGAGGCGAACCTCACCCGGTTCAAGCAGCAGAACATCGGTTATCTGCGCGGCGAGGGCGGCGGCTACTACGAGAACCTGAAGACCATGCAGGGCAAGCTCGAGGGCGCGGAGCTCGATCTCAAGGTCGAGCAGGACCGGCTCGACATCCTGCGCAAGCAGCTCGCGGGGGAGACGCCGAGCTTCGGCATCGCGCCGACGCCGACCGAAGTCACGGCCAACACGCAGGAGATCGACCGTCGGATCGAGCTCTCGCAGGTCAAGCTCGACGAGCTCCTGCTCCGCTACACGGACCGGCACCCGGACGTCGTGACCCTGCGACGGACCATCGACGACCTCAAGGCGCAGCGCAAGAGCCTGGTCGCCCAGGTCCAGAAGGGCGCGGCCAACGCGCAGACGCCCGGCGTCGACGTGAACAACAACCCCGTCTTCCAGCAGATGCGCCTGTCGATGTCGCGGGCGGAGGCCGAGGTCGCCGCCAAGCAGGCGGTGGTCAACGAGTACCGCGACCGCATTCGGGAGCTGGAGCAGGCCGTCGACCGCGTCCTCAAGGTCGAGGCGGAGCAGGCCCAGCTCAACCGCGACTACCAGGTCCTCAAGAAGAACCACGACGAGCTCGTCGCCCGTCTCGAGGCGGCTCGGCTGGCGCGCAAGGCGGACACGCGGTCCGAGAGCGTCCGCTTCCGGGTCATCGACCCGCCGCGTGTGCCGGCGACTCCCGCGGCGCCGAACCGTCCGCTGCTCAGCAGCGCCGTGCTCGGCGGCGGGCTGCTGGCCGGCTTCGCCATCGCCTTCCTGCTCGGCCAGGTGCGGCCCACCTTCGACGAGCGCAACGTGCTGAACGAGGCGACGGGACTTCCGGTGCTCGGCAGCGTCGACATGGTGTGGACGACGCAGCAGATCCGGGCGCGACAGCGACGCAACGTGAGCTTCCTGCTCGCACTCGCCGGGCTGGTCGGCGTGTTCGGCCTCGTCATGACCGTTCACTTGACGGGGAGCGACATCGTGCCGCGCTTCGCCGCCGCGATCGGATTGAGCTGACATGAGCATCATCGAGAAGGCGATAGACCGCCTCGGCGAAGAGCCGCCGGCGCCGCGCACCGCAGCCGACGCCGCGCCGGTCGCCGAGGCGCCGCGCGAGCGCTCCACCATCGAGGCGGCGCTGACGTCGGCACCGCCAGTCCCTGCGGCACCCGACGCGGCGGGCGCCGCGCCGGCGTCCCCGCCGCTCGACGTGCTCGCGCTCGGGCTGGAAGGCATCATCTCGCCGCATTCGGAACGCAGCCGGACGCCGGAAGAGTACCGGATGATCAAGCGCCCGCTCCTGCAGCGGGCGTTCGGCGGCGACGCGCCGCTGGGCGTGCACCGCAACGTCGTCATGGTGACGAGCTCCGTGGCCGGCGAGGGCAAGACCTTCACCTCGCTCAACCTCGCGATCTCCATCGCGATGGAGATGGACCGCACGGTCCTGCTGGTCGACGCCGACCTCGCCAAGCCGGGGCTGTCGAAGCTGCTGCGCATGCAGGACTCACCCGGCCTGACCGATCGCCTTCTCGACGCGAACCTCGACCTCAAGGATCTGCTGCGCCGCACGGACGTCCCCAAGCTGACCGTGCTGTCGGCGGGACGTCGGCACCGGCGCTCGACCGAGCTGCTCGCGAGCAACGCGATGAAGGACCTGCTCGACGAGCTGGCGCAGCGCTACGCGGACCGCGTCGTCCTGTTCGACTCCCCCCCGCTGCTGGCGACGAGCGAAGCGAGCGTGCTCGCGGAGCAGATGGGACAGATCTGCGTGGTCGTCGAGTCCGGGGCCACGCCGCAATTCCTGGTCAAGGAGGCGCTCGACCTGCTGCAGCACAAGGACCGCGTCTCGCTGGTCCTGAACAAGACGAAGCGTGACCTCCTCTCCGGGCAGGGCAGCTACTACTACGGGTATCGCTATGGCAGCGGCTACGGGCACGAGAAGGACGCAGCGGAGGCATAGCCGCCCGGCGGCGCGGCGCACCGTCGGCACCGCCGTCGCGGTTGCGCTGGCGGCGCTGGCCGCGCCCGCGATCGTCGGCGCCGTTGGCCCGGGCTATGGGAGCGGCGGCGGCGTGGGCGGCGGGTTCAACCGCCTGATGGGCGCCGGCGTCGTCGGGCCCGGGCCGGACGGCGGCGAGGAGGCACCCGGCGGCTGGACCTGGCGATTCGGGACCGCCCTGTCGGCGACCTACACCGACAACGCCAATCTCACCGACCCGACCAAGCGGGGGCAGGAAGAGATCTTCCTGCAGGTGCTGCCCTGGGTCACCGTGAAGGGTGACGGGGCGCGGCTCAAGGCCAGGGGCTACTACGGCCCGGCGCTCTACACCGGAACGATCGGCGACACCCAGGCGAGCGTCGCGAATTTCCTCGACCTGGGCGCCACCGCCGAGGTCATGTCCGACACGGTCTTCGTCGACGGCTACGCGAAGGCGTCGATGGCGAACCTCAACGCGGCCGGCTCGGGAGCCGGTCTCGGCTACGACAGTTACCTCTACGACTCCGGGAACATCACCCAGGTGTCGACCTGGCAGCTGTCGCCGCACACGATCCACCACCTCGGCCGCACCGCCGACCTTTTCACGCGCGTCGGCGTCGGCGCGACCGTGTACAGCGACGCGTCCAGCAACAACGCGACCAACCTGCTGCTCGAAGCCGGCCTGCGCAGCGGTGCGGATTTCCAGCGGATGCCCTGGTCCCTCATCTATCGCGGCACGCGCTACGACTACGACGACGACACCTCGTCTTTCGGCGACTCGACGACCTACGAGCAGGTCGTCGGCCGCACGTCCTATGTGATCTCGCCGAACTGGCGGGCCGACGCGTCGCTCGGCTACTCGAGCGGCGACTACGCGACCCGTCAGGGCAGCGAGACCAGCGGGGTGCTCTGGTCGCTCGGCGGCACCTGGACGCCGAATCCGCGGACCTTGCTCAGCCTGGGCTACGGCGGCCAGTACTACGGCAACAACGCCTACCTGAACTTCCGCTACTCGCACAAGCGGACCAACTGGTTCGCGGCCTACACCACGCAGCTGACCACGGTGCAGCAGGAGTTCCTGCAGTCCCAGACCTTCATCGCGAGCGACACGACCGGCCTGCCGGTCCTCGACCCCGTCACCGGGGTGCCGCTGAAGGTCACGCAGGTGACGCCGACGCTGACGAATCAGGCGTACGTTCTCAGCAGCTTCCTGACGGGCATGAACTGGAGTGGCGAGCGGACGCGCGCCGGTTTCGACATCAGCTGGAACCAGCGCAGCTACGAGGTCTCCAACAACGATCAGAGCGACTGGGGCGTCGGCGCGCGCGTGGCGCGCGATCTTTCGCCGACGCTCATCGCGACCGCGCGCGCGGCCTGGACCAACTACGACAGCGGCGTCACCGGGCTGACGCCCGTCGGTGGCAGCGCGGACAACGTCGATCGCTGGCAGGCGGGGCTTCTCCTCACCAAGCGGCTCGGGGAGCAGACGTCGGTCAGCGCCGCGTACGACTATCGGCACAACCTGTATGTGACTGCCGACGGTTACTCGGGCGACGAGAATCGCGTCAGCCTGATCTTCAATCACACCTTCTGAGCTCCGCGCTCGATGTACGAAGGCTACTACAAGCTCGCGGGCAAGCCGTTCCAGCTCATTCCCGACGCGCGGTTCTTCTTCAACAGCAAGAGCCACAAGCGCGCGATGGCGTATCTGCGCTACGGGCTCAAGCAGGGCGAGGGGTTCATCGTCATCACGGGCGACATCGGCACCGGAAAGACGATGCTCGTCCGCAACCTGTTCAGCGAGCTCGACCGCGACGAGGTGGTCGCGGCGCAGCTCGTCACGACGCAGATCGAGGCCGAGGACCTGCTGCGCCTCGTCAGCGCGGCCTTCGGCCTGCCGCACGACGACGTCTCGAAGGCCACCCTGCTGCGCAACCTCGAGGTCTTCCTGCGGACGCGGCGCGCTGAGGGAAAGCGCATCCTGCTCGTCGTCGACGAGGCGCAGAATCTGCCGAAGCGATCGGTCGAGGAGCTCCGGATGCTCTCCAATTTCCAGGAGGACGGCCGCGCGCTCCTGCAGAGCTTTCTGCTCGGCCAGATCGAACTGAACCACACCCTACAGGGCGAGGGCATGGAGCAGTTCCGCCAGCGCATCATCGCCGGTTTCGAGCTCCGCCCACTGGACCGCGAGGAGACCGAGCTCTACATAAAGCACCGCCTGGAGCGCGTCGGCTGGGCGGGCGATCCCGAGTTCACGCCCGCGGCCTTCGATCGCGTCTTCGCGGCCACCGGCGGCGTGCCGCGGCGGATCAACACGTTGTGCGACCGCGTGCTGCTCTTCGGATCGCTGGAAGAGAAGCATCGGATGGACGACGAAGAGATCGGGCTGGTGAGCGACGAGATCGCCAACGAGGTCGGCAGGAGCGGCGCGCGTGGCGCGGCCCGGGCCGCGGCACCGCTGTCCGGCGGACAGGACCCGGTCGGCGGCGACGTGCGGGAGCGCCTTGCGCAGCTCGAGAGCGAAGTGGCGCGCCTCCGGCGGCAGGTCCAGCGCGACAGTCGCCTGCTGCGTCAGGCGCTGCTCATGCAGCTGGGACTGGGCGACGATGACCCGGCCTGAGCCCGACGCCCGCGTCCTCTGCGTCGTCGGCGCCCGCCCGAACTTCATGAAGATCGCGCCGATCATCCGCGCGCTCGCCGCGCGGCGCGGCCTCGTGCCGCTGCTGGTCCACACCGGCCAGCACTACGACCAGGCGATGAAGGACGCATTCTTCGACCAGCTCGGCATCCCCGAGCCCGATGTCGACCTCGGGGTGGGGTCAGGCTCCCACGCCGTGCAGACTGCGGAGATCATGCGGCGCTTCGAGCCCGAGCTCGAACGGCTCGCGCCCGACGTCGTGCTGGTGGTCGGAGACGTCAACTCGACGATCGCGTGCTCGCTCGTCGCCGCCAAGCGGGAGGTACCGGTCGTGCACGTCGAGGCGGGGCTGCGCAGTTTCGACCGATCGATGCCCGAGGAGATCAACCGCGTCCTGACGGACCAGATCGCCGACCTGCTCTTCACCAGCGAGCCGGACGGCGAGCGGAACCTGCGCCGCGAGGGGGTAGATCCCGCCCGGATCCACTTCGTCGGCAACGTCATGATCGACACCCTGTTCTACAACCGCGAGCGCGCCGACAGCCCGGCCCGGGTCCTCGGCGGGCTGCCGCAGGCGGCCGTGTTCCTCGACTCGCCGACGGGTTACGGGGTCGTGACGATGCACCGGCCGTCCAACGTCGACTCTGCGGCGACCCTGCGCCCTTTGCTGGGCGCGCTGCGCGAGATCGCCGAGCAGGTTCCCCTCGTGTTCCCCCTGCACCCGCGCACCCGCGCGCGCATCGACGGGTTCGGGCTGCGGTCCCTCGTGGACACGCCGCGCATCGCGCTCACGGAACCGCTCGGCTACCTGCAGTTGCTCGGCCTGATGGCCAGTGCACGGCTGGTGCTCACCGATTCCGGGGGCCTTCAGGAGGAGACCACGGCGCTCGGCGTGCCGTGCCTGACGCTGCGGGAGAACACGGAGCGCCCCATCACCGTCGAGTGCGGGACGAACACGGTCGTCGGCACCGATCCCGCTCGGGTGCTGGACGCGACGGCGGACATCCTCGCGACCGGCGGCAAGCGCGGCCGGGTGCCGGAGCTGTGGGACGGCCACGCGGCCGAGCGCATCGCGAACGTGCTCGCCGACTGGACGGGCCGGCGCCGCCGCGCGCGGAGCGACGCTTGACCGGCGGCGACGGCTTCCGCCCCTTTGCACGCGCTGCCGGCGGCGGGCTCGTCAACGCCATGTCGGTGGACGTGGAGGACTACTTCCAGGTCTCGGCGTTCGAGCGCGCCATCCATCGCGACGACTGGGAGAAGTGGCCGCGGCACGTCGAGCGCAATACCGAGCGCGTGCTGGCGCTGTTCGACGGCCACGGGGTGAAGGCGACGTTCTTCACGCTCGGCTGGGTCGCCGAGCGCCACCCGGCGCTGGTCCGGCGCATCGTGGCGGAAGGGCACGAGCTCGCGAGCCACGGCTGGTCTCACGTGCGCGTGGTCAACCAGGGGCCGGAGGACTTCCGCCAGGACGTCGACCGCACCAAGAAGACGCTCGAGGACATCGCGGGCAGGGCGGTGCACGGCTACCGGGCCGCGAGCTACTCGATCGGGCGGCGCAACCTCTGGGCACTCGACGTCCTGCGCGAGGCGGGACATCGATACAGCTCGAGCGTCTTCCCCATTCGTCACGACCTTTACGGCATGCCGGAGGCCCCGCGCTTCGCCTTCCACCCCGGCGACGACGACTTCGTCGAGATTCCCCTGACGACGGTCCACCTCGGGCGCCGTCGGGTGCCCTGCGCTGGTGGCGGCTGGTTCCGGTTCTTCCCCTACGGATTCACGCGCTGGGCGATTCGCCGCGTCAACGCGCAGGACCGCGAGCCCGCCGTCTTCTACTTCCACCCGTGGGAGATCGACACCCAGCAGCCGCGACCGGAAGGCCTGTCGGCGCGCAGCCGGTTCCGGCACTACCACAACCTGCACCGGACCGAGGGCCGCCTCGGCCAGCTGCTGCAGGACTTCCGCTGGGGGCCGGTCGACGAAGCGTTCCAGCTGCGGGCCGCGGGCGAAAGGCCGTCGTGAGCGCGCCCGGCGACGTCCGCGTGCGCGAGCTGGACGCGGCCGACGTGCCGCGCTGGAACGCCTTCGTGGCGAGCTGCCCGGCGGCGACGTTCTTCCACCGGGCGGAGTGGCGCGAGGTGATCGAGCGCGCGTTCGGCCACCCGACGACGTACCTCTATGCGGAGGACCCCGGCGGCGCGATCCGCGGAGTGCTACCGCTCGCGCGGGTCCGCAGCCGCCTGTTCGGCGACACCCTGGCGTCGCTGCCTTTCGCGGTCTACGGCGGCGTCGCGGCAGAGGACCCCGCGGCGGCTGCGCAGCTCGAGGCTCGGGCGTGCGAGCTCGCCTCCGCCCTGCGCGTCGGCTCCCTGGAGCTGCGCAACCGCGCCGCCCGGCATCCGGACTGGCCGACCAAGCGGCTCTACGTGACGTTCCGAAAGGCGATTGCGGCCGACCACGACGCCAACCTGAAGGCAATCCCGCGCAAACAGCGGGCGATGGTCCGCAAGGGCATCGACGCCGGTCTCGCGGCAGTGCCGACGAGCGAACCGGACCGCGTTTTCGCGGTCTATTCGGAGAGTGTGCGCAACCTGGGTACCCCCGTATTCCCCCGCCGCTATTTCCGGTTGCTCAAGGAGGCGTTCGGCAGCGACTGCGAGGGTCTCGTGGTGACGCACGACGGCCAGGACGTCGCTGCGGTGCTGTCCTTCTACTTCCGCGACGAGGTGCTGCCTTATTACGGTGGCAGCCGCTTGGCCGCGCGGGAGCTGAAGGGCAACGACTTCATGTACTGGGCTCTGATGCAGCGCAGCGTGGAGCGGGGGGCGCGTCTCTTCGACTTCGGTCGCAGCAAGGAAGGGACCGGCTCCTTCAGCTTCAAGAAGAACTGGGGCTTCGAGCCCGAGCCGCTCCACTACGAGTACTTCCTCGTCAAGGACCGGCAGATGCCGGACGTGAACCCGATGAACCCCCGCTACCAGCTGTTCATCGCCGGATGGAAGCGCCTGCCGCTGCCCCTCGCCAACCTCCTGGGCGCACGCCTCTCGCCCTATCTCGGCTAGCCGTCCACCGATCCGCCGGCAGCGACTGGGCCGAAAGCTTTGTCACGGGGCGGCCGATAAGATCACGCGGCGGGCGACCGGACCCTGGGGAAGACGCATGAGTGGCACAGAGGCACTGACACACGAGGGCGCGGGGCAGGGGCATGCGCGCGGCTGGCCGCTCGCGGCGGCGATCACCAGCCTGCTCGTCGCGCTGCTCCTTGCGCTCTTCTGGCCGACCGCCAGGTCGATGGTCGACACCTGGGTGCGCAACGAGACCTTTGCGCACGGTTTCCTCATTCTGCCGATCTCCCTCTGGCTCGCCTGGCACCGCCGCACCGAGCTGGCCCTGCTGACGCCTCGCGCCTCGTGGCTCGGTCTCGCCGGCTTCGTGCTCGCCGCGATCCTCTGGCTGGCCGGCGAGGTCGCAGGCGTCCTGGTCGTCGCCCAGTTCGGGCTGGTGGCGATGATCATCGCGGCCGTCTGGAGCGCCCTCGGCGACGCCGCGCTGCGCCAGCTGGTGTTTCCCCTCGGATTTCTCTTCTTCGCGGTGCCCATGGGCGAAGCCCTGGTCCCGCCGCTCATGGACTTCACGGCGGACTTCACGGTGGCGCTGCTGCGCCTTTCCGGCATACCGGTCTACCGCGAGGGCCTCTACTTTTCGATTCCTTCCGGCAACTGGTCGGTCGTCGAGGCGTGCAGCGGCGTGCGCTACCTGATCGCGTCGGTGACGCTCGGCGTCCTGTACGCCTATCTCGCCTACCAGAGCCTGCGCAAGCGCCTGCTGTTCATCGTGGCATCCGCGCTGGTGCCGATCCTGGCGAACGGTCTGCGCGCCTACATGATCGTCATGATCGGTCACCTGAGCGACATGCGCCTCGCCACCGGCGTCGACCACCTGATCTACGGGTGGGTCTTCTTCGGCTTCGTGATGCTCGTCCTGTTCAGCGTCGGGGCGCGATGGCGCGACCCGGATCCGACGCCCACGCCTGCGGGGAGCGAGAGTGCAGTGGCCTTCCGGCGGAGCCGCATCGCGGCGGCCGCGCTGCTCGTCGTCCTGGCGAGCGCCGGTGTCCGGGCGGCGGCGGTGAAGATCGAGAGTCACGCCTCGCCCGTGGTGGCGCCGACCACGCTGCCGCTCGTCGTCGGCGACTGGACACAGAGCGCGCGGCGCCCCTGGACCTGGCAGCCGGTGTCGCTGCCGGCGGAACTCGGGCTCGGCGTCGCCTTCCGTCGCGGCGACACCAGCGTCACGCTCGACGTGTCGCACTACGTCGACCAGCACCAGGACGCCGAGGCGATCAGCTCGAAGAACCGGATCGTCGCCAAGGACTCGCCGTGGCGGATCGTCGGGCGGGGCACGCATCGCGTGGCGACGCCGGCGGGCGAGATCGCCGTTGAGACGTACCGCGTCGACGGGCCGCAGTCGCTCGCCGTGTGGCGCTGGTACCGCATCGGCAGCCAGTACACCGCCAACGCCTACCTCGCGAAGCTCTACCAGTCGCTCTACCGTCTCGGCCTGGGCCGCACCGACGGCGCGATCGTCACCGTCGCCGCACCCGTCGACGCGCGGCATCGGCCGCCGGATGCACTGATGCAGGAGTTCGTGGCGCAGGTGCTGCCGTCGCTCTCCGAGGCGCTGGACGCGTCGGTCGGCGAGCGCTGAGCGGGCGGGGAGGGGCCTGCGTGGCGGCCGCGGCTGGCGGTCGACCGGACGTCGCCGTCAGGGCAGCGGAATCCCCTCGCTTCCCAGCAACTGCACGAGGCGGATCAGGGGCAGGCCGATCAGTGCGGTCGGGTCGTCGCCCTCCAGCCGCTCGAACAGGGTGATGCCGTAACCCTCCGACTTGAAGCTGCCTGCGCAGTTCAAGGGCTGCTCCCGGTCGACGTAGCGGGCGATCTGCCCCGCGTCAAGGTGCCTGAAGTGGACGTGGAAGGGTTCGTACAGGGTGCGGGCCTGGCCGGACTCCGCGTCGACCAGCGAGAGCCCGGTGAGGAAGGTCACGCGCCGGCCCGAGGCGCGGGCGAGCTGCGCCATCGCCCGGTCGCGGTCGCCGGGCTTGCCGAGGACCTCGCCGTCGATCACCGCCACCTGGTCGGAGCCGATCACGAGCGCGTCCCCGGCGACGGCTGCGATCGCCCGCGCCTTGGTCTCGCTCAGTCGCAGGACCAGCGCCTCGGCGGTTTCGCCCGGGTGGCGGGACTCGTCGATCTGGGGCGCCGCCACCTCGAACGGCAGGCCGAGCCGACCGAGCAGTTCGCGGCGGTAAACGGAAGCGGAGGCGAGGATGAGTCGGCGCATGCACGTCGTCCGGGGGCAAGGGCCGCGATGCTAGCAGACGCGCGGTGCGCGGCCCCGCGCTTTGACACTGCGGGCCGCTCGCCCATATCATGCGCCGCTTATGTCGCCGCCCCTGCCGGACCGCGTCGATCCCTGGCGTCTCGCCGAGGGCGGTAAGGTCCTCGAGGGGCTCGTCGCGCTCGCCGCGCTGCCGCGTCTCGCGCCGGCGTTGGCGGCCGGCGGAGACGCTTCGTACCGGCTGGAGTTCGGTCGCGAGGACGGGCGAGCGGTGGTTACCGGTCGCGTCCGGGCGGTCCTGGCCCTGCGTTGCCAGCGTTGCCTGGGCCCGCTGCGCCTCGACGTCGACTCGGCGTTCGCGCTCGCCGTCGTCGGCAGCCTGGAAGAGGTGGCGGCGCTGCCCGAGCGGTACGAGCCGGCGATCGCGGAGGACGGCTGGATCCGTCCACGGGATCTCGTCGAGGACGAGCTCCTGCTGGCAGTGCCCGCCGTGCCGCTGCACGAGCAGGGCGCCTGCCGGGCGCCCGCGACCGAGTCGGGGCCCGGCCAGGAGGCCGCGCCCGCGGACGGTCCTTTTGCAGTCCTGGCGTCGCTGCGTCGCAACGGCGGCGCCCACGAAAACTGAATCGAGGAGACACCCATGGCGGTGCAGCAGAATCGCAAGACCCCCTCCAAGCGCGGCATGCGCCGCTCGCACGACGCGCTCGAGGCAAAGGCACTGTCGGTCGATCCCACGTCGGGGGAGACGCATCGCCGCCACCACGTCACGCCCGACGGCTTCTACCGGGGCCGCAAGGTCGTCGACAAGAACGGCTGACGGGCTTCCGGACGGGCGCCGTCGCCCCGCCCGGTGCCGCCGCGCCTTCCGAAGCCCCCTCCTTGCAGCGTCGCGTCACCATCGCGCTGGACGCCATGGGCGGCGACCACGGCCCGTCCGTGATCGCCCCGGCTGCGCTCGGCTATCTCGAGCGCGACCCCGACGTGGAGCTCGTCCTCGTCGGGCAGGAGGACGCCGTGCGCGCTCACCTCCCGTCCGGCAGCCTGCCGTCGCGCCTGCGCCTGCGCAACGCGACGCAGGAAGTGGCTATGGACGAGCTGCCGTCCAAGGCCCTCCGCAACAAGAAGGACTCCTCGATGCGGGTCGCGATCGACCTCGTCAAGGAAGGCGTGGCGGACGCCTGCGTCAGCGCAGGCAATACCGGCGCGCTGATGGCGACCGCGCGCTTCGTGCTCAAGACCCTCCCGCACATCGACCGCCCCGCGATCATCACGGCGTTGCCCTCCATCGCGGGCCGCACCTGGGTGCTCGACCTGGGCGCGAACGTCGACTGCACGGCGGAGCACCTCTTCCAGTTCGCCGTGATGGGCGCCGAGCTCGTCGCGGCGGTCGACGCCGTCGCGGCGCCGCGGGTCGGCCTGCTCAACATCGGCCAGGAAGAGATCAAGGGCAACGATCAGGTGAAGCGGGCCCACGAGCTGCTCGCGCGCAGCGCGATCAACTACGTCGGCTACGCCGAGGGGGACGACATCTACCTCGGCAACCTGGACGTGATCGTCACCGACGGCTTCGTGGGCAACGTCGCCCTGAAGAGTAGCGAGGGCGTTGCGAAGATGATCCGCCACCACATGAAGGCCGAGTTCACCCGGTCCCTGCTGACGCGCCTCGCGGGCCTGGCGGCCCTTCCCGTCCTGCGGGCGCTCTCGCGCAGGATCGACCCCCGTCGCTACAACGGCGCGAGCCTGGTGGGCCTGCGCGGCATCGTCGTCAAGAGCCACGGCGGCGCAGACGCGCTCGCCTTCCGCAACGCCATCGGCATCGCCAAGAAGGAGGTGCACGAGGACGTTCCAAACCGCATCGCGCAGCGGGTGGAACAGCTGCTGGGCGCGGTGGAGGTGCCGGCATGATCTGGTCGCGCATCACGGGTACCGGCGGCTACCTGCCCGAGAAGGTGCTGACCAACCACGATCTCGAGAAGATGGTCGACACCTCGGACCAGTGGATCCGGGAGCGGACGGGCATCGCCAAGCGCCACATTGCCGCGGACGGGCAGACCACCTGCGACCTCGCCGAGGTGGCGGCGCGGCGCGCACTCGAGGCCGCCGGCCGCAGCGCCCAGGACGTCGACCTCATCGTCGTCGCAACCACGACGCCCGACAAGATCTTCCCGAGCACGGCCTGCCTGCTGCAGCAGCGGCTCGACGTCCACGGCTGCGCCGCTTTCGACGTGCAGGCCGTCTGCACCGGCTTCATCTATGCGCTCGGGGTCGCCGACAAGTTCGTGCGCACGGGCAGCGCCAGGTGCGCGCTCGTCGTCGGCGCCGAGACCTTCTCCCGCATCGTCGACTGGACGGACCGCCAGACCTGCGTGTTGTTCGGCGACGGTGCGGGGGCGGTAATCCTGGAGGCGGGCGATGAGCCGGGCGTGCTGTCCACGCACATGCACGCCGACGGCGCCTACGAGACCCTGCTGCACGTGCCCTTCGGCGTCTCGCAGGGTTACGACAAGGTGTGCGAACACCACGCCTACTACGTCGAGATGCGCGGCACCGAGGTGTTCAAGATGGCGGTCAACACCCTCGGGCGCATCGTCGACGAGACGCTGGAGGCGAACGGGCTCGACCGCTCGCAGATCGACTGGCTCATTCCGCACCAGGCGAACATCCGCATCATCCAGGCGACGGCGCGCAAGCTCGGCATGCCGATGGATCGCGTGGTCGTCACCGTCGACGAGCAGGCCAACACCTCGGCGGCGTCGGTGCCGCTGGCGCTCGACACGGCGGTGCGCGACGGCCGCGTCAAGCGCGGCGAGACGCTGCTGCTCGAGGCCTTCGGCGGTGGCTTCACCTGGGGCTCGGCGCTGGTGAAGTTCTGACGCGCGGGCGGCCGCGGGCCGCCCGATGCATGCGTGCAAGTACGGGTTGCACGGGGCACACCGTGCGCGCCAGGGGCATTTCGAGGATCGAGGACCGACACATGGCTGCAGTTGCCTTCGTCTTCCCCGGCCAGGGATCGCAGGCCGTCGGCATGATGGCCGACCTCGCCGCCGCGTTGCCCGTGGTGCGCGAGACCTTCGACGAGGCCTCCACCGCGCTCGGCTTCGACCTCTGGCAGCTGGTGCGGGAAGGGCCGGCCGAACAGCTCAACCTGACGCACAACACGCAACCCGCGATGCTGGCCGCGGGCGTCGCCGCCTGGCGCGCCTGGCAGCAGCAGGGCGGGCCGCAGCCCGCGGTGCTGGCCGGCCACAGCCTGGGCGAGTACACGGCCCTGGTGGCCGGCGATGCCATCGGCTTCGTGGACGCGGTCCGCCTGGTCGCCGAGCGCGGGCGTCTGATGCAGGCGGCCGTGCCGGAGGGGACCGGAGCGATGGCGGCGATCCTCGGGCTCGACGACGAGCAGGTGCGGGCGGCCTGCTCGCAGGCGGCGGCGGGGGAGGTTGTCGAGGCGGTCAACTACAACTCGCCGGGGCAGGTCGTCATCG
The DNA here is from genome assembly GCA_025458675.1 of Gammaproteobacteria bacterium. Classification (GTDB taxonomy): domain Bacteria; phylum Pseudomonadota; class Gammaproteobacteria; order Chromatiales; family Chromatiaceae; genus JALORY01. Next base: position 11,358 of record JALORY010000011.1, on the reverse strand, counting down.
CGGGGCAGGCCGGCGCGGTGGCGCGCGCCGTGGACGCCGCCAAGGCGCTCGGGGCCAAGCGCGCCGTGATGCTCCCCGTCAGCGTTCCATCGCACTGCGCGCTGATGCGCTCCGCCGCGGAGCGGCTCGCGGAAGCGCTCGCGGCCCTCGACGTCCGCCTGCCGCGCATTCCCGTGCTGCACAACGTCGACGTCGCGGTCGCGGACTCGCCGGCGGCCCTGCGCGACCGGCTCGCCCGGCAGCTCCACAGCCCGGTGCGCTGGGTGGAGACCGTGCAGCGCATGGCACACGACGGTGTCGGGCTCGTCGTCGAGTGCGGGCCCGGCAAGGTCCTGTCGGGCCTCGTCAAGCGCATAGACAAGAACCTCGAGGCGGCCGCGGTGTTCGACGCCGCGAGCCTCGCAGCCGCACTGGAGACAGCCCATGCTGGAAAATGACATCTGCCTCGTCACGGGCGCCAGCCGCGGCATCGGCGCCGCGATCGCCAAGGCCCTGGGCGAGCTCGGTGCCGTCGTCGTCGGCACGGCGACGACGGCGACGGGGGCCGAGGCGATCGGCAGGCGTCTCGCCGAGGACGGCATCCGCGGCCGCGGCATGGCACTCGACGTGGCCGACCCCACCTCCGTCGAGTCGGTCGTGAAGGCCGTCACCGACGAGTACGGCGCCATCACGGTGCTGGTGAACAACGCCGGGATCACGCGTGACAACCTGCTCATGCGGATGAAGGACGAGGAGTGGCAGTCGATCCTCGACACCAATCTCACTTCCATCTACCGGCTGAGCAAGGCGTGCCTGCGCGGCATGACGAAGGCCAGGCGCGGGCGCATCATCAACATCGCCTCCGTCGTCGGCGCTACGGGAAACGCCGGCCAGACCAACTACGCGGCGGCCAAAGCGGGAATGATCGGCTTCACCAAGTCGCTCGCGCGGGAGGTCGGCAGCCGCAACGTCACCGTCAACGCCGTGGCGCCGGGCTTCATCGACACGGACATGACCCGCGCCCTCAACGAGGAGCAGCGTGCCGCGCTGCTTGCGTCGATTCCCCTCGGTCGCCTGGGGCAGCCGGCGGAGATCGCCGCCGTGGTCGCGTTCCTGGCGTCGCCTGGCGGCGCGTACATCACGGGTGAGACGCTGCACGTCAACGGCGGCATGTACATGAGCTGAGGCGGGCCGGAAAAAGTCCGTCCGAAACAATGCGGTGCGCCGCCCCTTTGCTTTCCACCCGAGTGGTTTTTGACTAGAATCCGGCCCGGCGAACCGTCGCGCCCATCCCAACGAGAGGAACCAGAACCGCCATGAGCAGCATAGAAGAACGCGTGCGCAAGATCGTCGTCGAGCAGCTGGGGGTGAAGGAGGAGGAAGTGACCCTCGAAGCTTCCTTCGTGGACGACCTGGGCGCGGACTCGCTGGACACCGTCGAGCTGGTGATGGCGCTCGAGGAAGAATTCGACACCGAGATTCCCGACGAGGACGCCGAGAAGATCACGACGGTTCAGCAGGCCATCGACTACGTCAAGGCCCATCTCAAGAGCTGAGCCGCCGCGAGCGCGCACCGGGCCGAGGCCGCAGACCGCATCGTCGGATCGCGGCCTTTCTTGTCTCAGAGGGAGTAGTCCGCGATGTCTCGACGCAGGGTGGTGGTGACGGGCCTGGGGCTGGTCGCGCCCGTGGGCCTCGACGTGCCGACGAGCTGGGCCAGCATCCTGGCCGGCAGGAGCGGCATCCAGCCCATCACGCACTTCGACGTTTCCAGCTTCAGCGTGCGCTTCGGCGGGCCGATCTACGGCTTCGACGTCGAGCAGTACATCCCGAAGAAGGAAGCGAAGAAGATGGACGCGTTCATCCACTACGGCATCGCTGCCGGGACGCAGGCCATCCGGGACGCGGGGATCGAGGTGACCGAGGAGAACGCCGCGCGCATCGGCGTCGCGATCGGCTCGGGCATCGGCGGCCTCGGCACCATCGAGACGAGCATGGAGTCCTTTCTGAAGACGGGGGCCCGGCGCATCTCCCCCTTCTTCGTGCCGTCCAGCATCATCAACATGGTCGCGGGCAACCTGTCGATCATGTACGGGCTGCGCGGCCCGAACATCTCGATCGTGTCCGCCTGCAGCACCGGCGCGCACAACATCGCCGACGCGATGCGCATGATCCAGTACGGCACCGTCGACGTGATGGTCGCGGGCGGCGCCGAGATGGCGACCACCGCGCTCGGCATCGGCGGCTTCGCGGCGGCCCGCGCGCTCTCGACGCGCAACGACGAGCCGCAGCGCGCGAGCCGGCCCTGGGACAGGGACCGCGACGGCTTCGTGCTGAGCGACGGCGCCGGCGTGGTCGTGATCGAGGAGCTCGAGCACGCCAGGCGCCGCGGCGCGCGCATCTATTGCGAGCTGGCCGGTGCCGGCTGGAACTCCGACGCCTACCACATGACCTCACCCTCGCCGAGCGGCCAGGGTGCCCGTGACTGCATGCTGCAGGCCCTGGCCGACGCGCAGCTCGATGTCGATCAGGTCGACTACATCAACGCCCACGGCACCTCGACGCCGGCGGGCGACGTGGCCGAGACTCAGGCCGTGAAGTCCGCGTTCGGCGACCACGCGCGCAAGCTCTGCGTGAGCTCGACGAAGTCGATGACCGGGCACATGCTCGGCGCGGCGGGCGGTGCCGAGGCCGTGTTCACCGTGCTCGCGGTGCGCGAGCAGGTGGCGCCGCCGACCATCAACCTCGACAACCCCGATCCCGAGTGCGACCTCGACTACGTGCCGCATACCGCGCGGGAGATGAAGATCCGCGCGGCCGTGTCGAACTCGTTCGGCTTCGGCGGCACCAACGGCAGCCTGGTGTTCACGCCGTTCACGGGCTGACGACACTCGTCGACGGCCGGCCCGGCGACGCCGTCCCGGCCGCCGACCGCGGCCTGCAGTACGGCGACGGCCTGTTCGAGACGGTCGCCGTCGTCGACGGCAGGCCCTGCCTTTGGGACCGCCACCTGCGCCGTCTGCGGGACGGTTGCGAGCGGCTCGCGCTGCCGTCGCCGGATCCGGACGTCATCTCGGCCGAGGCGGAGACCCTCGCGGCGGGTCACGCCCGCGCCGTCCTCAAGCTGATCCTCACCCGCGGCGACGGGGGGCGCGGCTACCGCCCGCCGAGGGACCCGCGCCCGCGGCGCGTGCTCGCGCTCCATCCGTGGCCGGAGTACCCCGAGGCGTGGCGGACCGGGGGTGTCGGCGTGCGCTGGTGCGCGACGCGGCTCGGCTTCCAGCCCCGCCTCGCGGGACTTAAGCACCTGAACCGGCTCGAGCAGGTGCTGGCGCGCGTGGAGTGGGACGACCCGGCCGTCGGCGAGGGGCTGATGCTCGATCTCGACGGCAACGTGGTGAGCGGTACCCAGAGCAACCTGTTCGTGCTCCATCGCGGCACGCTGCTGACTCCGCCGGTCGACCGCTGCGGCGTCGCCGGCGTGGCGCGCGCCGTCGCGCTGGAGACGGCGCGCGCGTGCGGGATCACGGTGCGCGAGGCGCGACTCTCCCGCGAGGACGTGACCGCCGCCGCCGCGCTCTTCCTGACGAGCTCGCTGATCGGCCTCTGGCCCGTGCGCGAGCTCGACGGCGCGCCGCGCGACCCACGGGCGGTGCCGGCGGCGTTGGCCGCGCGGATCGTGGCGAGTGTCTTCGAGCCGTGATAGCGTCCCGCGGCGTCCCCTGATCCCGTCGTCATGCACCGCGTCATCGGTTTCATCGTCCTCGCTCTCAGCTTCGGCGTCGGCTGGCTGTGGATCGACTACCGCGGCTTCGAGCAGACGCCGCTCGCGCTGCCCGACGGCGGGGCGGTCTACACGCTGCCCGCCGGGGGCTCGGTCGCCACCCTCGCCGATGGCCTGCGCGCGGCCGGTTACGTCGACGAGTCGGGCGCGCGCTACCTGCAGTGGCTCGCGTGGACGAGCGGTCACGCGGGCAATCTCAAGGCCGGCGAGTACCATCTGCCGCCCGGCCTTACCCCGCCGGCGCTGATCGACCTGCTCGTCTCCGGCAGGGTGGTGCAGCACGCGCTGACGATCCCCGAGGGCTGGACCTTCCGGCAGCTGCGCGCCGCGCTTCGCGCCCACGAGGCGGTGCGCCACACGCTCGACGGCCTCAGCGACGCGCAGGTGATGGCCGCGATCGGCAAGCTCGGGGAGCATCCCGAGGGACGCTTCTTCCCGGATACCTACCATTTCCCCCGCGGCACGACCGACGTCGACTTCCTCGCGCGCGCCTACCGGCGGATGGTGACGGTGCTCGACGAGGCCTGGCGCCAGCGCCCGCCGAGCCTGCCCCTCGCCACGCCCTACGAGGCGCTGGTGCTCGCGTCCATCGTGGAGAAGGAGACGGCCGTGCCGGAGGAGCGCCAGCAGGTTGCGGGCGTGTTCGTGCGCCGTCTGCAGAAGGGCATGAGGCTGCAGACCGACCCGACCGTGATCTACGGCATGGGCGAGGAGTTCCAGGGCGATTTGCGACGCCGCGACCTCGACACCGACACGCCCTACAACACCTACACGCGTCCCGGCCTGCCGCCGACGCCCATCGCGCTGCCGGGCAAGGGCTCGATCCTGGCCGCGCTGGGCCCGGCGCCGGGGGACAGCCTCTACTTCGTGGCGCGGGGCGACGGCACCCATCAGTTCTCCGCCACGCTCGACGAGCACCGCAAGGCCGTCGACCGCTACCAGCGCAGGAAGGCGCCGGCGACGCCGTGACCGGCCGCTTCGTGACCGTGGAGGGCGTCGAGGGCGCGGGCAAGACCACCTGCCTGGCGCTCCTGCAGGAGCGGCTCGAGGCCGCGGGCAGGCACGTGGTCCGGACCCGCGAGCCCGGCGGCACGCTGCTCGGCGAAGAGATCCGCCAGCTGCTGCTGGGGCACCGCGCCGAGGGCATGAGCGGGGACGCGGAGCTGCTGCTCGTGTTCGCCGCCCGCGCCGAGCACCTCGCCCGGGTGATCCGTCCGGCGCTCGCCGCCGGTCATTGGGTGTTGTGCGACCGGTTCACGGACGCGACCTACGCCTACCAGGGGGGGGGCCGCGGCCTCGACGTCGAGCGCATCGCGCTGCTCGAGCACCTGGTGCAGGGCAACCTGCGGCCGGACCTGACGATCGTGCTCGACGTGCCGGTCGACGTCGGCCTGGCACGGGCGGGCGGGCGCTCGACACCCGATCGCTTCGAGAGCGAGCAGGCGACCTTCCACGCCGCGGTCCGCGCTGCGTACCTGCGCATCGCGGCGCGCGAGCCGCAACGGGTTCGCGTGGTCGACGCCTCGCGGCCGCTGGACACCGTGCAGGCGACCTTGGCCGGCCTGATCGACGGGTTCCTCGCGGTGACCCGGTGAACGCGCCAGCCGCCGTTCCCCCGTACCCCTGGCAAGCAGGGCCGTGGGGCCAGATGGCGCAGGCGCGCGCGGCCGGTCGGCTCGGCCACGCGCTCCTGCTGGCGGGGCCGGTCGGTCTCGGCAAGGGCGAGCTCGCCGTGGCGCTCGCCCGCGCGCTGCTGTGCGAGTCGCCGGCGGCGGACGAATCGCCCTGCGGGCGCTGCCGCTCCTGCCACCTGGTGGCGGTCGGCACGCACCCGGACCTGACGCGTCTGGTGCCGGAGGAGGAGGGCAGGCAGATCCGGGTGGAGGACGTGCGCGACTGGCGCGCGCGCAGCGCGCTGACCTCTCAGCTCGGCGGCCACAAGGTGGCCATCATCGAGCCCGCGGACGCGATGAACGTGTCGGCGGCAAACAGCCTGCTCAAGACGCTGGAGGAGCCGACCCCGGAGACCACGCAGATCCTGGTCACCGCGGCGCCCCACCGGCTCCCGGCAACGATCCGCAGCCGGTGCCAGCGCGTCCACGTCGGCACTCCCCCGCAGGAGGTCGCGCTCCGGTGGCTGCGCGCGCAGCGGCCGGATGCCCCCGCCGCCCTGTGCCTGGCCCTCGCGGGCGGGGCGCCGCTTGCGGCGCTCGCCCTGGCGGAGCCGGCGGTGGTGGAGGCGCGGGCGCGCGGCGTGGCCCAGTTCGTCGCTGTCGCCGAGGGGCGCGAGAGCCCCGTGCAGGTGGCGGCCGACTGGCTCGCGACGGACTGGCCGCGGTTGCTCGGCTGGCTCGCGGGCTGGCTGTCCGACCTCGCGCGCCTTCGTCATGGCGCGGCGGCGCCGTTGCACAATCCCGACCAGGCTGCCGTTTTCCAACGGCTCGCGGCGCGGGTAGACTCTAAAGTCCTATACGGACTGGTCGATCACGTGCTGCAGACGCGCCGCGCCACGGGCTCGAACCTGAATCACCAACTCGTGCTGGAGAGCCTGCTGACCCGCTGGGCCAACGCCCTGCCGACACCGAGCCACCGCCACACATGACCCCGAGCCAAGCGCCCCGCGCCCACCAGATCCTCACCCTGACCATCAAGGACAAGAACGCGCTCTACGCGGCGTACATGCCCTTCATCAAGAACGGCGGTCTGTTCATCCCGACGAGCCGCAAGTACCAGCTGGGCGACGAGGTGTTCATGCTGCTGACGCTGATGGAGGACCAGGAGCGCATCCCGGTCGCCGGCAAGGTGATCTGGATCACCCCGATCGGCGCGGAGGGCAACCGCCAGGCCGGCATCGGCGTGCAGTTCAGCGATCAGGACAACGGCCAGACGCGCGGGCGCATCGAGACCTTCCTCGGGGGCGCGCTCAAGGCCGAGCGTCCCACGCACACGATGTGAGGGCATCGCCCGGTGCGCCGGGCCGCGCGGCCGCCGTGCTCGTCGATTCCCACTGCCACCTCGACCGCGTCGACCTCGCGCCCTACGACGGCGACTTCGGTGCCTTCGTCGCCGCCACGCGGGCTGCGGGCGTCGGTCACATGCTGTGCGTCGCCATCGACCTCGAGGCCTACCCGGCGATGCTGGCGCTCGTCGATCCGCACCCCGAGGTGTCGGTTTCGGTCGGCGTCCATCCCAGCGATCCCGGGTCGATCGACCCGGAGCCCGAGGCGCTCGCGGCGCTCGCCCGGCACCCGAAGAACGTGGCCATCGGCGAGACCGGACTCGACTACTACCACGGCAAGGGCGACCTCGGGTGGCAGCGCGAGCGTTTCCGCCGGCAGATCGCCGCCGCACGCCTTGCCCGCAAGCCGCTCATCGTCCACAGCCGCGACGCCCGCGCCGACACGTTGGCGATCCTGCGCGAGGAGGGCGCCCGCGACGTCGGGGGCGTCATGCACTGCTTCACCGAGGACTGGAGCACGGCCGCGTCCGCCATGGACCTCGGCTTCTGCATCTCGTTTTCCGGAATCGTCACCTTCCGCAACGCCGACGCGCTGCGCGAGGTGGCGCGGCGCGTGCCCGACGACCGCCTGCTGATCGAGACGGACGCGCCGTATCTCGCCCCGGTGCCGCACCGTGGCAAGCCGAACGAGCCGCGCCACGTCGTGCACGTCGCAGCGCTCGTCGCGCAGTTGCGCGGCACCGACCCCGACGCCGTGGCAGCGCTCACCCGCGACAACTTCGCGCGGCTCTTCCAGGTGCCCGTGGCGGCCTGAGCCCGCGGCCTGGTCCGCGCCGCGTCTCAGGACTTGAACAGCGCCTCGGCAGCGGCCCTCAGCGCGTCAGCGGAGGGCTTCGCCTCGCCGCCGTCGCGCGCCGCGGGATCGAAGAGGTCGCAGAAGTTCGGCCGCTCCTTGTCGACCACGCGCTCGGCGATGGGCTCGAGGCAGTCGTTCGGGCGGCCGGGCGCGTAGAAGCGGCAGTTGCGGCAGGCGTGGGCGGCCTTGCCGCACGCGGGGCAGCGGGCCTCCCGCTGGTAGTCGACGGCGACCAGCACCTGGCCGCACGACCAGCAGGTGCCTTGGGCGTTGGGGTTCATGAGGACGCTCCGGGGCGGTTCCTGTGCCACGGATTCTACGTTGCGCTGCGCGGCTCCCTATACTGGCCCCTCTTCTCATCGCGCGAGGCGGCAGCCATGTCCCGACGGAGGTTATCCGACACCGAGATTGCCGCGGCCCTGGCGGAGCTCAACGCGAGCGCGGCGGAGCCCTGGCAGCTGGCGGAGGGGGCGCTGATCAAGGGGTTCCGCTTCGAGGACTTCATCGCGGCCTTCGGGTTCATGACCCGCGCCGCCCTCGTCGCGCAGGCGATGGACCACCACCCCGACTGGCGCAACGTCTACAGCCGCGTCGAGGTGGCGCTCTCGACGCACGACGCTGGCGGCGTGACGGCGCTCGACGTCGAGCTGGCGCGACGGCTCGACGCGCTGGCGCGCTGACCGCCCCGCGCCTCCGGCGGGCCGGCCGACGGCTCGGGGTCCGCGCCTCGTCGGCCGGGCTCGAAGCGGTCTCAGCGGGGGTGAGGATCGATGGCGAGCAGCCGCCGTATCGCGACACCCGCGAGGGTGAGCCCGAAGAGCGCCGGCAGGTAGCTGATCGTCCCGTTCACGGCGCGCGGCCTGCCGCGGCCGACGTCCTCGGGCGGCAGCGGTGGCAGCGGCGGTTCGTCGGACCAGACGGCCGTCACGCCGCGGCCGACCCCGCGCCGCCGCAGCCGCGTCCGCACGGCCCGCGCGAGCGGGCACACCTGCGTCGCGACGAGATCGGTGACGCGCAGCCGCGTCGGGTCGAGCCGCCCACCGGCGCCCATGCTCGAGTAGACGGGCAGCCCGGCGCGCCACGCCGCCTCGATGAGGGCGGTTTTCGACGCCAGGCTGTCGATCGCGTCGATCACGGCGTCGTGACGCCCCGCGAGCAGCGCCGCGACGTTGTCCGCTGCGAGGAAAGCTCCGACCAGGGTGAGCTCGCACGCGGCGTTGACGTCGCGGATGCGCTCCGCCACCACCTCGAGCTTGGTGCGCCCGATCGTGCTGTGCAGCGCGGGCAACTGGCGGTTCAGGTTCGAGGCGGCGACACGGTCGTGATCGACCAGCGTCAAGGCCCCGATGCCGGCGCGGGCGAGGGCCTCGGCGGCGTAGGAGCCCACCCCGCCGAGCCCCGCGACCAGGACGCGCGCCGCGCGCAGCCGGGCCACCCCCTCGTCGCCGATCAGGATGCGCGTGCGCTCGGCCAGGGGGTCGACGGTCATGCGGGGGGTGGGATGCCGAAGATCTCGCGAGCGTTGGCGGTGGTGCACGCGGCGACGATTGCGGGGTCCTCGCCCCGCACGTCCGCCAGCGCCGCCAGGCACTCCGGGAGGTACTCCGGGCTGTTGCGCACGCCGCGGTGCGAGGCGACGGTGAGATCGGGCGCGTCGGTTTCCAGCACGATCGCCTCGAGGGGCAGCTCGCGCGCAAGCCGGCGCAGTCGGGTCGAGCGCTCGAACGTGAGCATGCCGCCGAAGCCGAGCTTGAAGCCGAGGTCGAGGTACTGTCGGGCCTGCTCCAGGCTGCCGCTGAAGGCATGGGCCACGCCACCCCGCACCCGCAGGCGCCGCAGCGTTCCGAGCGCCGCGTCGTGCGCCCGGCGGACGTGGAGGACGACGGGCAGGCCGGCGTCGCGAGCGATCGCCAGCTGGCGCTCGAAGAGGTGCCGCTGGCGTTCCCGGTCGAGACCGTCGACGAACCAGTCCAGCCCGATCTCCCCGATGGCCACCGGCCTGGTCGCGGCGATCGTGTCCGCGAGGGCCTCGAGATCGGCGTCGCAGTGCTGCGGGAGGTAGACCGGGTGCAGCCCGAGCGCAGGGTAAAGGTCGGGCTCGGCGGCGCAGAGCGCGAGCAGGGACGGCCAGCCGGTGCGGTGAATCGCGGGCACGATCTGCGCCACGACCCCGGCCGCGCGCGCCCGGGCGAGGACGACTGCGCGGTCCGCGTCGAACTCGGCGACGTCGAGGTGACAGTGCGTGTCGACCAGCGCGAGCATCGCGCTGCCGTGGTCAGCCGGCGAGCTTGGCTGCCACGCGTCCGAGCCGGGCCTTGGCCTCGGCGGCGACGGCCAGCGCGGCGGGGGCCGCCGACAGACCGAGCACCGCCTCCGGGTCCATGAAGCTCACCACGGTCCTACCGCCGCCGGCATCGCGCACCACGACGTTGCACGGCAGCAGGGCGCCTGCGTTCGGCTCGGCGGCGAGGATGCGATCGGCGAGTCCCGGGTTGCAGGCGCCGAGGATGCGGTAAGGCGGGATGTCTTTCGCCATCTTCGCCTTGAAGACGGCCTGGACGTCGATCTCGCTGACGATGCCGAACTGCTCCCCGAGGAGCGCCTCGCGCACCCGGGACTGCGCCTCGTCGAAGGGCACCGGCAACTCGACGTTGAATTCGTACACGAGCGGATCCTCCGATGGCGTTCGGCCGGCGTCGCACGCCGCGCCGCTGGGCGGGTCAGTAGCGCCCGTGCGTCTGCGATATGTAGTTCGTGAGCTCGACGTACTGCAGGTTCATGCGCCGCAGCGTGCGGTGGACGCGCCGCACGATTGCTCGCATCACGTCGTACACGAGCCGCGGGTCGGTGTCGATCAGCGCCTCGAACTTGTTGCGGTCGAGGCTCACCACCCGGGCTGCGGTCAGGGCCTTGACCGTGGCGGAGTGCGGCGTGCCGTCGACGAAGCCCATCTCGCCGGCGAGGTCGCCCGGCTCGATGACGTGCAGGATCGCCTCCGCACCGCCGCCCGTGCGACGGGTCACGGCGAGCTTGCCGGTAATCACCATGTGGACGCAGTCGTCCGCCTCGTCCTCCCGGAAGAGCACCTCGCCCTCCGCGAGGTCGCGGACCTGCGAAAAGGAGCCGAGCACCGCGCACGCGCCCCCTTCCAGCTCGCGCCCGAGCGCGCACTGCTCGATCAGCTCGTCTGCCTTGACCGAATCGACCATTGTCACCCCCCAGCCTCTCTTCTCCGCGTCGCGGACGGCGCGCGTTCGGCGGAATTCTAGCCGAGTTCGCCGCGTCGCAGGCGCCGCCGGCGGGATGACGTGCCGCCCGCCGCGGGCGGGGGCCCCCACGGACGGCGGCGGCAGCGGCTCAGCCGAAGTGGCAGACGTAGTCGAGGGTCTCGACGACCTCGATGTCGAACGCGGTCTGGGCCGGTACGGCGAAGGACTCGCCGCCGGCGTAGCTCTTCCACTCCGGCTCGCCCGCCAGCCGGACCCGGCAGCGCCCGGCGTTGAGCTCCATGACCTCCGGTGCACCGGTGTTGAACGTGAGAGTCCCCGGAAAGATGACGCCGACGGTCTTGCGGCTGCCGTCGGGGAAGAGGACGGTGTGCGAGACGCACTTGCCGTCGAAGTAGACGTTGGCCTTCTTGATGACGCTGACGTTGTCGAACTGTGACATCGCACCCTCGGAAAAAAAAGAAGGGGCGCCGGTGGCACGCCCCGAATCGACGCCGTTGTCACACCCACCAGTTCAAAGAAACGGTCGATGCCCTCCGCCCACGCTCAGTCC
>JALORY010000109.1 GCA_025458675.1 Gammaproteobacteria bacterium | reverse complement strand
TTCGACTGCGGCGGCGGACATTTCTCCCCCCGATGTGCTCAAGGTCTTGCCGAGCCCTTGTAGCGCCAGTAGAAGTTGATCGCGCGAACGACGAACTTGCGCGTTTCGAGGTAGGTGACGCGCCGCCGCTGGCTCTGCATCGTGCCCTCGCCGGCGTTGTAGGCGGAGATCGCGTGGCTGATGTTTCGGTACTTGCGCAGCAGCCGCGCGAAGTGCGCGGTGCCCGTCTCGAGGTTGGCGACCGGATCGCAGAGGTCCGCCTCGCCGTACTCGCGCGCCGTCACGGGCATGAGCTGCATCAGGCCGATCGCGCCGTCCGGGGACACCGCGACCGGATTGAAGCCCGATTCGGCCGCGATCAGGGCGTGCACGAGCGCGGGCTCGATGCGGTGCTGCTTCGCGACGCGCTCGATGTCGGGGGCGAGCTTGCGGCGGTTGGACTCGCTGACGTCCCCCGGGCGCGGTATCTCGTAGTCGGGGAGCGCCGGACAGGTCACGGTTGCCTCGCCCACGAGCGGCAGCGCGAGCAGGAGTCCGAGCAATCGTCTGCAGGGGCGAGGGTGGGGTGTCGAGTTGCGCATGCCGCGTCGCACGACGGGCCGCGGAGGGTCGCTCACGACGGCGCCGGGGGAAGGACGAGCCGGCAGCCCGCCAGCAGGTGGCGGTCGTCGGGCAGCGCGGCGCGGCGCAGGCTGGCGCGGCGCAGGCAGGGCTGCGTGTGCACGCTCGCCCCGCGCACCGACTGGTGGCGGCCGTCGAGCTCCGCAGTGGCGAGCTCCGGGTCGGCGGGCGCGGCGTAGGCATCGTAGGGCTCGAAGGTGTTGCTGCACCACTCGAGCGCGCGGCCATGCTCGGTGAGCGCCTGAGTCCGGACCGCCGTCTCCCACTGGTACTCGTGCGGCAGCACCGCCCCCGCGAGCTCGCCGCCCAGGCCCGATGTCCAGGTCGCGAAGGCCTGCGCCTCGTGCAGCGACAGGCCGGTCACCGGGTCGTCGGCGACGAGCCCGTAGGGACCGTTGAGACCGACGCCGTGCCAGTTCCCGTCGGCGCTGCGCCGCCAGCCGTAGGGGTGCGTGCCGCCCGAAGCCGCCAGCCAGGCACGGCCGTCCTCCGACCACAGCTCTTTTCGCTCATAGCCGCCGTCGTCCATGAACGCGAGGTATTCGGCGTTGCTCACCGTCCGGCGGCGGATGCGGTAGCTGTGCAGCTCCACGGCCTGCACGGGCAGCTCGTTGTCGAAGGCCACGCCCTCGCGCGCTCCGATCCGGTAGTGGCCCTGCGAGACTGACGCCGTGCTCGCCGTGGGCAGTTGAGGGACGAGCGGCTGCGCGGGCTGATAGTCACGTTCTGGAGAGCGCGCGATGTTGCGGGCGATCAGCACCAGCAGCAGCTGCTCGTAGAGCAGGGACTGCACCTGCCAGAGGTGACTCGGGAGCCAGTCGTCGGCGAGCAGCGGGTGCGGCGGCAGCAGGCCCGGGTTGGCGAGCCGCGTGAGGTGCTCGTCCTGGATCTCGAGCGCCCAGTTGAGCAGGTGGTCGCGCGGCGGCAGCAGGGCGCCGGTTTGCGCCGGCGTCGCGGATCCCGGCGCGAAGATGTGGCGCACGCGGCCGCTCAGGTCGGCGTCGCCCTGGAGGCGCTCGCGCAGCCAGTAGGTCTCGAGGTAGACGGCCCGCCCGAGGTACCAGCCGGGGGGATGAAGCGCCGGGTGGAACTGCCGACGGACTTCGGCGTCCGGCAGGGCCTGCACCAGGTCGGCCATCATGCCGTGGAGATTGTCGAGCGCGCCGAGGAGGCGTGGCGAAGTCATGGGGCGTCCCTGAGCGAAAGGGCGCCATGGTAATCGAAGCCGAGCCGCGGCGACGCTACGGCTTGGACCGCTCGCCCGCAACCCGGGCGACCTGCAAGCACACGACCTTGCGCGCCGCAAAGAGGCCGGGGCCCGGCCGCTCGCTCGCCGCGAGGCGGCGGCGCTCGTCGTCCGTCAGCGCCACCTCGCTGAGGCCACCCCCGGCAGTGCGCCGCTGCACCCGGCCCTCCGTGCGGAATACGACGTCGGGATCGGCGGCGAGCAGGCTCTCCGCCGAGAGGGCGATCGCCTTGCCGGGCACGTCCGCAAAAAGCGGTTCCGCCCCGCAGCTGCGCACCAGGTCGGTCAGCACGTGCGAGCCACCGGCGGCGATGGGCGGGCGGTCCCAGAACAGAAACAGGGCCTGCACCGGCGGGCGGTGCTGCGGCACTCGCTCGGTGACGCTCGGTATCGCCGCGGGCGTAGTGCCGGCCAGCCGGGCCAGCGCGGTGATGCTGCGCGCGACGTCGTCGAGCGAACGCGGCTCGCTGACGTAGACCGCGACGCCGCGCGCGCGCAGCCACCCCAGCAGACGCGGCGGTGCCGCCGATCCCCAGGCGACGACCAGGTCCGGCCTGTGGCCGACCAGTGCCTCGCGGTCGATGCCGGTCGCGTCGCCGATCCGCGGCAGCTGCTTCGCAGCGGGCGGCTCGTCGCTGTGGGCCACCGTCGCCACGAGCGCGTCCCCGGCGCCCGCCGCATACACCAGCTCGGCGGCGTGCGGCGCGAGCGTGACGATGCGACGCGCCGCATCGCGCAGCGTAACGGTCTCGCCGGTGTCGTCGGTGACCGTCGTCCCGCCCCATGCCGAATGGGACAGCGCGATCAGGGCGATCAGAAGGGTCCGCCAGGAAGCCCGGCGGCTCGCAGGGAAATCTGCGCCGTCGCCCACGGTTACCGCCTCAGCGCGGACCGGAAGCGCGCCCAGTCGAAGGCGGGGCCGGGGTCGGTCTTGCGGCCCGGTGCGACGTCGCTGTGGCCGACGATGCGATCCGGGTGGATCCGAGGGTAGGTTGCGAGCAGGGCACGGGTGGCTGCGGCGAGCGCGGCGTACTGCGCGTCCGCATACGGCAGATCGTCGGTTCCTTCGAGCTCGATGCCGATGGAGAAGTCGTTGCAGCCTGCGCGGCCGTCGAAGCACGACACGCCGGCGTGCCAGGCGCGAGCGTGGAACGGCACGTACTGGACGACCTCCCCGTCGCGCCGGATCAGCAGGTGCGCCGACACGCGCAGGTGGGCGATCCCGGCGAAGTAGGGGTGGGCAGCCGGGTCCAGGCGCCCCGCGAACAGATCGTCGATCCAGGGGCCGCCGAGCTCTCCCGGCGGCAGGCTGATGCCGTGGATCACGAGCAGGCTGATGTCCGCCGGGTCCCGTCGCTCATCCTGGTGCGGCGAGGGGCAGCGGCGTGAGCCCTCGAGCCAGCCGTCCTCTATCCGCATCACGGCGGGTCCAGCGCCGGCAGCGCCAGCGCGGCGTCCAATGCCGCGGCCAGTCGGTCCGGCAGCGGCTCGGCCTCGAGCGGGCGGTGGTATTCGCCGGCCCTGTAGAGGAAGAGGCTGGGGAGGTGGAAGACGTCGAACTCGCGCACGAGGCCGGGCTCGTGCTGGGCGTCGACCTCGAAGACGCTCAGGGCGGGGCGCGACGCGTGCAGGCCCTGCAGGGCCTGTCTCATCTGCCGGCAACTGCCGCAGCCGGCAGCCGTGAAGCAGACGAGGCTGATGCCCGGCGTCTCCGTCAGCCGCTGGTGGAAGTCAAACTGGGTCAGGGTGAAAAAGTTTGGCACGGCGTTGGTGACGTTGCGCGAGACCTTTCAGGAACGGGTTGGTGCGACCGACGATGAGCCGATGCGCCGCCCAGGCCTCGACCATCCGGATGACGCCCCGGACGATCGCGA
>JALORY010000010.1 GCA_025458675.1 Gammaproteobacteria bacterium | reverse complement strand
AGGCCGTGGGCCTTGGCAGTGCGCCCGAGCTCCCGCACGTAGGCGACGAGTCGGGGGTGTCCCCAGGTGCGGTTGCGGCTCGGGCGCATCGCCTGGTAGCCCTCGCCGACGAGCGGCAGGTCGACGGCGCCGGAGACGCAGCCCGCGGCGTAGCCACCGATCGACTGACTGCGCCCGGAAGACGGCAGATCCACCTCTGCCCAGGGGTTCTGCCCAACGGCCGGCGGCGCGGCGAGGCCGAGGAGCAGGGCAAGGAGCGGGCTGGCGGTTGTGCGGGTCATCGTGGGCGGGTCCGGCGGCTCGCGAGAGCATAGTACGGAGCGCGCCCCGACGGCAGCGGCAGACCGCGGGGCGGCGGCCTCGCCGGACCGGCCCGCCGGAGCCTGCTAATCTTCCGCCTTCGCGAATGCCAGGACCGCCGCCGTGACCGAGAACGCCCACGCCCACCTGCCGATCGACGACCTCAACGTCGCGGGCATGGAGGAGATGCCGACTCCCGAGCAGATCAACGCCCGCTGGCCGCTGAGCCCCGCCGCCGAGGAGACCGTCTCGCGCGGCCGCGAGGCGCTTTGCAACATCCTCGACCGCACGGACCCGCGGCTGTTCGTCGTGCTCGGCCCCTGCTCGATCCACGACCCCGTGGCCGCGCACGAGTACGCCGCGCGCCTCAAGTCGCTCGCCGACGAGGTGTCGGAGTCGCTGCTGCTGGTGATGCGGGTCTACTTCGAGAAGCCGCGCACCTCGACCGGCTGGAAGGGCTACATCAATGACCCGCACATGGACGACTCCTTCCGCATCGACGAGGGCATCGACCGGGCGCGCCGGCTGCTGCTCGAGTTCGCGGAGATGGGTCTGCCCACCGGCACCGAGGCGTTGGACCCCATGTCGCCGCAGTACCTGGGCGACCTGATCAGCTGGTATGCGATCGGCGCCCGCACGACGGAGTCGCAGACCCACCGCGAGATGGCGAGCGGGCTCTCCGCCCCGGTCGGCTTCAAGAACGGGACGGACGGCGGGCTCGAGGTGGCGATCAACGCCATCAATTCGGCGGCCAATCCCCACAGCTTCCTCGGCATCAACCGCTACGGCCGCACCGCCATCGTGCGCACGCGCGGCAACCGCTATGGCCACCTGGTGTTGCGCGGCGGCGGCGGACGGCCCAACTACGACACCGTCAGCGTGCGCCTGGCCGAGACCAGCCTGCGCAGGGCCGGGCTGCCCGAGAACATCGTGGTCGACTGCTCGCACTCCAACTCGCTCAAGGACCCGACGCTGCAGCCTCTGGTGTTCGCCGATTGCCTGCACCAGATCAAGGAGGGCAACCGCTCGATCGTCGGGCTGATGCTCGAGAGCCACCTGCACGGCGGCAACCAGTCGATCCCGGCGAACCTGTCGCAGCTCGCCTACGGCGTCTCGGTGACCGACGGCTGCATCGACTGGGAGACCACGGCGGAGGTCATCCGGCGCGCGCACGCGGAGCTGCGGCCGATCCTCGCGACCCGCCTCGGCTGAGCACGACGGCCCGCCCCGAAACCTCGCGCGGCGCAGGGACTTGGCGCCGGTCCGTCATGGACAGCGGACGGCGACTCCGCTAAACGGAGCGGCACGTCCGCTGCGCCGGTTGTCGGCGCACCGTCAGAGTCCGACCCCCGATGCCCGAGCCGACGACCGCCGTCTTCCACCAGCGCACCTTCGCGAACCGCCTGGCCACCTGGTTCGCGGCGACCCGCCCCGCCTTCCTCACGGCGTCGGTTCTGCCGGTGCTGGTGGGTCTGGCCCTCGCCTGGCAGGTCCACGGCGCCGTGGACTGGCTGATGGCGGCCGCCACGGTCCTCAACATCGCCGTGATCCACGCGGGGGCGAACGTATTCAACGACTACTGCGACGCGCGCAACGGCACCGACGCCGCGAACGTGGCGCACGTCTACCCGTTCTCGGGCGGCAGCCGCTTCATCCCGAACGGCGTGCTCACGGAGCGAGAGACCTTCCGGCTCGGCACCGTCCTGCTGGCTGCAGGCGCGGCGCTCGGCCTTGCGATGTCGGCGGTGGCCGGCCCGTTCATCCTCGCGATCGGGGCGGTCGGCGGCGCGCTCGCAATCTTCTACTCGGCCCCGCCCTGCCTCGCCTGTCGCGGACTCGGCGACTTTGTGATCGGCATCTGCTTCGGCACGCTGCCGGTGGCCGGCACGGAGTTCCTCCAGGCCGGGACGGTGTCGCCGGCGAACTGGTGGCTCGGCGCGGCCGTCGGCTGCTTCGTCGCCGCGATTCTGTGGGTCAACTCGATCCCCGACATCGCGGCCGACCGCGCCGCCGGCAAGTGGACTTTACCCGCCCGCCTCGGACCGGCACGCGCGCCCTACGGACTGCTCGTGCTGTTCGTCGCGGGCTTCCTGCTCATCGCCCTCGGCCCCGTGCCGGAGGGGGCGTGGGTGGCCCTGCTGGCCGCGTTTCCCGCCGGCATGGCGCTGCGCTCGCTCCACCGGGGTCAGATGGTCCCGGCCATGACGCTGACCCTCGCCACCCACGCCAGCGTCTGCCTCCTGCTGGTCGCGGGGCTGCTACCGCACTGACGCCCGTCAGGCGGGGGCCGCGAGTCCCCGCAGCCGCTGCCGATCCACCTTGCCGTGGCCGAGGCGCGGCAACTCGTCCACACGGACAAAGGCGCGCGGCCGCATCGCGCCGTGCAGGTGCTCCCGGCACCAGGCGCGCAGGCGTTCCTCGCCGATCGAGCCCGTGTAGACGGCGACGAGCGTCGCCCCCCAGACCGGATCGGGCCGGCCGGTGACGGCGACCTCGCCCACCTCCGGGCAAACCCGCAGCACCTCCTCGACCTG
The DNA here is from genome assembly GCA_025458675.1 of Gammaproteobacteria bacterium. GTDB lineage: Bacteria > Pseudomonadota > Gammaproteobacteria > Chromatiales > Chromatiaceae > JALORY01. The sequence continues at coordinate 32,627 of JALORY010000010.1, read as the reverse complement.
GCGGGGATGCACGTTTTCGCCCCCGGTCACCAGGATGTCGTCGGCCCGGCCCGTCACCCACAGCCTGCCGCCGCTGTCCAGCCGGCCCAGGTCGCCGGTGGTGAACCAGCCGTCCTCGAGCCCCAGTCCCGGGCGACGGTCGGGGCTCGCGTAGCCCGCCATGACGGCCTCGCCGCTCACCTTGATGCGCCCGACGTCCCAGGTCGGGTGACCGTGGGCATCGACGACCTGGACGTCGAAGGTGTCGAGCGGGCGGCCGACGCACCCCGGCGGGCTCTGCTCTTCGGGCAGCGCGGCCGCGATCTGCGAGCAGGTCTCGGTGCAGCTGTAGGCGGGGCAGATCGGCCAGCCTGCGGCGCGGGCACGCTCGAGGAGCTCGGGGGAGAGCTCCGCGCCACCCAGGACGACCCGCCGCAGCGTTGGGGGCGGCGGCCCGCCGGCGGCGGCGTCGAGCAGGCGGGCGAGCATGGCGGGGACGAGCGACACGTGGGTCACGCGGTGCGCGGCGAGGTCCTGCCAGACGCGCCTGGCGTCGAAGCCGTCGTGCAGGACGGCGCAGGCCCCCGCCTGCACGCAGCGGTAGAGGATCGCCAGTCCGCCCAGGTGGTGAAGCGGCAGGCAGACGAGCCAGCGATCATGGGCCTGGAGGCCGAGACGCTCGCGGCAGGCGTGCACCGACGCCGCGAGGTTGCGGCCCGCGATCATCGCACCCCGCGGCTCGCCGCCGCTGCTGCTGGTCGCAACGATCAGGTGTACGCCCTCGGGCGTCGCGCGGATGCCGTCGTCCGTCACGGACGCGTCGCCGCCCAGATCGGCGAGCTCGCCGGCGTTGGAGAACGCACGCCCGACCCCGGACTCCAGCCAGACCGCCGTGCGCCACTGGCCGGGCCGGCGCGGGTCCACGGGAACCACTGCGCAGCCCAGCCGCGCCGCCGCCTGCAGCAGCAGCGCCGTCTCGAGCGCGGGCAGCCCGCAGACGCCGATCGCGTCGCCGGTGGCGACGCCGGCGCGCGCGAGCGCAGCGGCGAGACCGCGCGCCCGCCGGAGCAGCGCGGCGAAGCTGAGGATCTCGCCACCCGGGGCGAGCAGGGCGTCCGCATCGGCTTGCGCCGCGACCGCACGTTCCAGCCAGCCGGCGGGCAGGTCGGCGCTGGTCTCGAGAAAAGGAGTCATCACGTCCCACAACGACGGCAGTCCTGCCGCGAAGCTTAGCGGCTTTGCGCAACGGACGTGCCCGTGCCAATCAACGGTCCCGTCGCGCTATCCTGACTGCCCGCATGACACACCAACCCCGCAAGCGCTTCGGCCAGCACTTTCTGCACGATCCCGCCGTCGTGCAGCGCATCGTCGCCGCAGTGGCGCCGCAGCCCGGTGACCACCTGGTCGAGATCGGCCCCGGCGAGGGCGCGATCACCTTCGAGCTGCTGCGTGCCGCCGGCCGGCTCGACGCGATCGAGCTCGACCGCGACCTCGTCGCGCCGCTGCGCGCGCGCAGCGCTGGGCTGGGCGAGCTCGTGCTGCACTCGGCGGACGCCCTGCGCTTCGACTTCCGCCCGCTCGCCGGCGCCGGCGGGAAGCTGAGGCTCGTCGGCAACCTGCCCTACAACATCTCGACGCCGCTGCTCTTCCACCTGCTCGACCAGGCCGACTGCATCCGCGACATGCACTTCATGCTGCAGAAGGAGGTGGTCGAGCGCATGGCGGCACGGCCCGGCGGCAGGGATTACGGCCGCCTCTCGGTGATGCTGCAGGCGCGCTGCACGGTGACGCCGCTGTTCACCGTCGGGCCGGGCGCGTTCCGCCCCCCGCCGAAGGTGGACTCCGCGGTGGTCCGCCTGGCGCCCCTCGCGCAGCCGCCGGACATCGCCGACCCCGCCCTCTTCGCCCGCCTCGTGGCCGCTGCGTTCGCGCAGCGCCGCAAGACCCTGCGCAACACGCTCAAGGACCACCTGGACGCCGAGGCCATCGCCGCCCTCGGCATCGACCCGGGCGCACGCGCCGAAGTGCTCGCGCTCGGCGACTTCGTCCGGCTGGCAGCGGCTTGCAAACCGCACCGATGACCCCGAATTTGAGGGGAACGAATCCAGGAGCCAGCTCATGACGGAACGAGACGCGACCGAGCCCGAGATCGAGGTGGTGAGCGAGGAGCGGCCGCTCGCACGGCCTGCCGACGTCCGCCCCGAGCACGTTCACCTGCTTCCCGTGGCGGCGCGGCCGTTCTTCCCCGGGCAGGTCGTGCCGCTCCTGATGAACGCGAAGCACTGGCGCGAGACCCTCAAACAGGTGGGCCGCACGGCGCACCACCTGATCGGCATCGTCCTCGTCCGCGGCGACACCGCCGAGGAAGCGGTGCCCGCGGAGTTCCGGCATGTCGGCACGCTGGCCCGCGTGCACCGCGTGCAGGAGACCGACGGCCAGCTGCAGGTGCTGGTCGAGTGCCTGCAGCGCTTCCGGCTCGTGCGCATCCGCGGCGAGACCGCCCCGTTCAGCGCGAGCGTCGAGTACGTGCCGGAGTTCAGCGGCAAGCCGTCGGACGAGGTGAAGGCCTACGCGATGGCGGTGATCAACACCATCAAGGAGCTGCTGCCGCTCAACCCGCTCTACGCCGAGGAACTGCGGCAGTTTCTCGACCGCTTCGGCCCCGAGGATCCGTCGCACCTGTCCGACTTCGCCGCAAGCCTGACGACCTCGGACAAGGATCAGCTGCAGGACGTGCTCGAGGCCTTCCCGCTGCTGCCGCGCATGGAGCGCGTGCTGGTGCTGCTGCACAAGGAGCTGGAGCTCGCGCGCGCTCAGGCGCAGATCCGCAAGTCGGTCGAGGACCGCATGCAGGAGCGCCAACGCGAGTTCTTCCTCAAGGAGCAGCTCAAGGCGATACAGAAGGAGCTCGGGCTCGAGAAGGACGACCGCACCGCGGAGATCGAGAAGTTCCGCAAGCGGCTGGAAGACCTGGCGCTGCCCGAGGCGGCGAAGAAGCGCGTCGACGAGGAAATGGAGAAGCTCGCCATCCTCGAGACCGGCTCGCCCGAGTACGCAGTCACCCGCAACTACCTCGACTGGATCACGCTGCTGCCGTGGGGAAGACTGTCGAAGGACGTGCTCGACCTCCCGCGCGCCCGCAAGGTGCTGGACCGCGACCACTACGGGCTGGAGGACGTGAAGGCCCGGATCCTCGAGTTCCTCGCCGTCGGCATCACCAAGGGCGAGGTGGCGGGCTCGATCATCCTGCTCGTCGGTCCGCCGGGCGTCGGCAAGACCTCCGTCGGCAAGTCGATCGCCGACGCGCTCGGCCGGCGCTTCTTCCGCTTCTCGGTCGGCGGCATCCGCGACGAGGCGGAGATCAAGGGCCACCGCCGCACCTACATCGGCGCGATGCCCGGCAAGTTCGTCCAGGCGCTCAAGGAGGCCGGCACCGCGAACCCGGTGATCATGCTCGACGAGATCGACAAGATCGGCGCCTCGTATCACGGCGACCCGGCGTCCGCGCTGCTCGAGGTCCTCGACCCGGCGCAGAACGTCGATTTTCTCGATCACTACCTCGACCTGCGCTTCGACCTGTCCAAGGCGCTCTTCGTCTGCACGGCGAACCAGCTCGACACGATCCCGGCGCCGCTACTCGACCGCATGGAGGTCATCTCGCTGTCCGGCTACATCGCCCAGGAGAAGCTGCAGATCGGCCGCAAGTACCTTCTGCCGCGGCAGCTGAAGCAGGCGGGGCTGAAGCGGGGCGACGTCACGATCGACAACACCGCGCTGCGCGCCATCATCGACGGCTACGCGCGCGACGCCGGCGTGCGGCGGCTGGAGAAGCAGCTCGCGCGCATCGTGCGCAAGGCGGTGGTGCGCGTCCTCGACGGCGCGGCGAAGCCGGTCGCCGTGACGCAGGCCGACCTGAAGGACTACCTCGGCAATCCGGTGTTCCGCGACGAGCGCCGGCTGAGCGGCCCGGGCGTGGTGACCGGACTCGCGTGGACTGCGATGGGCGGCGCGACGCTGAGCATCGAGGCCCTGCGCATCCACGCCTACAACCGCGGCTTCAAGCTCACGGGCCAGCTCGGCGACGTGATGAAGGAGTCGGCGGAGATCGCCTACAGCTACGTCGCGAGCCACTGCGTCGAGCTCGGCGCCGACCCGGAGTTCTTCAAGGATGCCTTCGTGCACCTGCACGTCCCCGCGGGCGCGACGCCGAAGGATGGGCCGTCGGCGGGCATCACGATGGCCTCCGCGCTGCTGTCGCTCGCGCGCGGCGAGCCCGTGCGCAAGATCGCGATGACCGGCGAGCTGACGCTGACCGGAGAGGTGTTCCCGGTCGGCGGCATCCGCGAGAAGGTGATCGCCGCGCGGCGCGCGGGCATCCGCGAGCTGATACTGCCGGCGGACAACGAGGGCGACTACGAGGAGATCCCCGACCACGTGCGCGAGGGCTTCAAGGTGCACTTTGCGCAGACCTTCGCCGACGTGGTCGGGCTGCTGTTCGCCAGGCGCACGCGCCCGTCGCGAAGGCAGTCGGAAAGCGCCAGGCGCGCATGATCTGCGCGGACGCGCCGTGAATACGTCCATGTAGGCTCGACAGCGGCATCCATGCCGCTGACGGTCCGCGCAGGTCGAGACGCGCCCGCCGATTTCTGGCCGCGGTTCAACCTTGCGGCGGGCCGGAGCCGCGTGCCCGCGAGCAGTGGACAGGGATGTCCACGGTAGCGAGTGGAGTCCGGACGATCCGTCGAGCGGCGAGCGGGCACCGGCGCAAGGACCGCCCAGACAGCAGCCCCGCCTATACCTCCCGCGCCATCACCGTCCTGATGCGCCGCACGCGCTCCTGCCGCACCAGCTCGCCGATCCGCGGGCCGGCGGCATGGCCCTGCGCGACGAACTGTGCGCCGGCGACCGGCAGCGCGGCCTCGCGGGCGCGGCGCAGCAGGTCGGCCTGCGGGTAGGGATCGGACTCGCGACCGAGCCGGCCGCGCGCGTCGGCCTGGCAGGCGAGCAGAAACGCGTCGAAGTGCGCCGCGTCGCGAAACGCGCGCGTCCGCTCCAGCACGTCGAGCACCGTCGCAGGCCGCAGGCGGAGGGCATCGTGCACCCGCACGTGCTCGCGGCACACGTCGACCGCGAGATCGCGGAAGCGGTTGGGCACTCGCAGCCGCTCGCACAACGTCTCGACCAGTGGCACGCCCGCGGCGTCGTGACCGTGGTGCGCCGGCAGCTTCCCGGTCGGCGTCACGCCCTTCCCCACGTCGTGCAGCAGGGCGGCGAAGCGCACGGCGGGGTCCGGCGAGAGCCCGCACGCAGCGTCGAGCGCCATCAGCGTGTGCAGCCCCGTGTCGATCTCGGGGTGGTGGATCGCCGGCTGCGGCACGCCGAACAGCCGCTCGACCTCCGGCAGCACGACCGCGAGCGCGCCCGCGTCGCGCAGCACCTCGAGGAAGCGTCGCGGCCGCCGCTCACCGAGTGCCCGCGCGATCTCGTTCCAGACGCGCTCGGGCGTGAGCTCCGCGAGGTCGCCGCCTGCCGCCATCCCCGCCATCAGCACGCGCGTCTCGTCGGCGAGCGCGAACTCGGGCAGCCGCGCAGCGAAACGCGCGACCCGCAGCACGCGCAGCGGGTCCTCGACGAAGGCCGGGCTCACGTGGCGCAGCACGCCGCCGCGCAGGTCGGCGAGCCCGCCATAAGGGTCGATCAGACGATCGGCGGCCTCGTCGTACGCCATCGCGTTGATGGTGAGGTCCCGGCGCGCGAGGTCGGCCTCGAGGGTCACGTCGGGGGCCGCGTGCACGACGAAGCCGCGGTGACCCCGTCCCTGCCGCCGCTCGGTGCGCGCCAGGGCGTGCTCCTCGCCGGTCTCGGGGTGCAGGAAGACCGGGAAGTCCGCGCCCACCTGCCGGTAGCCGGCGGCGAGCATCTCCTGCGGCGTCGCGCCGACCACCACCCAGTCGCGATCCTTGCACTCGACGCCGAGGCCGAGCTCGAGGTTGAGCAGGGTGTCGCGGACGATGCCGCCGACCAGGTAAGCCTTCATGCCGCCAATCTGCGCGATGCGCCTGCCGGCGGCAAGCGCGCGGGTATCGCTGCCGCGGCCCCTTCGGTACCCCACGCCCGCCACCCCGTTGACCGCAGTCAATGCGGTGCGCGTCCCGCCCCGGCAGAAAGACGGCTCCCGGTCGGCCCAGGCCCGGCCGCCGACAGGTGTGCAGCATGGCCGTCATCCCGATACAAGCCCCGCCGTCGCGACGCGCGCCGCCGACCGGCACCGCGATCCTCGCGTTCGGCTTCCGTCCCTTCTTCCTGCTCGCGGGGCTGGGCGCGGTCGTGCTGGTGAGCGTGTGGATGCTCGCGTGGATGGGGCACCTGCCTTCCGCCGGCGCGTACTACGGCACGGTCGGATGGCACGGCCACGAGATGCTGTTCGGCTACGCCGGCGCGGTGATCGCCGGGTTCCTGCTCACTGCCGTGCGGAACTGGACGGGCATCGACACGCCCGCCGGCGCACCGCTGGCAGGCCTGGCGCTGCTGTGGATCGCCGCTCGGGCGTCGCCCTTCCTGCCCGTGCCCGGCGCGGTCACCGCCGCGCTCGATCTCGCCTTCCTGCCGCTCGTCGCGATCGCCCTCTACCGCCCGCTGATGGCCGGCAAGAACCGCTTGAACCGGCTCTTCCTGCCGCTGCTCGGGGCGATGGCCGCCGCGAACGGGCTGGTCCACGCCGAGGCGCTGGGCCTCGCGTCGGGCAGCGCCGCGCGCGGCATCCTCGCAATGCTCGACCTCGTCCTGCTGCTCGTCCTGATCGTGACCGGGCGCGTGATCGCCTTCTTCACCGAGAAGGGGGTGGCCGGGGCGACGCCGAAGAACCGCGAGTGGCTCGAGCAGGCGGGCTTTGCCGCCGCAATCGGCCTCGCGCTCGCCGACGCGCTGGCCGCTCCGCCGGCGCTGATCGGCACGCTGTGCGCACTGCTCGCGCTGCAGACGGTCGCCCGCGAGGCCGGCTGGCACCACCCGCAGGTCTGGCACAGACCGATCCTCGCCGTGCTGCACGCGGCCGTGCTGTGGCTCGCCGTGGGGTTCGCGATGCGCGCGGCCGCTGCGTTCGGCCTCGTGGGCCCGCACGTCGCGCTGCACGCACTCACCGTCGGCGCCGTGGGCGTGCTCACGCTCGGCATGATGTCGCGCGTCACGCTCGGCCACACGGGGCGCGAGATGACGGCACCGCGCGCGGCGACGATCGCGTTCGTGCTGCTCAACCTCGCGGCGCTCGCGCGTGGGGTCGCCCCCGCCCTGTGGCCGGAGCGCTACGTCACCCTCGTGCACTCGGCCGCAGGCCTGTGGGTCCTCGCGTTCGCGCTCTTTCTCGCGGCGCACGCCGTCCCGCTCTGGCGGCCTCGCGTGGACGGCCGTCCCGGCTGAGCGCGCTCAGGCGGCGCGCGACTCCTCGAGGCACTGGCGCAGCGCCAGTTCCCAGTCGGGCAGGCAGACGCCGAAGACCGCCTCCATCCGGCCGTTGTCGAGGCGGGAGTCCGCCGGGCGCGGCGCAGGCAGCGGATACTCGGCGGTGGTGATCGGCGTGACCCGGCAGGCCGCGCCGGTGAGGTCGCGGATCGCGGCGGCGAAGCCGTGCCAGCTCGTCTCGCCCGCGCAGGTGAGGTGGTAGACCCCCGAGCGCGCGCCGAAGCGGAAGCCGTCGCCTGCGGTCTGCGCGAGGGCGAGCGCAGTGCCCTCCGCGATCATCCGGGCCCACGTGGGCGCCCCGATCTGGTCGCCCACGACGCACACCTCGTCCCGCTCGGCGAGCAGTCGCCGCATCGTGAGGAGGAAGTTCCGGCCCCGCCAGTCGTAGACCCAGCTCGTCCGCAGGATCAGCGCGTCGGCCCCCGACGCGAGCAGCGCCTCGTCGCCCGCGAGCTTGCTGCGGCCGTAGACGCTGGCGGGCGCGGTGGGGTCGTCCTCGCGCCAGGGCCGGCCCATGGAGCCGAAGTACACGTAGTCGGTCGAGTAGTGGACGACCGACGCGCCGTAGCGCGCGGCGAGCTTGCCGAGGACGCCGACCGCGGTGGCGTTGATGGCGGTCGCGACCGCGGACTCCTCTTCCGCCCTGTCCACCGCGGTGTAGGCCACCGCGTTGACGATGACGCGCGGCCGCAGCGCGACGATCGCGCCCTCCAGCGCGGCGTGATCGCAGACGTCGATCTTGAGACCCGTGGCACCGTCCAGGCGGGAGCCGATGACCTCGCCGAGCGGCGCGAGGGTGCGCAGCAGCTGGAAGCCCACCTGGCCGTCGGCCCCCAGCACCAGGATGTGCGGTCGGTTCATCCTCTCAGCCCTCGTACGGCGGCAGGCGCTCGGGTGGAATGGCCGCCAGCGGCGGGGCGTCCCGATCCTTGTCGGCGAGGATCGGCGCCGCGGTCAGCGGCCACGCGATGCCGATGGCCGGGTCGTCCCAGCGGACGCTGAACTGCGTCTGCGGGTGGTAGAAGTCGGTGCACTTGTAGGTGAACAGCGCCTCGTCGCTCGACACGCTGTAACCGTGCGCGAAACCGGGCGGTATCCACAGCTGCTGCGGTCGGTCGCCGCCGAGCGCGACGCCGAGCCACTGGCCGAAGCGGGGGGAGCCGCGACGGATGTCGACGCACACGTCGTAGATCTCGCCGCGCAGCACCTGGATCAGCTTGCCCTGGCCGTGCGGGTGCTGGCAGTGCAGGCCGCGCAGCACGCCCCGCTGCGAGTACGCGGCATTGTCCTGCACGAACCGGCCCGGCACGCCGGCGCCCTCGTAGCGGCGCGACTGCCAGGTCTCGGCGAACCAGCCACGGGCGTCGCCGAAGACGTCGACGTCGATCAGCAGGACCTCGGGCAGCGCGAGCGGCGTCACCCTCACGGCTGGCGTTCCCGCGTGACCAGCTCGATCAGGTAGCGGCCGTAGCCGTTGTTCGCCATCTCGCGGCCGAGCGCCTGCACGTCGTCGTCGCTGATCCAGCCCTGCTCCCAGGCGACCTCCTCCGGACAGCAGACCTTGAGCCCTTGCCGCTGCTCGATGGTCTCCATGAAGTTCGCCGCCTGCATCAGCGACTCGTGCGTGCCGGTGTCGAGCCAGGCCATGCCCCGCCCGAGGGTCACGACGTCGAGCGCCCCCTCCTGCAGGTAGCGATTGTTGAGGTCGGTGATCTCGAGCTCGCCGCGCGCCGAGGGCCGCTGCTGCGCGGCGAACTCGGGCGCGCGGCCGTCGTAGAGATAGAGTCCCGTCACCGCGTAGCGCGACTTCGGTTCCTTCGGCTTCTCGACGATGCTGAGCACGCGGCCGGCGGCGTCGAACTCGACCACGCCGTAGCGCTCCGGGTCCTTCACCCAGTAGCCGAACACGGTCGCGCCCCGGTTCGCCGCCTCCGCCTCGCGCAGGAGCCGCACCAGACCGTTGCCGTAGAAGATGTTGTCGCCGAGGATCAGGCAGCAGCCATCGCCCGCGAGGAAGTCGCGGCCGATCAGCAGGGCCTGGGCGATGCCTTCGGGACGCGGCTGCTCCGCGTAGGCGAGACGGATGCCCCAGGCGCTGCCGTCGCCGAGCAGGTCGCGGAAGCCCGGCAGGTCGCGCGGCGTGCTGATGACCAGGATCTCGCGGATCCCCGCCATCATCAGCACGGCGAGCGGGTAGTAGATCATCGGTTTGTCGTACACCGGCAGCATCTGCTTGCTGACCGACCGGGTCAGCGGGTGCAGCCGGCTGCCGGCGCCGCCGGCGAGGACGATGCCTTTCACGTCACGGCTCCGAGGCCGAGCCGGCTACCGTCGTACTGATCACGCGTCACCTCTTCGCACCAGGCCTGATTGTCGAGGTACCAGCGCACGGTGCGCCGAATGCCCGACTCGAAGCTCTCCGCCGGCGCCCAACCCAGCTCGCGGGCGAGCTTCGACGCGTCGATCGCGTAGCGCCGGTCGTGTCCCGGACGGTCCGGGACGAACGTCCTGAGCGCCGCGTGCGGCCGGTGCGGCGAGTCGGGAAGGAGCTCATCGAGAGTGGAGCAGAGCGTGTCGACGACCTGCAGATTGGTGCGTTCGCTGTTGCCGCCGACGTTGTACACCTCGCCCGGCCGCCCGCCCTCGAGCACCCTGCGGATCGCCGCGCAGTGGTCGGCGACATAGAGCCAGTCGCGAACGTTGCCGCCGTCGCCGTAGATCGGCAGCGGCCGACCGGCGACGGCGTTGCGGACCATCAACGGGATGAGCTTCTCGGGAAACTGGTACGGCCCGTAGTTGTTCGAGCAGTTGGTGGTCAGCACCGGCAGGCCGTAGGTGTGGTGCCAGGCCCGCACGAGGTGGTCCGACGCCGCCTTCGACGCCGAGTACGGCGAATTGGGCGCGTAGGGGGTCTCCTCCGTGAAGAAGCCGGTCGCGCCGAGGGAGCCGTAGACCTCGTCGGTCGACACGTGCAGGAAACGGAAGCGCCCGCGCCCCTCGTCCGGCAGGTCGCGCCAGTAGCCGCGCGCGCAGTCGAGCAGGTTGAAGGTGCCGAGCACGTTGGTGGCGATGAAGGCGGCGGGGCCGTCGATCGAGCGGTCGACGTGGCTCTCGGCCGCGAAGTTGACGACGGCGTCGGGCCGGAACTCGGCGAGCAGGCGGGTCACGAGACCGCGGTCGCCGATGTCGCCGTGCACGAAGCGGTGGCGGGCGTCGCCGTCGAGGTCCCGCAGGGTCGCGAGGTGCCCGGCGTAGGTCAGCAGGTCGAGGTTCAGGACCTCGACGCCGGCCATCCCCACCAGCTGGCGGACGAAGTTGCCGCCGATGAAGCCCGCGCCGCCCGTGACGAGCAGGCGGCGCGGCGAGGCATCAGAAGGGGACGTCGTCATCGTGGAAGCCGCCGGACGGGCCATCGGCGGGCGGGGCGCCGCCGCCGCGCGGGCCTCCGCCATAGCCGCCGCCCGGGGCCTCCGAGGTGCCGCCCGGACCGGCGCGGCCGTCGAGCATCTGCATGTCGTTGGCGACGATTTCCGTCGAGTAGGTGTCGCGTCCGTCCTTGTCCTGCCACTTGCGGGTCTGGAGGCGGCCCTCGACGTAGACTCGCGCCCCCTTGCGCAGGTACTTCTCGGCGATCTCCGCGAGTTTGCCGAAGAGCACCACGCGGTGCCACTCGGTGCGCTCCTGGACGTCCCCCGTGTTCTTGTCCTTCCAGGACTCGCTCGTCGCGAGCCGCAGGTTCGCGACGGCGCCGCCACCCTGGGTGTAACGGACCTCCGGCTCTCCCCCGAGATTCCCGATCAGGATGACTTTGTTGATGCCTCTGGCCATGTGCTCCTCCTCCTGGCTCGATTGCCTTCCGTGGGTTGGGTGAGTTGTGGAGTTTACGCGGCAGCCGGAGCCAGCGCATCCAAGGCGGACTCGTCCAGCCCCGCCTCGTTCACCTTGAGGTAGGCGACGCCTTCCTCGGCCACCACGACGGCCTCCGCCACGCCGGACACGGCGAGCAGGCGGGCCGTCAGCGCCGCGGCCTCCGCCTCGCCGAGGGGACCGACTGCGAGGATCCGCCGCGACAGCGGTCGAGGCTTCGGCATCCCGCTCGCGACCGCGAGCCAGACGGCGCAGACGACGGCCCCGAAGGTGAAGACGCCGCCAAGCCCGTAGTGCTGGTGGGCGAGCCCGCCGCCGACCCCGCCGAGGAAGGCGCCGGCGAACTGCGCCGTCGCGTAGATGCCCATCGCCGTCCCCTTGGCCGCCGCCGGCGCGATCTTCGACACCAGGGAAGGCAGCGTCGCCTCGAGCAGGTTGAAGCCGACGAAGAAGAGCCAGACCCAGCCCGCGATCGCCAGCGCCGACGTGCCGTGGGCGTTGAGCCCGAGCTGTGCCGCAAGCACCGCGGCGATCGCGCCGAGGAACACGCCCTTCATCCGCCCGCGTCGCTCGGCGAGGACAACGAAGGGGATCATCACCGCCACCGCGAGCACCAGCGCCGGCAGATACACCTGCCAGTGGTCCACGGTGGGGAGCCCGGCGGCATCGCGCAGCTGCAGCGGCAAGGCAAGGAAGAGGCTGGTCATCACCGCGTGCAGCGCGAAGATGCCGAAGTCGAGGCGCAGCAGCTCGCGATCGCGCAGGACGGCGGCGAGCTGACCGCCGACGACCTCCGCGTCGCGGTGGACCGCGGTGCGCTGCGGCGTCGGCACGACCCACTGCACGAGGCCGATGCCCGCGAGGGCGAAGGCCCCGACCAGCCAGAAGATGCCCGGGACACCCCACAGCTCGTCGAGCAGGGGCCCCGCCATCAGCGCGACGGCGAAGGACAGGCCGATGGTCATCCCCACGGTCGCCATCGCCTTGGTCCGCTGGGATTCCCGCGTGAGGTCGGCGAGCAGGGCCATGACCACCCCGGCCACGGCCCCGGCCCCCTGCAGCGCCCTGCCCAGGACCACGGTCCAGATGTCGGTGCCCGTCGCCGCGACCACGCTGCCGACGGCGAACACCAGCAGCCCCGCCACGATCACGGGTTTGCGGCCGAGGCGATCCGAGATCATCCCGAACGGAATCTGCAGCAGCGCCTGCGTGAGACCGTAGGCGCCAACGGCGAGGCCGACCAGGAGCGGCGTGGCGCCGGCGAGGTGCTCGGCGTAGAGGGCGAACACCGGGAAGATCAGGAACAGCCCCAGCATGCGCAGGGCATAGATGCCGGCCAGCGCGAAAGTCGCCCGCTGCTCGGCGGGCGTCATGGCGTCGATGTGCGCGGGCTTGCGGGACACGGTGGACCTGTGGCGCGTCGGGCGCCGTAGTGTATCCGAAGGCCCGGTGCCGGGCAGCGGCGGACTCAGGCAGCCCGGCGCAGGAACCCGTCGAACATGAGGAGGCACCAGAGCGCCGCGCTGTGGTCGCTCAGTCCCGACTGGTGGTCGTCGACCATGCGCGTGAGGTACTGCCGGTCGAAGTAACCGGAGTCGAGCATCCGCTCGCCGAGCACCGCGTTCCGCAGGTAGTCCCGCAGCGGCCCGCGGAACCATCCCGCGAGGGGCACGGCGAAGCCCATCTTCGGACGGTACATGACGTCGTGCGGCAGGTGCGGCTCCATCGCCTTCTTGAGCAGGTACTTGCCCTCGCGCCCCCGCAGCTTGAGATCCGGCGGCAGCGAGGACAGCCACTCGACCAGCTCGTAGTCCAGGAAGGGAGAGCGCACCTCCAGCGCGTGTGCCATGCTCGCGCGGTCCACCTTGGTCAGGATGTCGCCCGGCAGATAGGTCTTGAGGTCCAGGTACTGCACGAGCGACAGCGGGTGATCGGTGGGCGCGCGGGCGGCGTGGCCGCGCAGCACGTCGACGGCCTGGTGGCCCCCCAGCGCCTGCCGGAAGGCCGGGCTGTAGAGGCGCGAACGCACGGGGTCGCCCATCACGGAGATGCTGTGGAAGTAGCCTTCCACCGAGTCGCGCGCGAGTGACTGCAGGGTGCTCTTGGCGCGCAGCACCTTCGGCGCCCAGTCGAGCTTGGGATAGAGGCGGCCGAGGAGGCCGAAGAGCGGCCGCCGCAGGCCGAGCGGCAGCAGGGAGCGCACGCGCTCCTCGTAGGCGTGCCAGCGGTGGCGCCGGTAACCTGCGAGGCTCTCGTCTCCCCCGTCACCGGACAGCGCCACGGTCACCTGCCGCCGCGCGAGCTCGCAGACGCGGTAGGTGGGCAGGGCCGAGCTGTCCGCGTAGGGCTCGTCGTAGAGCCAGGCGAGGCGGTCCACCAACGAGAAGTCGTCGGGATCGACGCGCTCGACCCGGTGGTTGGTGTGGTAGCGCTCCGCGACCTGCTGGGCGAACCGCGACTCGTCGTAGTCCCGGTCGCCGAAGGAGATGGAGCAGGTGTTGACGGGCTCCGCGGACAGCCCGGCCATCATCGCGACGACTGCGCTCGAGTCCACGCCGCCCGACAGGAACGCGCCGAGTGGAACCTCCGAGATGAGCCGCAGACGGGTGGCATCGCGCAGCCGATCCACCAGCTCGGCACGCGCCGCGTCCTCGGTGACCGCGTCGTTGCGGCGGAAGCCGACGTCCCAGTACTGCTCCGGCCGACACGACCGCTCGCCGCGGCGCAGGGTCAGCCGGTGGCCGGGCGGCAGCTTCCAGACGTCGCGGAAGACGGTCTTGGGCTCGGGCACGTAGCCGTAGCCGAAGTAGTCCTCGACCGCGAGGGGGTCCACGGTGCGCGGCAGGCCGGGGTGCTCCATCAGCGCCTTGAGCTCGGAGCCGAACACCAGCTGCCCGTCCGCCGTCACCGCGTAGTGCAACGGCTTCACGCCCAGCCGGTCGCGGGCGAGGAACAGGGTCTGCTGCGGCCGATCCCAGACCGCGAAGGCGAACATGCCGTTGAAGCGCTCGACGCAGGCCGGCCCCCAGGCGGCCCACGCGTACACGATCACCTCGGTGTCGCTGTGCGTCGTGAAGGCGTAGCCGAGGCGCTGCAGCTCGCTGCGCACCGTCTGGAAGTTGTAGATCTCGCCGTTGAAGGTGACGACCAGGCTCCGGTCCGCGCTGAAGAGCGGCTGCTGGCCCGTCGCGAGGTCGATGATCGAGAGGCGGCGGTGGCCGAGGCCGAGTCCCGGCTCGACGTGCGTGCCGCCCTCGTCCGGACCGCGGTGGTGCTGGCTCTCGTTCATGCGCGAGAGCAGGGCACGGTCGATCTCCCGCGTGCCCTCCAGGTCGAAGATGCCGACGATCCCGCACATGTGTCCTCAGCTCGCGGCCAGCAGGCCGTCGTAGAGTTGCTGGTAATTGCGCAACATGGTGTCTATCCCGTAGCGCGACTCGGCGCGCCGCCGAGCGGCCGCGCCGTGGGCGCGAAGCCGATCGCCGTCCGCCAGATAGCCGGCCATGGCCGCTGCCATGGCATCGGGGTCGGAGGGCGGCACGAGCGCACCGCACTCGCCGTCGACGACGAGCTCGACGTTGCCGCCCACCGCCGTCGCGATCACCGGCAGTCCCGTCGCCATCGCCTCGAGGATGGTGTTCGATATGCCCTCCGCCCGGGAAGGCAGGACGAAGACGTCGAGGCCGCGCAGGATCGCGGGGACGTCGGCCCGCTCGCCCGGCAGCCAGGCCAACGCGGTCGCCCCCGCGGTCTCCAGCAGGGCCGACGCTTCCGCCCGGAGGGGGCCGTCGCCCACGAGCACCAGACGCGCGGCGGCGACGCGTGGCGGGTTCCGCTCCCGCAGGCGCAGGAAGGCGCGCACCAGCGTCAGCTGGTCCTTCACGCCGTGCATCCGGCCCACGGTGCCGAACAGCACCTCCCCTGGCGCGCCGAAGGGACACCCGGGAATGGACGGCCGCGCGCCCGGCGCAGGCGCGAAGCGCGCCGTGTCGACGCCGTTGCAGATGTGCAGCAGCTTGGCCGGCGGGACGCCGACGCGGTCGCGCAGGTACGCGACGAGCTGCTCCGACAGGCCGACGAAGCGGTGGATCAGCGGCACGTGCGCGCGACGCAACCACTGGTACTTGCGGCAGCTTCCGTCCGGGTCGTAGACGTCCCAGCCGTGCTCGCTGTGCACGCGCCCCGGAACGCGGGCGAGCCAGGCCGGGAGCTGCGACTCGATCGCCGCGAGGTTGCGCGTGTGGACGATGGCCGGGCGCAGCGCCCGGAAGAGCCGATAGAGCGCGACGGGCAGGCGCAGGTCGTGCCCGGGACGTCGCTGCAGCTCGTGGACAGTGACGTCGGGCCGCGTGATGCGCCGGCGGAAGTCCGTCGCGTCCGTCAGACAGACGATCGCGTGGCGGTAACTGGCCTCCGGCAGCCGATTGACCAGGTTCACGAGCCCGTTCTCAAGACCACCAACCCCCAGGCGGTGGATCACGTGGGCCACGAGGGGCGGCTGGTGCGAATCGGGCATCTCACGCAATCCGTCGGGGCAGTCCCTGCATAGCGGCCGACGCGGCGCCGCATGGAGTCGCGGATTGTAGCGGCCGCGCCCCGGGAAGGCTCGCCGCGAGACCTCACCCAGGACGCTTTGTGCGCGACGCGCGCTTTCGCATAAAGTGGAAATTTCGGCCGCAGCACCGGACCCCCATGGACACCATCCAGATCCGCGGCGCGAGGACGCACAACCTCAGGAACGTCGACCTCGACCTGCCGCGCGACAGGCTCATCGTGATCACCGGCCTGTCGGGCTCCGGCAAGTCCTCCCTCGCGTTCGACACGATCTACGCCGAGGGACAGAGGCGCTACGTCGAGTCGCTGTCCGCCTACGCGCGACAGTTCCTGTCGATGATGGAGAAGCCGGACGTCGACCACATCGAGGGCCTGTCGCCCGCCATCTCCATCGAGCAGAAGACGACCAGCCACAACCCCCGCTCGACGGTCGGCACGATCACCGAGATCTACGACTACCTGCGCCTGCTTTACGCGCGGGCCGGCATCCCGCGCTGCCCGCAGCACGGCCTCGCGCTCGAGGCCCAGACCGTCAGCCAGATGGTCGACCAGGTGCTGGCGCTGCCCGAGGGGACGCGCCTCGCGCTGCTCGCGCCGGTGATCTCCGAGCGCAAGGGCGAGTACCAGAAGCTGCTCCAGGAGCTAGCGGCGCAGGGCTACGTGCGCGCGCGGGTGGACGGGACGCTGGTCGAGCTCGACTCCGCGCCGGAGCTCGAGCTGCGTCGGAAACACACGATCGAGGTGGTCGTCGACCGGTTCAAGGTGCGGCCGGATCTCGCGCTGCGCCTCGCCGAGTCCTTCGAGACCGCGTTGAAGCTCGCGGGCGGCGTGGTCCGCGTGGCGTTCATGGACGAGGCCGATCGTCCGGAGCTCGTCTTCTCCGCCAACTTCGCCTGCCCGACCTGCGGCTACTCGATCGAGGAACTCGAGCCCCGCCTCTTCTCGTTCAACAACCCGGTCGGCGCGTGCCCGAGCTGCGACGGCCTGGGCGTCGAGCAGTTCTTCGACCCGCAGAAGGTCGTCGCGCACCCCGAGCTGTCGCTGGCGGGCGGTGCGGTCCGCGGCTGGGACCGGCGCAACGCCTACTACTTCCAGCTGATCCGCTCGCTCGCGAAGCACTACGGCATAGACGCCGAGGCGCCGTGGTCCGAGCTGCCCGAGGCCGTGCGCAAGGTAGTCCTGTTCGGCAGCGGCTTCGAGACCATCGAGTTCAGCTACCTCGACGAGCGCGGGCGCGGCGTCAAGCGCTCGCACCCCTTCGAGGGGATCATCCGGAACATGGAGCGGCGCTACCGCGAGACCGAGTCGAACGCGGTACGCGAGGAGCTCGCGCGCTACATCTCGACGCAGCCCTGCCCCGGCTGCGGCGGCACGCGTCTGAACGAGGCGGCGCGCCACGTCCACGTCGCCGAGCGCAGCCTGCCCGAGGTGACGGTCCTGCCGGTCGCACGGGCACTCGAGTTCTTCGAGCAGCTCTCCCTGCCCGGCAAGCGCGGCGAGATTGCGGCGAAGGTGGTGAAGGAGATCCGCCAGCGCCTCAGCTTCCTGGTCAACGTCGGCCTCGACTACCTCACCCTCGACCGCAGCGCCGAAACGCTGTCGGGCGGCGAGGCGCAGCGCATCCGGCTCGCGAGCCAGATCGGGGCCGGCCTCGTCGGCGTGATGTACATCCTCGACGAGCCCTCGATCGGGCTGCACCAGCGCGACAACGACCGGCTGCTGCGGACCCTGACCTATCTGCGCGACCTCGGCAACACCGTGATCGTGGTGGAGCACGACGAGGAGGCGATCCGCAGCGCAGACCACGTCGTGGACATCGGCCCCGGCGCAGGGGTGCACGGCGGGCGCGTCGTCGCGCAGGGCACGGCGGAAGCGATCTCGGCGTCGCCGGATTCCCTCACCGGGCAGTACCTGTCGGGCCGCCTGCGCATCGAAGTGCCGCGGGAGCGCCGCGCGCCCGACCCCAAGCGCGTGCTCAAGCTGAAGGGCGCGACCGGCAACAACCTGAAGGGCGTGAGCCTGGAGATCCCGGTCGGCCTGCTGACCTGCATCACCGGCGTGTCGGGCTCCGGCAAGTCGACACTGGTCAACGACACGCTCTTTCCGCTCGCGGCGGCGAAGCTCAACGGCGCCAACGCGCGGGCCGCCCCGCACCGGTCGGTGTCCGGACTCGGGCACTTCGACAAGGTCGTGGACATCGACCAGAGCCCGATCGGGCGCACGCCACGCTCGAACCCGGCCACCTACACCGGCCTGTTCACGCCGATCCGCGAGCTGTTCGCCGCCGTCCCGGAGGCGCGCTCTCGCGGCTACACGCCCGGCCGGTTCAGCTTCAACGTGCGGGGTGGACGCTGCGAGGCCTGCGCCGGCGACGGCGTGATCAAGGTCGAGATGCACTTCCTGCCGGACATCTACGTCCAGTGCGACGTCTGCAAGGGCAAGCGCTACAACCGCGAAACGCTCGAGATCCGCTACAAGGGAAAGGCCGTCAACGAGGTGCTGGACATGACGGTCGAGGAGGCGCTGCCCTTCTTCGACGCCGTGCCCGCCATCCACCGCAAACTGCAGACGCTGGTGGACGTCGGCCTTTCTTACGTCCAGCTCGGCCAGAACGCGACGACCCTGTCGGGGGGTGAGGCGCAGCGCGTGAAGCTCTCGCGCGAGCTGTCCCGCCGCGAGACGGGAAGCACGCTCTACATCCTCGACGAGCCGACGACCGGCCTGCACTTCCACGACGTCAAGCACCTGCTCGAGGTCCTGCACCGGCTGCGCGACGAGGGCAACACGGTGGTGGTCATCGAGCACAACCTCGACGTGATCAAGACCGCGGACTGGATCGTGGACCTCGGGCCCGAGGGGGGCGACAAGGGTGGCCAGATCATCGCCACCGGCACGCCGGAAGACGTGGCGCGCAGCGACGGCTCGCACACCGGTCGCTACCTGGCGCCGGTGCTGGCGCGGGGCTGATCGGCCGCGGCGCGGCGGGCCCGGAAACGAAACACCGGGCGCGAGGCCCGGTGTCGGAGGCGACGTCGAGGCGCGGCGCCGGGTTCAGCCGGCCTCCACCGCCTTTCCGCCGGCCGCGGGCCGGTCGACGAGCTCGACGTACGCCATCGGAGCACGGTCGCCGGCACGGAAGCCGCACTTCAGGATCCGCAGGTACCCGCCGGGGCGGGCGCGGTAGCGCGGGCCGAGCTCCGTGAAGAGCTTGCCGACCGCGGCGTCGCTGCGCAGCCGCGCAAACGCCAGGCGGCGCTTCGCCACGCTGTCGTCCTTGGCGAGGGTGATCAGCGGCTCCGCAACGCGGCGCAGCTCCTTCGCCTTCGGCAGGGTGGTCTTGATCAGCTCGTGCTCGAACAGCGCGCAGGCCATGTTTCGGAACATGGCGCCACGGTGCGAGCTGGGACGGCTGAACTGGCGTCCGGAATTGCGATGGCGCATGGCAGTGCTTCCTAAAGCGTTCTCTTACTGTTTCGCGAGCAGCTCGTCCAGATTCTCGGGCGGCCAGTTCTCCAGCCGCATGCCGAGGGAGAGCCCGCGCGTCGCGAGCACGTCCTTGATCTCCGTGAGCGACTTCTTGCCCAGGTTCGGCGTCTTGAGCAGCTCCACTTCGGTGCGCTGGATCAGGTCGCCGATCAGGAAGATGTTCTCCGCCTTCAGGCAGTTCGCGGACCGGACCGTCAGCTCGAGGTCGTCCACCGGCCGGAGCAGGATCGGGTCGATCGAGGGTCCGCTCGGCCGCGGCCGGTCGGGGCTCGGCGTGGTCTCGTCGAGCTTGACGAAGGCCTCGAGCTGCTCCTGGAGGATCGTGGCCGCGCGGCGGATGGCGTCCTCGGGATCGATCGTGCCGTCGGTCTCAAGGTCGATGACCAGCCGGTCCAGATCCGTGCGCTGCTCCACACGCGCCGCCTCGACACTGTACGCGACCCGCCGCACCGGGCTGTAGAGCGCGTCGATCTGCAGGTGCCCGATCGGCCGGTCCTCGCTCGCGTTGTCGCGCGCCGAAACCGGCTCGTAGCCCCTGCCGCGCATGACCTTCATGGTCATGTTGATCTGGCCCTTGTCGGTGAGGTGCGCGATCAGGTGCTCCGGGTTCGCGATCTCGACACCGTGCGGCAGCGTGATGTCCGCCGCCGTGACCTGCTTCGGCCCCCTGACCTTCAGGCTCAGGTTGGCTTCGCCGCGGTCCTCCATGGACAACGCCACGCCCTTCAGGTTGAGAAGGATATCGAGCACGTCCTCCTGGACTCCTTCGATCGCGCTGTACTCGTGGAGCACGCCCTCGATCTCCGCCTCGGTGATCGCAGCGCCGGGCATCGACGACAGCAGGATGCGGCGCAGCGCGTTGCCGAGCGTGTGACCGAAGCCGCGCTCGAGCGGCTCGAGCGACACGCGGGCGTGCCGCGGCCCCATCGCCTGAACGTTGACGATGCGGGGCTTGAGAAAATCGGTGACGGAGTCCGCCATGTAGGGTCCTCGTTTCGTCCCTTACTTCGAGTAGAGCTCGACGATCAGCTGTTCGTTGATCTCGGCCGGCAGGTCCGTCCGCTCGGGCATGCGCTTGAACACGCCGGACATTGCCTTGGTGTCGACTTCGAGCCAGTCAGGGAACCCGTACTGCTCGGCCAACGCGACCGCGCTCTGGATGCGCACCTGCTTCTTGGCCTTCTCGCGGACTGCCACCACGTCCTCTGCGCTCACCTGGAACGACGGCACGTTGATGACGCGTCCGTTGACGGTGATCGCCTTGTGGCTGACGAGCTGACGCGCCTCGGCACGCGTGGAGCCGAACCCCATGCGGAAGACGACGTTGTCGAGCCGCCGCTCCAGCGTCTGCAGCAGGTTCTCGCCGGTGGCGCCTTTGCGCTGCGACGCCTTGGCGTAGTAGCCGCGGAACTGGCGCTCGAGCACGCCGTACATGCGGCGCACCTTCTGCTTCTCGCGCAGCTGGACGCCGTAGTCCGACAGCCGGCGCCGCTTGTCGCCGTGCGAGCCGGGCGCCTTCTCCATGTTGCACTTCGTCTCGAGCGCGCGGACGCGGCTCTTGAGGAAGAGGTCGGTCCCCTCACGCCGCGAAAGCTTGCACTTCGGCCCGATGTACCTTGCCATGTCGCTAACCTCTGGAAATCAGACGCGCCGCTTCTTGGGCGGGCGGCAGCCGTTGTGCGGAATCGGGGTGACGTCCACGATGCTGGTGATCTTGAAGCCCGCGTTGTTGAGCGCGCGAACCGCGGACTCGCGTCCGGGGCCGGGCCCCTTCACGTTCACGTCGAGGTTCTTGAGCCCATACTCCTTCGCCGCCTGGCCCGCCTTGTCGGCGGCGACCTGCGCGGCGAACGGCGTGCTCTTGCGCGACCCACGGAAGCCCGAGCCTCCGGAGGTCGCCCAGGAGAGCGTATTGCCCTGCCGGTCGGTGATCGTGATGATCGTGTTGTTGAAGGAGGCCTGGATGTGGGCGATGCCGTCGCTGACGGACTTCTTGACCTTCTTCTTCGGGGCGCGGCTGTTGGTCTTTGCCATTCGTGTGTCCTGAACCGGGCTGCGTTTCGGTTACTTCTTGATGGGACGGCGCGGACCCTTGCGGGTGCGCGCGTTGGTGCGCGTGCGCTGGCCGCGGACCGGCAGGCCGCGGCGGTGACGGATCCCGCGGTAGGTGCCGAGGTCCATCAGGCGCTTGATGCTCATGTTCACTTCGCGCCGCAGGTCGCCTTCGACCGAGTAACGGCCCACCTCGACGCGCAGCCTCTCCATCTCGTCCTCGGAGAGCTCGACGATCCTGCGGGTCTTCACGATCCCGGCCGCGTCGCAGATCTTGCCCGCGCGCGTGGGACCGATGCCGTAGATCGACTGCAGCGCGATCACGGTGTGCTTGCGGTCGGGAATGTTGACGCCTGCTATACGGGCCATCGTGTGCTCCTGGGACTCACTCTCCGCCGCACCCCTGAGCGGAAGCGCGGGAATTTAATCCGGAAACCGAGGGAAATCAAGCTCGCGCGGCCGGCTCAGCCCTGCCGCTGCTTGTGCCGCGGATCCTTGCAGATCACCCGCACGGTGCCGTTGCGCCGCACGATCTTGCAGTTGCGGCAGAGCTTCTTTACGGATGCGCGTACTTTCATCTTGCACCTCGGATCGATACTGGCGGGGGCTAGCGGATCTGGCCCGTGCCGCCGAAATTCATCAGGTTGGCCTTCTTCATGAGGCCCTCGTACTGGTGCGACATCAGGTGCGCCTGAACCTGCGCCATGAAGTCCATGATGACGACGACCAGGATGAGCAGCGACGTGCCGCCGAAGTAGAACGGCACGTTCCAGCCCACGATGAGGAACTCGGGCAGGAGGCAGACCGCCACCAGGTACATCGAGCCCACCAGCGTGAGCCGCGACATGACGCCGTCGATGTAGCGGCCGGTCTGCTCGCCCGGCCGGATGCCGGGTATGAAGGCGCCCGAGCGCTTCAGGTTGTCGGCCGTCTCCTTCGAGTTGAACACGAGCGCCGTGTAGAAGAACGCGAAGAACACGATCGCCGCGGCGTAGAGGATCACGTACAGCGGCTCGCCCGGCGAGATCTTGCCGATCACGTCCTGCAGCCAGCGCATCCCCTCGCCGCCACCCGCCCAGTGCGCGAATGTGGTGGGAAACAGGATGATGCTGGACGCAAAGATCGGGGGAATGACGCCCGACATGTTGAGCTTGAGGGGCAGGTGGCTGCTCTGCGCCGCGAACACCCGCCGGCCCTGCTGCCGCTTCGCGTAGTTCACCGTGATCCGACGCTGCCCGCGCTCGACGAAGACGACGAAGGCGGTCACCAGGCAGGCGAGCGCGAACAGGATCAGCGCCGTGAAGGCGTTCATCTCGCCGGTCCGCACGAGCTCGAGCGTGCGGGCGACGGCTGTCGGCAGGCCAGCCGCGATGCCGGTGAAGATGATCATCGAGATGCCGTTGCCCAGGCCGCGCTCGGTGATCTGCTCGCCGAGCCACATCAGGAACATCGTGCCGGTGACGAGCGAGACGGTCGCCGTGAACACGAAGCCCGGCCCGTGCGTCACGACCATCGGCATCCCGCCGCTCTGCTGTCCCTGCAGCGCAATGGCGATCCCGATGGCCTGGAAGGTGGCGAGTCCCAGCGTGCCGTAACGCGTGTACTGAGTGATCTTGCGGCGACCCGACTCGCCCTCCTTGCGCAGCTGCTCGAGCTGCGGGATCACCGTCGACATGAGTTGCACGATGATCGAGGCGGAGATGTACGGCATGACGCCGAGCGCGAAGAGGCTAGCGCGCTCGAGGGCGCCGCCCGAGAACATGTTGAACATGTCCAGGATGGTGCCCTGCTGCTGGTCGAACAGAGACGCGAGCGCGGCGGGATTGACGCCCGGCACGGGGATGTACGTCCCGATCCGATAGACGATCAATGCGCCGACGAGGAACAGGAAGCGCTGGCGCAGCTCGGTGAGCTGCGCCAGGCCGCCGAATCCGGTGCCCGTGCCGCGCGTCGCCATGGCGGTCCGCTCAGTCCTCGAACCTGCCGCCGGCCTTCTCGACGGCCGCGCGCGCACCCTTGGTCGCCATCAGGCCGCGCACGGTCACGGCGCGGTCGATGGTGCCCGACAGGATCAGCTTCGCGCGCAGGATCGCGAGCGGAAGCACGCCTGCGGACTGCAGGGCAGCGAGATCGACTACGTCGCCGGTGACCTTGGCGAGCTCCGAAAGGCGCACCTCGCGGGTGACGCGCTTGAGCTCGGACCGGAAGCCGACCTTGGGCAGACGACGCTGGAGCGGCATCTGGCCGCCCTCGAAGCCGACCTTGTGGTACCCGCCGGCGCGCGCGCGCTGCCCCTTGTGGCCGCGGCCCGAGGTCTTGCCGAGGCCACTGCCGATGCCGCGCCCGAGGCGCTTGCCGGTCGGGCGCGCCCCTGCGCCGGGTTTCAGGCTGTTAAGGCGCATGTCAGGCGTCCTCCACCTTCACCATGTACGAAACCTTGTTCACCATGCCACGGGTCGCGGGGGTGTCCTCGACCACGACGGTGTGGTGCATCCGGCGCAGCCCGAGTCCGCGCACACAGGCCTTGTGGGCCGCGAGGCGCCCGTGCGCGCTGCGCACCAGGGTCACCTTCATCATCTTCTTGTCGGCCATGGCGACGCCCTCAGCTCAGGATCTCTTCCACGGTCTTGCCGCGCTTTAGCGCGACCGACTCGGGGTCCGACATGCCGGTCAGGCCCTCGAGCGTGGCGCGAACCACGTTGATCGGGTTGTTCGTCCCGATGCACTTGGCGAGCACGTTGTGCACCCCGCAGACCTCGAAGACCGCGCGCATGGCGCCGCCAGCGATGATGCCGGTGCCGTCCGAGGCCGGCTGCATGAAGACGCGCGCCGCGCCGTGATGGCCGACGAGGGGGTGCTGCAGCGTGTGGCCCTTGAGCCGCACCTTCTTCATGTTCTTGCGCGCGCTCTCCATGGCCTTCTGGATCGCGACGGGAACCTCGCGCGCCTTGCCGGTGCCGAAACCGACCCGGCCGTTGCCGTCGCCGACGACCGTCAGCGCGGCGAACGCGAACTGCCGGCCACCCTTCACGGTCTTGGCCACGCGGTTGACGGCGACCAGCTTCTCGAGCAGCTCGTCACCCTCGGGCTTGACGTTGTACTGGGACATGCTTCCCGCTCCTAGAATTGCAGGCCGTGCTCACGCGCGGCGTCGGCCAGGGCCTTGACGCGGCCGTGGTACTTGAACCCGGCGCGGTCGAAGGCGACGCGCTCCACGCCAGCGGCCTTTGCGCGCTCGGCGATCATCCGGCCCACGACCGCAGCGGCGGCGGCGTTGCCCGTGTAGCCCTCGATGGCTTCGGAGACGCCCTTGTCCAGCGTCGAGGCCGCGACGACCACCTCGCTGCCACTCGGCGAGATGACCTGGGCGTAGATGTGCCGTGGCGTCCGGTGCACCGTCAGCCGATGGACACCGAGCTCCCTGATCTTCATGCGAGTGCGGCGCGCGCGCCGCTGCCGGCTGATCTTCTTGTCCATGGTTGCGCCCCTTACTTCTTCTTCGCCTCTTTCCGCAGCACGGTCTCGTCCGTGTAGCGGATGCCCTTGCCCTTGTACGGCTCTGGCGGACGGTAGCGGCGGATGTCCGCGGCGACCTGGCCCACCTTCTGGCGGTCGGCGCCGCTGATCACGATCTCGGTCTGCGACGGGGTTTCGATCGTGATGCCCTCGGGCACCCGGTACTCGACAGGGTGGGAGAAGCCGAGGCTGAGGCCGAGCGTCTGCCCCTTGGCCTGCGCGCGATAGCCGACGCCGACCAGCGTCAGGCGGCGCTGGAACCCCTGGCTCACGCCCTCGACCATGTTGCGCAGCACTGCGCGCGCGGTGCCAGCCTGGCACCAGGCGGTCTTGGACTCGACCCGGGGCTTCACCGTGAGGACGCCGTCGTCCTCGCTCAGGGTCACGTCGGGGTGCAGGCGCAGCGTCAGGCTGCCCTTGCCGCCCTTCACCGTGACGTTCTGCCCGTCCACAGCCAGGCTCACGCCTTTTGCCAGGCCGATCGGGCTCTTCGCGACTCGGGACATGGCGACCTCCTTACGCGACCAGGGCGATCACTTCGCCGCCGTGGCCGGCCTTGCGGGCCGCGCGGTCGGTCATGATCCCCTGCGAGGTGGAGACGATCGCGATGCCCAGCCCGTCGCGAACCTTGGGCAGCTCGTCGCGACCGCGGTAGATCCGCAGTCCCGGCCGGCTCACCCTGCGGATCAGCTCGATCACGGGCTTGCCCTGGAAGTACTTGAGGCCAACCTCGAGCTGCTTCTTGCCGTCGACCTCGGCCTCCCCGAACCCGGCGATGTAGCCCTCGTCCTTCAGGACCTGGGCGATGCTCAGCTTCAGCTTGGAAGAGGGCATGACGACCGAGGCTTTGCGCGCGGCCTGGCCGTTACGGATGCGCGTGAACATATCCGCGACGGGATCTGACATGCTCATTGAATTTGCACTCCCTGGGTCAGACCGCCCGCTGGGCGCGATACCCAAAATCGACAGAAGACGGCTCCCCGCGGAGGGGAGCCGCATAGTTTAATCAACGGCCGGCGGATTTCCAGCCGTTTCTTTCGTCCCTTACCAACTCGCCTTCACGAGGCCCGGCACGTCCCCGCGCATCGCCGCCTCGCGGAGCTTGTTCCGGCCCAGCCCGAACTTCCGGTAGACCCCGTGCGGGCGACCCGACACCCGGCACCGGTTGTGCGCGCGGGTCGGGCCGGCGTCGCGTGGCAGCTTCTGCAGCGCCAGGACCGCGTGGTCCACCTGCTCCGCGGTGCTCTTGGGGTTCTTGATGGCCGCCTTGAGCGCCGCCCGCTTGGCCTTGAACCTGGCCGCGATCTTCGACCGCTTAACCTCGCGGTTGATCATGCTCTTCTTCGCCATGCGCCGTCTCAGCTCCTGAACGGGAAGTTGAAGGCCTCGAGCAGCGCCCGGCCTTCTGCATCGGTGCGCGCCGTGGTCGTGATCACGATGTCCATGCCGCGAAGCGCGTCGACCTTGTCGTAGTCGATCTCGGGGAAGATGATCTGCTCGCGCACGCCCATGCTGTAGTTGCCCTGCCCGTCGAACGCGCGCGGGTTGAGGCCCCGGAAGTCGCGGATACGCGGGATCGCGACCGAGATCAGTCGGTCCAGGAACTCGTACATGCGCTCGCGCCGCAGCGTCACCTTGCAGCCGATGGGCCAGCCCTCGCGGATCTTGAAGGTCGCGATCGACTTGCGCGCCTTCGTGATCACCGCCTTCTGGCCGGCGATCTTCTCCATGTCGCCCACGGCGTGGTCGAGGATCTTCTTGTCGGCGGTGGCCTCGCCCACGCCCATGTTCAGCGTGATCTTGGTTATGCGCGGAACCTGCATCGCCGACTGGTAGCCGAAGCGATCCTTCAGGTCCTTGGCGATCTTCTCGCGGTAGAGGGTCTGCAACCTAGCCATCGGTAGTCACTCTGCTCAGACGTCCACGACTTCGCCGTTCGACTTGAACACGCGAACCTTGCGGCCGTCGTCCAGCGTCTTGAATCCCACACGGTCGGCCTTGCCGGTCGTCGGGTTGTAAAGGGCCACGTTCGAGACGTGCAACGGCATCTCCCTATCGACGATCCCGCCCTGCTCGCCGCGCATCGGGTTCGGCCGCACGTGCTTCTTGGCGATGTTCACGTTCTCGACGACCAGCTTCTCGTCGCCGAGCATGCGAAGCACGGTGCCGCGCTTGCCCTTGTCCTTGCCCGTGGTGACGACCACCTGGTCGCCCTTACGAATCTTGCGCATCGCCATGGCGGGACCTCACAGCACCTCAGGAGCAAGCGAAATGATCTTCATGAAGCGCTCCGAACGCAGCTCTCGCGTCACGGGCCCGAAGATGCGGGTGCCGATAGGCTGCAGCTGGTTGTTGAGGAGCACCGCTGCGTTGCCGTCGAAGCGGATCACCGAACCGTCCGGCCGCCGCACGCCCTTGCGCGTGCGCACCACGACGGCGTTGTAGACGTCGCCCTTCTTGACCTTGCCACGCGGGATCGCATCCTTCACCGACACCTTGATGATGTCGCCGATACCGGCGTATCGCCGGTGCGAACCCCCGAGCACCTTGATGCATTGCACCTGCTTCGCGCCGCTGTTGTCGGCGACGCCGAGCGTCGACTGCATCTGGATCATGACCTTCTACTCCCGCAACCCGTTGGCCCGGCGCCGCTCAATCGCTGGCGCGCCCGACGACCTTGACCAGCCGCCACGTCTTCGTCTTCGACAGCGGGCGGCACTGCTCGACGACGACCACGTCGCCCGCCTTGCACTCGTTGTTCTCGTCGTGCGCATGCACCTTCGTCGACCGGCGGATGAACTTGCCGTAGACGGGATGCTGCACCTGCCGCTCGACCAGGACGGTGATCGTCTTGTCCATCTTGCTGCTGACGACCCGACCCTGCAGCGTACGGTTGGAGACCTGTTGCTCGCTCATCACGACTTACCCTGCTTCTCGTTCAGCACCGTCTTGGCACGGGCGATGTTCTTCCGGACCTCGCGCATCAGGTGCGGGCGCGACATCTGCCCCGTTCCCCGCTGCATGCGCAGGTTGAACTGCTCCTTGCGGAGGTTGACGATCTCCGCCTCCAGTTCGGCGGGCGTCTTCTGCCTGAGCTCTTTCGCGTTCATCACATGATCGTCCGCGTGGCGAAGGTGGTGCGCAGCGGCAGCTTCGCCGCCGCGAGGGAGAAGGCCTGCCGCGCAAGCTCCTCCGGGATCCCCTCGATCTCGTAGAGCATCTTGCCGGGCTGGATCTCGGCGACCCAGTACTCGACGTTGCCCTTGCCGCTGCCCATGCGCACCTCGAGAGGCTTCTTGCTGATGGGCTTGTCCGGAAAGATCCGGATGTAGACCTTGCCGCCGCGCTTCACGTGGCGGGAGATCGCGCGCCGGGCCGCCTCGATCTGCCGCGCCGTCAGTCGCCCGCGGGTCGTCGCCTTGAGCCCGTACTCGCCGAAGGCGACGGTGTTGCCGCTGAGTGCGAGGCCGGTGTTGCGACCCTTGTGCTGCTTGCGGAACTTGGTTCGCTTGGGCTGCAACATGCTCAGGTCCTCTTCGCCGCCGGGCCCTTGCCCTTCGGGGCGGGGGCCTGCTCGGCCTGCTCGGCGTCCCCGAACACCTCGCCCTTGAAGATCCAGACCTTCACGCCGATAACCCCGTAAGTGGTGCGCGCCTCGGCGAAGCCATAGTCGATGTCGGCGCGGAGCGTGTGCAGCGGCACCCGTCCCTCGCGATACCACTCGCTACGGGCGATCTCGGCCCCGTTGAGGCGCCCCGCCACGTTCACCTTCACGCCCTCGGCACCGAGGCGCATCGCGTTCTGGACGGCGCGCTTCATCGCGCGGCGGAACATGATGCGGCGCTCGAGCTGCTGCGCGATGCCCTCGGCGACCAGCTGGGCGTCCAGCTCGGGCTTCCGGATCTCCTCGATGCTGATGTGCACCGGGATGCCCATGCGGCGTGCCACCTCCGCGCGCAGCGCGTCGATGTCCTCGCCCTTCTTCCCGATGACCACGCCCGGGCGCGCCGTGTGGATCGTGATGTGCGCGTTCTTGGCCGGCCGATCGATCTGGATCCTGCTCACCGACGCCTGCGACAGCTTGCGCTTGAGGAAGCCGCGAACCGCGAGGTCGGTGTTCAGCAGGTCCGCGTAGTGCTTGCTACCGGCGAACCACTTCGAGTTCCAGTCCTTGACGATGCCAAGGCGGATCCCGGTCGGATGGACTTTCTGACCCATTTCCTTCTCTCTTCCGCTCAGTCGTCGGCGACGGTCACGGTTATGTGGCTGGTACGCTTCACGATCCGGTCGGCGCGCCCCTTCGCGCGCGGCATGATGCGCTTCATGACGGGGCCCTCGTCGACGCAGATCGCTCGCACCTTGAGCTCGTCTACGTCGGCGCCCTCGTTGTTCTCGGCGTTCGCTATCGCGGAGTCGAGCACCTTCTTGATGATCGCAGCTGCCTTCTTGTCGCTGAAAGCCAGAAGGTTGAGCGCTTTCTCGACGGCCAGTCCGCGTATCTGGTCGGCGACCAGGCGCCCCTTCTGCGGCGAGATGTGCGCGTTGCGCAGCTTTGCTAGTGCCTGCATGGCGGCTCCCTCACTTCGTCTTCTTGTCCGCCGCGTGACCGCGGTAGGTGCGCGTCTGCACGAACTCGCCGAGCTTGTGGCCGACCATGTTCTCGGTGACGAGCACCGGCACGTGCTGCTTGCCGTTGTGCACCGCGATGGTCAGACCGACCATCTCCGGCAGGATCATGGAGCGGCGCGACCAGGTCTTGATCGGGCGCTTGTTGCTCGTCGCGACGGCGTCCTCCACCTTCTTGATCAGGTGGTGGTCGACGAAGGGCCCCTTTCTAATGGAACGTGGCACGGCAGTTCACCTCAACCTGATCACTTGCGCCCGCGCCGGCGGACGATCATTCCGTCCGTGCGCTTGTTGTTGCGCGTCTTGTAGCCCTTGGTCGGCGTGCCCCAGGGGCTCACCGGGTGACGGCCGCCCGAGGTGCGGCCCTCGCCGCCGCCGTGCGGGTGGTCGACCGGGTTCATCGCGACGCCGCGCACCGTCGGGCGGATGCCGCGCCAGCGCTTCGCCCCGGCCTTGCCGAGCGAGCGCAGGTTGTTGTCCGTATTCCCCACCTCGCCGATCACCGCGCGGCAGTCGGAGTGGACGCGGCGCATCTCGCCGGAACGCAGTCGCACGGTCGCGTAGTCGCCTTCGCGGGCGATGATCTGGACCGACGCACCCGCAGCCCGCGCGATCTGGGCGCCCCGGCCCTTCTGCAGCTCGACGTTGTGCACGACCGTGCCGACGGGGATGCTGCGCAGCGGCAGACAGTTGCCCGGCGCAATCGGCGCCTCGGAGCCCGACATCACCGAGTCGCCGGCCTTGAGGCCGCGCGGCGCGACGATGTACGCGCGCTCGCCGTCCGCGTAGCGGATCAGCGCAATGTGCGCCGTACGGTTCGGGTCGTACTCGAGTCGCTCGACGACGGCCTTGATCCCGTCCTTCGTGCGCTTGAAGTCGACCATGCGGTAGCGGCGCTTGTGGCCGCCGCCCTTGTGGCGCGTGGTGACTCGGCCGGCGTTGTTGCGGCCGCCGGTCCGGCTCTGCTTCTCGACCAGCGCGGCGTGGGGCTCGCCCTTGTGCAGCCCGGGAGTGGTGACCCGGACCACGAACCGGCGGCCGGCCGACGTGGGTTTCGCTTTGACGATGGGCATGATTCTGCTTCCGCTGACTTGCCGTTACCGGGCTCAGGCGCCGCCGGCGAACTGGATGTCGAAGCCTTCCTTCAGGCGCACATAGGCCTTCTTCCAGTCCTTGCGTCGACCCTGCATGGCGCCGAAGCGCTTGGCTTTCCCTTTCACGTTGGTCACGCGGACCTCCGCGACCTGCACGTTGAACAGCTTCTCGACGGCCTGCCGGATCTCGGGCTTGGACGCATCGCGCAGTACCTGGAAGGCGAACTGACGGGAAGCGTCGGCGAGGTTGGTGCTCTTCTCCGACACGATCGGACGGAGCAGCACGCGCATCATCCTTTCCTGGTTCATGCCAGCCTCTCTCCGATCTTCGCCAGAGCGCCCCGGGAAACGACGACCTTCTCGAACGCCATGAGACTCACGGGATCCACTTCCGAGACGTCGCGAACGTCCACCGCGTGCACGTTGCGGCCGGCGAGGTAGAGGTTCTCGCCCGGCTCCTCGACCACGATCAGGGCGTCCTTGACGCCCAGCTGGCCGAGCTTGCCCATGAGGGCCTTCGTCTTCGGCTGCTCGAGCGTGAACTCGTCCACCACGACCAGCCGTTCCTGCCGGACCAGTTCGGAGAGGATCGAGCGCAGCGCGCCCTGGTACATCTTGCGGTTGACCTTCTGGTCGTAGTTGCGCGGCGACGCCGCGAAGGTCACGCCGCCCTTCCGCCAGATCGGACCGCGGCTCGTGCCCGAGCGTGCGCGGCCGGTGCCCTTCTGGCGCCACGGCTTCTTGCCGCCGCCGCTGACCTCGGAGCGCGTCTTCTGCGCCTTGGTGCCGGCGCGCGCGCCGGCCAGGTAGGCAGTCACCACCTGGTGCACCAAGGCTTCCTTGTAGTCGGCAGCGAAGACCGCGTCGGGCACCTGCACGGTCCCGCCGGCCCCGACCAGAGCCTGTACGTTGAGATCCATGTCCCTCAGCCCCTCACTTTCGCGGCCGGCGTAACGACCACGTCGCCGCCCGGGGCGCCCGGCACGGCGCCACGCACGAGCAGCAGGTTGCGCTCCGCGTCGACCCGCACGACCGTGAGGTTCACGGCGGTGCGATTCACGTTGCCCATCTGGCCCGCCATTCGCTTGCCCTTGAACACCCGACCCGGCGTCTGGCGCTGGCCGATCGAGCCCGGGGCGCGGTGCGACAGCGAGTTGCCGTGCGTCGCATCCTGCGTGGCGAAGTGGTGGCGCTTGACGCCGCCCTGGTAGCCCTTGCCCTTCGTGACACCGCGGACGTCGACCTTCTGGCCCGCCTCGAAGATGTCGACCCGGACCTCGGCGCCGACCGCCGGCAACTCGGCCGCGTCGTCCTCCGGGCGGAACTCCCAGAGCCCACGACCGGGCTCCGCGCCCGCCTTCGCCAAGTGCCCCGCCTCGGGCTTGTTCACGCGGCTCGCCTTCTGCGTGCCCACGGCGACCTGGATGGCACGATAGCCGTCGGTCTCTGCCGTGCGCACCTGCGTGACCCGGTTCGGCTCCACCTCGATCACGGTCACCGGCAAGGTCTCCCCCGCCTCCGTGAAGACGCGGGTCATCCCCACCTTACGACCGACCAGTCCGATCGCCATCGTTTCGACCTCAGTTCAGCTTGATCTGGACGTCCACACCGGCCGCCAGATCGAGTTTCATCAGTGCGTCGACCGTCTTGTCGGTCGGGTCGACGATGTCCATCAGCCGCTTGTGCGTGCGCAGCTCGTACTGGTCGCGCGCGTCCTTGTTGACGTGCGGCGACACGAGCACGGTGAAGCGTTCCTTCTTGGTCGGCAGCGGGATGGGGCCCACGACCTGGGCGCCCGTGCGCTTCGCCGTGTCGACGATCTCCCGCGCCGACTGATCGATCAGTCGGTGGTCGAAGGCCTGGAGACGGATGCGGATTCTCTGGCTGGCCATGTTTGTCACTCGATAACCTTCGCCACGACGCCGGCGCCGACGGTGCGGCCGCCTTCGCGAATCGCGAACCGCAGCCCCTCCTCCATCGCAATCGGCGCAATCA
>JALORY010000108.1 GCA_025458675.1 Gammaproteobacteria bacterium | reverse complement strand
TTCCGGTGCCGTGAGCAGGCTGGAGCGATTCGCCCGCTCGGTCCGCAGCGGCGCCGCCATCCTGCCGCGCCAGATCTACATCCTTCCCACGCGGTACGGCCTCGTCTACGCGGCCCTGGTCGCGGCCGTGTTTCTCGGCGCAGTGAACTACGGCAACAACCTCGCTTTCCTGCTCGCCTTCCAGCTCGGCGGCTTAGGCCTCGTGGCCATGCTCCTCACGTGGCGGAACCTGCGCGGTCTGCGGGTCGACGTCGGCTCCGGCAGCCCGGTGTTCGCCGGGGAGCGCGCCCGATTCATGGTGAGTCTGCTGCCCACGGACGGCGTCGCCAGACCCGCCGTCCAGGTCGACGGCGGCATCGGCTCGCCCGTCGGCGACGTTCCTGCGACGGATGCCCTGCGCCTGCCGCTCGGTGCCGCAACGCAGCGGCGCGGGCGCGTGGCCTTGGGTCGGTTCCGCGTCTCGACGCGCCACCCCCTGGGCCTGCTGCGGGCGTGGTGCTACGTCGACACCGAGGCCACGGCGGTCGTCTACCCGCGGCCCGCGGCCCGGTACGACGCACCCCCGTCACCGGTCTACGGGGGCAGCGAGATGGGGAGCCTGGGCGTGGGTGCAGACGACTTCGTCGGGCTGCGTCCGTACCGGATCGGCGACTCGCCCGCGCGCATGGACTGGAAGACGCTGGCGCGGGAGCGGGGGCTGCACACCCGCCAGTTCGGAGGCGACCGCGCGGACCGGCTGTGGCTGAGCTTCGAGGCGCTGGCTCCCCTCGACACGGAGTCCCGGCTCTCGCTGCTTTGCCGCGGTGTGCTGGATGCCGAGCGGGCCGGTCGGCATTACGGGCTGCAGCTGCCTGGCGGCGACATCCCGCCCGGGAACGGTGCGCAGCACGCCGAGCGCTGCCTCTCGGCCCTCGCGCTGCTGGGAGAGCCCCCGTGACGGACGCGCTCGCGCCCCGCCCGCTCTCGCCCGCGACGACGGTCCTCCTCGTCCTCGGGCTGGTCGCCGCGGTGATTCCGCACGCGTGGCACCTGCGCGCTCCCGTGGTGATCTTTTTCGGCGCGGCCGCGGGGCTGCGCGTGCTGCTGCTCCTGCGCCCCGGCGTTCTGCCCGGCCGGCTCGTCATGCTCGCGCTGTTCTTCGCAGGCGTCGCGACGGTGCAGCTCAGCTACGGGCTCGCGCCGAGCAAGGACGCCGGCGTCGCGCTGCTCACGGTGATGCTCGGGCTGAAGCTGCTGGAGGTCCGCACGCGTCGCGACGTCTACGTGACCGTGATTCTCGGGTGGTTCGTGCTCGTGACGCAGTTCCTCTACGACCAGGGTCTCGCGCTCGCCGGATTCCTGATGCTGCCTTTCCTCGCCTTCACCTTCCTGCTCGCGCGCCTGCACTATGCGGGCCCCGCGTCGCCCTCGGCCGTCTTCGCCGTCACTCTCCGCCTCACCGTTTACGCCGTGCCGATAGCCGGCGTGCTGTTCGTGCTGTTTCCCCGCCTCGGCGGCCCGCTCTGGGGCTTCGGAGTGGATCAGGGGACGGCGGCGACCGGCCTGTCCGACACCATGACGCCGGGATCCTTTTCGCGGGTCGTCCAGTCGACGGAGACGGCGTTCCGGGTCCGCTTCGACGGGGAGCCGCCCCCGCCGGCCGAGCGTTACTGGCGCGGTCCGGTGCTCTGGCAGACGGACGGCCAGACCTGGAGCGCCGGCGAGCTGCCCGACGAGCGGCCCACGCCCGTCGAAGCGCTGTCGGAGCCGGTGTTTTACGAGGTCACGCTGGAGCCGCACCGGCGACGCTGGCTCTTCGGGCTGGACCTCCCGCTCGCGGCGCCGGGCGGAGGCCGGCTGCGCCCTGACCGCCAGATCCAGGCGGACCGGGACGTCGTCTCGCGACAGACCTACGCGCTCGCTTCGGTCACGCGCTATCGCACCGGCGCGCCGACGGCCGCCGAATCGCGCCTCGCGCTGCAGCTGCCGGACAAGGTATCGCAGCGGATGCGCGCGCTGGCCGAAGGCTGGCGCAGGCAGGCGTCGAATCCGGCGGAGATCGTCGACCAGGCGCTCGCGATGTTCCGCGACGAGCCCTTCGTCTACACGCTCGCGCCGCCACCGCTGGGAGACGACCCCGCGGACAGCTTCCTCTTCGAGACCCGGCGCGGGTTCTGCGAGCACTTCTCCTCGAGCTTCGTGCTGCTCATGCGGCTGGCCGGCGTCCCGGCGAGGGTCGTGACCGGCTACCAGGGCGGCGAGCTGAACCCGCGAGGGGACTATT
This sequence comes from Gammaproteobacteria bacterium, assembly GCA_025458675.1. Classification (GTDB taxonomy): domain Bacteria; phylum Pseudomonadota; class Gammaproteobacteria; order Chromatiales; family Chromatiaceae; genus JALORY01. Next base: position 3,937 of record JALORY010000108.1, on the reverse strand, counting down.
TCCTCGTCCGGCAGTCGGACGCGCACGCCTGGGCGGAGGTGTGGCTGGCCGAGACGGGCTGGCTGCGAGTGGATCCGACGGCGCACGTCGCCCCTGAGCGGGTGGAGTCGCCAATCTCAACTGGCACCGCTGGGTCGTGGGCTACGACCGCGAGCGGCAGCACTACCTCATGCGCAACCTGGGCCTCGGCGGCCTGCACGGCTATCGTCTCGGTCTCGTGGCGGTGGGAGTCGCAGCGCTCGTCGTCCTGGCGGTGCTGTTCCTGGCACTGCGCGGACCGCGCGCCGGCGACCCCGTCGTCAAAGCGTACGCGCGGCTTTGCCGCAAGCTGTCGCATGCCGGCGTGACCCGCGCGCCGCACGAGGGACCGCGCGACTTTCTCGAGCGCGCCGCGACTGCGCTGCCGCAAGACGCAGCTGCGCTGCGCGAGATCGGGCGCCTGTACGAGCAGCTCCGCTACGGGCCGGGCCGCCCTGCGGCGGCGACCCATGGCTTGAAGCGGGCGGTGCGACGGCTGAGGTTGGCCCCGGGCCGAGGAGCCTAGTCCGGCCGCGTGGCCTCGAACAGCGCACCCACCGTGTGCGCCGCCGTCCGGTAGCCGGTGAAGCCGACGAGTCGCACGCCGGAGAAGCCTGCCGCGCGGAGCAGCGCGACGAACGCGTCGGGATCGAGCGTGCCGGACACGCAGTCCGCCCACGAATCCGCGCTGGAACAGCACGTCGATTGCTCGACCGCCGGGTCCTTGACCATGTCCGCGATCTGCAGCCGCCCGCCGGGGCGAAGCACGCGGCAGGCCTCGGCGAGCACGCGAGTCTTGTCGGCGACCAGGTTGATGGCCCCGTTGGAGATCACGACGTCCGCGCAGCCGTCCGGCAGCGGGAGCCGGGCCATGTCCGACTCGTACATCTCGACCTGCGAAAGCCCGGCCAACGCGGCGCTCGCCCGAGCCTTCGCGACCATGGCCGGCGTGCAGTCGACGCCGACGACGCGTCCGCGGGGGCCGACGAGCAGCGCGGCGACGCAGGCGTCCGCGCCGGCGCCGCAGCCCAGGTCGACGACGGTCTGGCCGGCACCGATCGCCGCCACGGCGAAGGGGTTACCGACCGCCGCGGCCGACTCCCACACGGCGTCGGGGAGCGCATCGAGCCACTCCGGCGCGTAGCCGAGCGCGCGGGCGTTCTCCTTGCCCTTGCCCCAGCCGAAGTCCCTGTGGGGCTCCTCCGCCAGCGCCGTGTAGAGGGCCCTGATCTGCGCGAGGTGCGGCTCGGCGCCAGCATCGTGGCACGTGGTCACGTGAGCCCCTCAGCCGCCGCTGAGCATCGCCTTCACGGCGTCCGCGACGTCCTCCGCGTAGAGGTCGCGGAAGAAATGGTCTGCCCCCTCGACGACCTTCAGCTGCACCCGCTTGCCGTCGGCCAACGGCTGGACCTTCTCGACCAGCCCCTTCACCACCGCGTCCTCACTGCCCGCGACGACGAGCACCGGCGTCCCGATCTGCGGAAGCAGGGCGGGGGTGTCCATGCGCTCATCGGGCGCGTAGTAGGACACGAATGCCGCGGCGCTCACGGACGCCTTCGCGCAGTAAAGGAAGTCCACGGCCTCCATGAGCGTTGCGCCCTTGCCTTCCGCGACGAGGGCCTGGGCGCGCGCGAGCGGCTCCTTCAGCGGCTTGCCGTAGCGGTTCTCGTACTCCTGGGCCGCGTAGCCTGCCGTCGCGGTCTGGGGCGCGACCAGTATCACCGCAGGCACCGGCGCGTCGGAACGACCGGCAACGAAGCGAGCAGTCTGGTTGCCCCCGCGCGAGTGGCCGAGCAGCGCGGCCTTCGTCACGCCCTGCGACTGCAGCCACGCGAGCCACGCCCCGATCTCGTCGACCGCGTCGGTGTGGCGGTGCACGTGCGGCGTGGCGCACTCGTACATCCCGCGCCGATCGGAGAGCCCCAGGCTGAGGGTGATCGACAGCGAGCTCACCCCGCGATCCTTCAGCGCCGCCTGCAGCGACTGCATGATCTCCATGCCACCGTGCGCCAGCGTGCCGTGGGTCATCAGGACGACGGGCCCGCTCTGCCAGCCGGCGCCCGTCGTCTCGGCGTTGCCGTTCAGGGTCAGGCCGCCGAATGCGAGCTTCACCTCCTCCGCCGCGACGCCGGCCGCTGCGAGCAGAAACGCCAGGCCGAAAGCCGGAGCGCGGGTGTGCTTCTTCATGGTGTGCTCTCCGTGTGTGGACGAGGTCGACGCACTGCGAAGGCCCTCCGACACGTGATCGGCGGCGGCGCGATCGTAACGCGCCCGGGCGGTCCCTGCGACCCGGCCTAGTCGCGGTTGCCCCTGTTCTCCGGTGGGATACTCGCTGATCCCGACGCCGCTCGGATCGCACCCGCGACCCTGTCACGGATGCGGATGAGGTCGCCGTCGAGCGCGGGCTGGCCGTGCCACCACTGGTAGTCCGGCGACTGGTGGCCCGCCCCGAGCTGGACGTTGCGCCGATGCGTGCCGGCGGTCTCCAGCAGGTCCGCCAGGGCGCCAGACCCGTCAGGGTGACGCCCGGCCATCTGCTCCGCCTCCTGTATCTTGAGGTCCGCGATCTCCGTCAGTCTCACGCCGGCATCCAGCTGCTCGCGCACGAAGCGTGGCGCGTGGCAGCCGCTGCACACCCAGTCGCGCACCTCGGGCCCGCGCGCAGCGGCCATGGTGTCGCCGTGGTCGCGGTCGTGGAGGTGGCAGTAGGCGCAGCCGGGCGCGCGATGACGGACGCGCTGCAGCGGCTGTGTCCAGTCGGGCCGGCCGATGCGCACCAGAACGCCGTGCTTGGAGGTCGCGTAGCTGTGCGCGACCGCACCGTCGTGACAGCCGGTGCAGGCCGAGTCGGCGCGGGCGGCCGGGAGCGCGCCGTGACGATCCCCGTGGCACGCGACGCAGTCGGCGGTCGATGCGTGCGGCCCCGCCCGCCACTGCGCGACCAGCGCCGGATCGCGCGTCGCGTGGCATTCGAGGCACTCGCCCGGGGTGAAGGGCCCCTCAGAAACCGGCTCGCCGGCGCCATGCGTCGTGCCGGTCGCGGCCCAGGCGAGCGCGATGCTGCAGGCGAGCCACCGCACGAGATCAGTTGCTCGCACGGTTGAGCTCCGTGTACGGGCCCGTGAGCCACAGGTCGCCGGGGTCTCGCCGGCGACCGTCGCGGGACTTTTCGGCCTCGCCGCGCGTGCGCAGGTCCGCGGCCTGCTTCTCGATCGCGGCGAGACCGGCATCCAATGCGGCGTGGCCGCGCGCCACACCCTCCGCGTCCCCGTGCGCCGCGGCCTTGTAAGCGCCGAGATTGTCGAAGTACCAGCGCTCGAAGTAGTCCCGCTCGATGGCGGAGACGTTGTAGAAGGCCGAGGCCTGGCCCTCGAAATAGCCTATCCGGGCCTTTGCCCAGAAGCCGTGAGGATCGTCCAGCGGATACGGCGGCCGCTCGTCCGCGCCGGGGTGCAAGAGGTCGTCGGCGCGCAGCGACTTGAGCACGCCCTCCGCCCGGTACAGCGTCTGCCAGGCGGCCTTGCGCTCCGCGTCGAGACCCGCGAGCCAGGTCCGCGACTGCGCCGCGTCGTGGCAGTCGGTGCACACGGCCACCCAGCGCTCGCGCAGAACGCGGTTGCCGGAGGTGTGCGGGTTCACCTCGTTGAGGCCAAACTTCCACAGGCTCTTGTGCGCGACCTGATGGCGCCCGCCCTCCATGTGGCAATAGGCGCAGGTCGGCACCGCGTAGTTGCCCTTCGCCAGGGGCTTGGACCAGTCCCAGCCGTCGCCCTCCGCGAGGTAGCGCTTGCCGTGCGCCGACGCGAAGTAGGTGTCGTCATCGGGGTGCGGCGGCCCGGAATGGCAGGTGATGCAGGCCTCGGGGCGGCGCGCCTCCGCCGGGTCGAAGCGGTGGCGCGTGTGGCAGGAGTCGCACTTG
>JALORY010000107.1 GCA_025458675.1 Gammaproteobacteria bacterium | reverse complement strand
ATCCCCCGCCGGAGTCGCCGACCCGCCACCCGCGACCGCGGTCGCGCCCCTTCCCCGAATCGGTCGGCCCTCCGGCGGGCGGTCTCAGCCACCCGCCACCTGCGCTCCCCCGCCGGGGCGGGACGTGGCCTATGATGTGCGGCGTCGCGGTCCCCACCGAGTCGCCATGCCTCCTTCGCCGCCAGCCCCCGCGGGCGAGTCCATCCTTCTGGTGAACCCCACCAACCTGCAGGTGCTGCAAGGGACTCTCAAGCGCCTGGGCAACCCGCTCATCGTCGCTCGCAGCGGCGAGGAGGCCCTGAGCCTGGCCCGCCTGCACCGTCCGAGTCTGGTGATGCTCGACATCATGATGCCGGGCATCGACGGCTTCGAAACCTGCCGGCGCCTCAAGGCGGACCCGGAGACGGCAGACAGCGCCGTCGTGTTCCTTTCGGCGCTCGGCGAGACCAAGGACAAGGTCCAGGGCCTGTCGCTGGGCGCCGTCGACTACGTCGCCAAGCCCTTCCAGCCCGACGAGGTCCTCGCGCGGGTCCAGACCCACCTGACGATACAGCGCCTCAAGCGCGCCCTCGACGAGCGCAGCCGGCAGCTGGAGGCGACCAACGCCCACATCCTCGAGGCGGTTGCCGAGGGCATCGTGGGGATCGACTCGCGCGGCTGCGTGGTGTTCGCGAACCCTGCGGCCGTGCGGCTCACCGGGCGGGCGGCGGACGCGCTGATCGGGCTAACGCTGGCGGACCACCCGCTGTTCGTCCCCGGCGCCGACGCATCGACGCCCGTGCCCGGGTCGCTGTTCGAGCCGACGTTGCTGCGCGGCGAGACCCTGCACTCCGACGACGGGCTGCTCAGGGCGTCGGGGGACAGCCTGCTGCCCATCGCGTTCACGGCGTCGCCGATTGTGCGCAACGGCGCCATTCACGGCGCGGTGATCGCGTTCCAGGACATCCGCGAGCGCAAGAAGCAGGATCGGGAGCTTCGCGCCGCCCTCGGCGAGGTCGAGCGACTCAAGGAGCGACTGGCGGCCGAGAACGCCTATCTCCAGGAAGAGATCCGCAGCGACCGGCAGTTCGGCGAGGTCATTGGCCGCAGCCCCAGCCTGCTGCAGGTGCTCGACCAGGTCAGCCGCGTCGCCCCGACGCGCAGTTCGGTACTGATCCAGGGGGAGTCGGGCACGGGCAAGGAGGCGATCGCACGGGCCCTGCACGCCCTGAGCCCGCGCCGCGACCGCCCGCTCATCAAGGTCAACTGCGGCGCGATCAGCCCGAGCCTGATCGAGTCGGAGCTGTTCGGCCACGAAAAGGGGTCCTTCACCGGCGCCTTCCGTCGCCGCGCCGGCTACTTCGAGCTCGCCGATGGGGGCACGATCTTCCTCGACGAGATCGGCGATCTCCCCGCGGAGGCCCAGGTCAAGCTGCTGCGCGTGCTGCAGGACCAGGAGCTGACCCGTGTGGGCAGCGAGACCCCGATCCGGGTCGACGTCCGGCTCATCGCGGCGACCAACCGCAATCTCGCCGAGATGGTGGACCGCGGGGAGTTCCGGCTGGACCTGTTCTTCCGCCTGAACGTCTTCCCGCTGACGTTGCCGCCGCTGCGCGAGCGGCGCGAGGACATCCCCCTGCTCGCCGCCAAGTTTTTGGGGGATCAGGCCAGATTCCTCGGCAAGCAGCTGACCGGGCTCACCGACGGCGCGATTCGGCTGCTGCAGGGCTACCGTTGGCCCGGGAACATCCGCGAGCTGCAGAACGTCGTGGAGCGTGCCGCCATCGTCGCGGCCGGGCCGATCGTCGACATCCGGCCGTCGATGCTGGAGTCGGGGTTCGGCGCGGCTGCGCCGGGCCAGGCGCAGGCGGAGCAGGACGGAGGCGATCTGTGCTCCCTCGCGGAGGCCGAATCGCGTTACATCCGCCGCGTGCTGGAGCACACCGGCTGGGCGGTGGCCGGGCGCGGCGGGGCGGCGGAGATCCTCGGCCTGCCGGAGAGCACGCTGCGCTCGCGCATGAAGAAGCTGCGCATCGAGAGGCCGCGCAGCGCCTAGCGCCGAGCGCGGCCGACGGCGTGGCCCGCTGCTAAACTCTGCGCACCGTCCGGGGTGCCCCGGACACGGTCCACCAACAACCAAGGGAGAGTCGACATGCCCTTTTTCCGTACGGCAATCGCTGCGGCCACGGGCGCCGTAATGTGTGCCTCCGCGGTCGGTGCGCCCATCCAGGCCGACACGCCGCTCCAGGTCCAGGTCCTGCCCGGCGCGGCCCCGAGCCCGGTGTCGCCCGTCTCGTCGCCCGCGGCTCCACCGGTCGCCCCGCCGCCCGCCGCCGCCCCTGCCGCGGCAGTTGCCGAGCCGCAAGCCGTCGCGCCCGCTCCGCCTCAGCCGGCGCTGTCGATCACGCCGGCGCAGGCCGCTGCCCTGAAGGCGATCAGCGAGGGCCAGCGCGAGGCTGCCAAGCGCCAGGCGGAAGAGCAGAAGGCCGGCGGCGCGGAGCAGCCCGCCGCCGCCGACGCGCAGCGGGATGCCCGCAAGGTCGAGGCGGAGGCGCGCCACGAAGCGATCCGGCGCGAGGCCGAGGCGCGCCAGCAGGAGCAGCAGAAGCGCATCGAGGAGCAGCAGTCCGCCGCGCAGCGCGACCGCGAGGCCCAGCGTGCGGCGATCGAGCAGGCGCAGAAGACGCGCCCCGAACGCCCGGCAGCGGCGGAGGGTGCGGCGCGGCCGACGGCGGAGGAGTGGGAGAAGTACCAGGCGGATCTGCAGAAGTGGCGCGAGGAGCGCGCGGCGCAGATGGCCGAGCAGCGCCGTCGCCTGCAGGAGAGGCTCGACGCCGCCATCGACCGGATGCCGTCGCCGCCGATGGTCGTGCCGCAGGAGCCGACGCTCGACTGGGCCCCGCCCAGCCCGTCCTTCCGCGGCGAGTACTCCGCCCCCGCCTACCCGCAGGCGGATCCGCCGCGCTACTGGTACCCGGCCTACGGCTACGGGCCCGGGTCGGGCCCCTATCCCGGTGTGGCTCCCGGCGGCTACGGCCCTGGCGCCGTGCCGTCCCGCTGACCCTTGGACACCCCGGCCGTCGCGCCGGGGTGTCCGCCCCCGCCGGCCCCGCGGGCGGCCTCCGCCCGACGTTCGAGCGCAGCCGCCTCCTCGCCCCCGAGTCGTCGCCACGGCAGCGGCAGGAGCGGCGGCACGCGCCGCCGGTACTCGCGATAGGCGTCGCCGTGCAGGGCGATCAGCTTGCGTTCCTCCAGGTATAGCCCGACGAAGACGTACCCCGTCGCGAGGGACGCGACGAGCAGGCGCGCCGCATCCATGTCGCGGGTCCAGAGGATCACCAGGCCGAGCGCGTACCAGGGGTGCCGCACGTGGCGGTGCAGGGGCGAAAGCCGCAACCGCTCCTGGTCCTCCACCCGGGTCTCCCGCGCGTGCCACTGGCGCGTGCCGAGGAACTCGCTGCCGTCGTAGTCGCGCAGGCTCGCGACGAAGCCGGCGGCCGCAGCGGCGGTCAGCACGTCCGCCACCCACGACCAGGCGCCGGTCCACCGCCACATGACGGGTCCGCCGGCGGTCAGCGTCCACCACAGCAGCGGCACGGCGAGAACGAGCGCGAGCGCGTTGAACGCCAGGCGGTAGGCCGGCATCCAGCTCGGGCAGCGGGCCGCCACGGCGCGCTTGAGCGCGAGCGACGCGAGCGCCGAGTGCAGGGCGAAGTAGCCGACCCAGGCGGCACCGAGCCACGCCAGCTGAACGAACAGCGCCGTCGACCCGGCTGCCATGCTTCAGAACCCGTGCGCCGCGCGAATGCGCTCGTAGGCCTGGCGGATTTCGTGGGTCTTCTGGCTCGCCAGGCGCATCATCTCGTCCGGCAGTCCCTTCGAGACGAGCTTGTCCGGGTGATGCTGGCTCAGCAGCCGCCGGTACGCCTTGCGGATCGCGTCGGGCGGGTCGCCGGGCCGCACGCCGAGGATCGCGTAGGCGTCTTCGAGGCTGATCGCGCGGGCCGCCTCGCCCGGCGGGGCCCCGGCGTAGTGCCGCTCGGCGCGGGCTCGTTCGACCATCCGGCGGAAGATGATCTCGGGCACGCCGAGCTGGCGGCAGACGT
>JALORY010000056.1 GCA_025458675.1 Gammaproteobacteria bacterium | reverse complement strand
GACCTCCGTGACGGTGATGCCGCTGACGCCGAGCTCCGAAAGGGCCTCCCGGACGTCGTCCAGCTTGAACGGCTTGATGATTGCGCTAACCAGCTTCATAGCTCTTTCTCCCGTGCCGGCTCAGAACACCTTGGAAATGCTGACGATGACCTGACCGTCGCACTGGAACGGCGCGGCGCAGTACACCTTCTCGTCGAGGTCCACGGTGTCCGTGTAGGCGAGGCCCAAGGTCACGCCGAGGACGTCCTTCGTGATGCCGACGCTCCAGTCCTGGTAGTCGTTGTCGCTGTCGTAGTCGAACTGGTTCCAGCCGTACTTGGCGACCAGCTTGAACTCCATGGGCAGCGGGATCGATGCGGACAGCTCGAAGCGCTGTGCCGACTCTTCCGTGGCGTACCAGTCCGGGCTGTAGTAGTAGGTGAAGCCCGGGGTGACGACGCCGAAGTCGTAGCTCGCGCCGGCCTTGAACTCGACGGTGTTGATCCCGTCGGTGTTGCCGTCGTTGCCTGGGTACAAGTAGCCGAGGACGCCGAGGTCCAGCGTCAGCTTGTCGAACGTCGGGCGCCAGCCACCATACACATCGAGCTCCATGTTGGCGCCGTCGAAACCGCTGGACTCCACGTTCGACGCCCACGTTCCGAGGTAGAGGTTCAGCGGGTTGTAGGTGTAGTCGAAGCCGCCCTGGATCGCAGCGCCCTTGTCCGTCTGGGACTGGCCGCGGAAAACGTAGTTCGAGACGAGCGCGACGTTCGCCGTGAAGCTGTGGTCCCCGGCAGGCTCCGCCGCAGCCGGCTCGGCGGCCGGCGGCGCCTCGACCGCCTTTCCGTCGTACACGTTGATCTGCGTCACCGGCATGCCCCCGTCGTACACGTTGATCTGCGTCACCGGCATGCCCTGCCCGGTGGCGGCGCCGGCCTCGAGGGCCGTCATGGCGAGGACCGCGCTGCACGCGGCGGCCAGTTTCTTGAGCTGAGTCATCTTCGCTAACTCCTGTGGTTGCCGTTATTGGGAAGCCGTACGGCCGCGTCGAGCGGCCCTGCACCGTGGGTTCAGCACGCGCCGTGCCAGCGGAATATTTCGTACGAACGACAAGGGGTTAGGGATTTCCCTCGGCGCTGGACCGGGGCGCGCGGGCGTGGGGTGCACCAGCCTGGACGGATGCCCTGGCCGCGTGCGCCACTTTGGTGCATCCCGCGTGATGGACAGGCCGGCAGGCCGCGGCTAAGGTGCCGCCATGATCGACCCCAAGTTGCTCGACGACCTCTCGCAACGGCTCGCCGCGAGCGTGCCCTCCGGGTTGGCGGTCCTTCAGGCGGACGTCGCCCGCAACGCCCGGAGCCTCCTGGAGGCCGGCCTGTCGCGGCTCGACCTCGTCACGCGGGAGCAGTTCGACGTGCAGCAGGCCGTGCTGGCCCGTACGCGCCAGAAGCTGGACGCGCTCGAGCGCCAGGTCGCCGCGCTGGAGGCGCGGCTCGGCATCCGGCCACCGGGCGACTAGCGCCGATCCCCCCGAGCCATGGAAGGCCGATGTCACTCGCCACCCTGCACAGCCGCGCCACGGCCGGCATAGACGCCCCGCCCGTCACCGTCGAGGTCCACCTCGGCCCGGGCCTGCCCGGATTCGCGATCGTCGGCCTGCCCGAGAAGGCGGTGCAGGAGAGCAAGGACCGCGTCCGCGGCGCGCTGGTGAACGCGGGATTCGACGTCCCGCCGCGCAAGGTGACCGTCAATCTCGCGCCGGCCGACCTGCCGAAGGAAGGCGGTCGATTCGATCTGCCCATCGCCCTCGGCATCCTCGCGGCGACCGGGCAGGTGGACGGGGCGCGCCTCCCCGCACACGAGTTCGTGGGCGAGCTCGCGCTGTCCGGTGCCCTGCGCCCCATCCGCGGAACCCTGCCCGTCGCCCTGGGGGCGCGCGCGGCCGGCCGGTCGCTCGTGCTGCCGCGCGCCAACGCCGCGGAAGCGGCGCTGGCCCGGGGCCTCGAAGTGCTCCCGGCGGGGCACCTGCTCGAGGTGTGCTCTCACCTGGCCGGCGCCGGACCCCTGCAACCCCACGCCCGGATGTTCCCGGAGCCGCCCGTCGATCGGGCTCGCCCCGACCTCGCGGACGTGCGCGGCCAGGCCCACGCCAAGCGGGCGCTCGAGGTCGCGGCGGCGGGCGGGCACAGCCTCGTCATGATCGGCCCGCCGGGCACGGGCAAGTCCATGCTCGCGGCCCGCCTGCCCGGCATCATGCCGCCCCTCGACGAGCACGAGGCGCTCGAGACCGCGGCCGTCGTGTCGCTGGCCCGGGGCACGGTCGACGCGGCACGGTTCTGCGAGCGACCCTTTCGCGCGCCCCACCACACGGCGTCGGGCGCCGCGCTGGTGGGCGGCGGCGGCGTGCCGCGCCCCGGCGAGATCTCGCTCGCCCACCACGGCGTGCTCTTTCTCGACGAGCTCCCCGAGTTCGACCGCCGCGTCCTCGACGCGCTGCGCGAGCCCCTCGAGACCGGCCGCGTCCTCCTGTCGCGCGCTGCCCGGCGTGCCGAGTTTCCCGCCCGCTTCCAGCTCGTCGCGGCGATGAACCCCTGCCCCTGCGGCTATCACGGCGACGCGCGCGCGGCGACCTGCAACTGCACGCCCGAGCAGATCGCGCGCTACCGCGCCCGCGTCTCCGGCCCGCTGCTCGACCGCATCGACATCCAGATCGAAGTGCCGGCCGTGCCGGTCGCGCTGCTCGACGCCCCGCCGGACAATGACGCCGAGTCGAGCGCGACCGTGCGGCGGCGCGTCGCGGCCGCGCGGGAACGGCAGAAGGCGCGCCAGGGCGTCAGCAACAGCGAGCTCGCCGGGCGAGACCTCGAGCGCCACTGCGCGCCGGACGGCGCCGGCCGGACCCTGCTGACGCAGGCGTTCGAGCGGCTGCGGCTCTCGGCGCGCGCCTATCATCGGGTCCTGCGGCTCGCGCGGACCATCGCCGACCTGGCGGGCGCGGACGTGCCGACGGCCGCGCACGTCGCCGAGGCGGTCGGCTACCGGCGGCTGGACCGGACCCGTTGAGTCCCCCCGGCCGGGGGCAGGCTCAGGCGCCGGCGAGGAAGCGGCGCCAGCTCCCGAGGGAAGTGATGTCGCGCGCCCCCTCGGCCGCGTAGCCCTCGCAGATGAATCCCTTCTCGGTGCAGCCGTCGGCGAGCTCCACGGTGCCGATGCCGAGTGGCGCCGGGATGCCGGCGACGAAGCTGCCGAAATGCGCGGCCGGCAGCTCCCACACCTCGACCTCGACGCTCGCGCCGCCTTCCGCCTGGCGGATCAGGCCCGGACGGTGGGGCGGCCCGCCGGGGAGCGCGTAGAAGCGGTAGCGCGGGGCCGTCGCGGTCCGGCTCACCAGGCGGCCGCCGCGCTCGGTCAGCTGATGGTTCAGCGGCAGGCCGGACAGGTGTGCACCGCAGACCACCACGCGCACCAGCGGTTCGCCCGCGCCCGGCGCCCCGTCGTAGCGGTCGACGCCGGTCCGCCCCGTCGCTCCCAGCGGCAGGCCGAGGGCGCCGTGCAGCCGGTCCCCGTGGACCGCAAGCGCGTCGTCCGTGAACGCCGGCCCGAACAGTGTCACGCCGTACGGCAGGCCATTGGCGCCGAAACCCGCCGGGACGGCGATCGCAGCGTAGTCGAGCAGGTTCATGAAGTTCGTGTACAGGCCGAGCCGGCTGTTCAGGCGGATCGGGTCCGACTCCACGGCGTCGATCCGGTAGATCGTCGGCGTGGTCGGCGTGAGTACGAAGTCGAGCCCCTCCAACGCGAGATCGGCGCGGCGCTTCAGTTCGGCGAGACGGTACTGCGCCCGGAAGGCCGAGACCGCCGACGCACCGATCGCCGGCTCGATGATGTCGCGCGTCACGGGGTGAAGCGCCTGCGGGTGCGCCTCGATGAACGCCTGGATTGCCGCGTAGCGCTCCGCCACCCACGGCCCCTCGTAGAGCAGTTGCGCCGCCTCGCGGAACGGCGTGAAGTCGATCGGCACCGCCTCGCCGCCGAGCTGCGCGAGCCGCTCGACCGCCTCGGCGTAAAGCCGGGCGGCCTCGGCGTCGCCGTGGAACTCGAGCCGCGCCGGCACGCCGAAGCGGAACCGCTGCCGCGCGACCGGCCCGGGCTCGGCTGGCCGCGCGTACGGGTCGTCGCGATCGAAGCCGGTGGCGACGCCGATTGCCGCCTGCGCGTCCGCCACGTCCAGCGCGAATACGGTCACGCAGTCGAGCGTGCGGCACGCGGGCACGACGCCGCGCGTGCTGAGCAGGCCGCGCGTCGGCTTCACGCCGACGAGGTTGTTGAAGGCGGCGGGCACGCGGCCCGACCCGGCGGTGTCCGTGCCGAGCGCGAAGCTGGCGAGGCCGCGGGCGACGGCGACCGCCGAGCCGGAGCTCGAGCCGCCGGAGACGTAGGCCGGATCGAAGGCGTTGCGCGTCGCGCCGTAAGGCGAGCGGGTGCCGACGAGCCCCGTCGCGAACTGGTCGAGGTTCGTCTTGCCCACCGGAATGGCGCCCGCGTCCAGCAGACGCTGCACGACGACCGCCGACTGCGTCGGCGTGTAGGCGTAGGCAGGGCACGCGGCGGTCGTGGGAATGCCGGCGAGATCGATGTTGTCCTTGATCGCGAAGGGAACGCCGTACAGCGGCAGCGTCGCGGGGTCGGCGGCCTCGAGGCGGGCGAGATGAGGTCGCAGCTCTTCGGCCCGGAGGGGGCGGATCCAGATGTGGTCGTCGGCGTAGGCGGGGATGCGCTCGACGATCGACGCCACGACGTCGGCAGGACGCAGGCTCCCCTCGCGGTACGCCGCACGCAGGTGCCCTATCGACAGATTCGTTGCGTCGCTCACGATTGCCTCCTCACGGTGCGGTGTCGAGGACCAGCAGCGCCTGGCCCGGCGACACCAGCGCCCCGGTCTGGCAGAGCAGGCGGCTGACGCGGCCCGCGTGCTCGGCGTGCAGCGCGATCTCCATCTTCATCGACTCGAGGACCAGCAGGACCTGGCCGCGCTCGACCTGCTGGCCGGGGGCGACGTGGACCTGCCAGACGCTGCCGTGGACGTGGCTCTCGACCGCCACTTCCGAGCCTAACAGCGCGAGCTCCCCGGCGCGCTCGTCGATCACGCCGCCCGGGTCCTGCGCGTAGCCGGCCTGGCCGCTCGCGGCCCACCGCTCGCGCTCCGCCTCGAAGGCCGCCTGCTGGCGCGCCTTGAAGGTGGTGATCGACTCGGCGTTCGCGGCGAGAAAGGCGTTGTAGTCGCGCAGGCGGAATCGCGTCTGCTCGACGCGCAGCCGGAATCGACCGCGCGGGAAGTCCTCGCGGATCTGCGCGAGCTCCTCCTCGCTCACCGGGTAGAAGCGGATCTGGTCGAAGAACCGCAGCAGCCAGGGTTGCTCGAAGTCGGCGGTGCGGCGGAACCGGTTCCACATCTGCACGGTGCGGCCGACGAACTGGTAGCCGCCCGGTCCCTCCATCCCGTAGACGCAGAGATAGGAGCCGCCGATGCCGACGGCGTTCTCGGGTGTCCAGGTCCGCGCAGGGTTGTACTTGGTGGTCACGAGGCGGTGGCGCGGGTCGAGCGGGGTCGCCACCGGGGCCCCGAGGTAGACGTCGCCGAGGCCCATCACCAGGTAGCTCGCGCCGAACACGATCTCGCGCACCTGGTCGACGCTCTCGAGCCCGTTGATGCGGCGGATGAACTCGATGTTGCTGGGACACCAGGGCGCGTCCCGGCGCACCGACTGCACGTACCTGTCGATGGCGAGCCGGGTCGACGGGTCGTCCCAGGACAGCGGCAGGTGGACGACGCGCGCGGGCACTTCGAGGTCGTCGATGTCCTCGAGGTCGGCCTCCAGCGCGACCAGCCGATCGAGCAGCGCGTCCAGGCCGACCACGCGGCTGTCGTAGTGCACCTGCAGCGAGCGGATTCCCGGCGTCAGGTCGAGCACGCCGGGCAGCGCCAGCGCCTCGAGCCGGAGCATCAGCGCGTGCACGCGGAACCGCAGGTTGACGTCGAGCACCTGGGGCCCGTACTCGACCAGGAGGTACTTGTCGCCCGATGCCCGATAGGTCACCGCGACCGAGCGGGTCGCGGCGGCGAGCCGTCGCGCCACGGCGTCGCGCGGCGCCGTGGTGGGCGGCCGGTGCGGGGGCGGTGCCTGCAGCGAGGCCACCGCACGGTCCTGCTCCGCCTCGAGCCGGTTGGCGGCGGCCTGGTCGATCGGCAGGAAGCGCACGCGGTCGCCGGGCCGCAGCTGGCCGAGCTTCCAGAGGTCGGCCGCGACGACGGTCGCGGGACAGACGAAGCCGCCGAGGCTCGGCCCGTCGGGGCCGAGGATCACGGGCATGTCGCCCGTGAAGTCGACGGTGCCGATGGCGTAGGCGTTGTCGTGGATGTTCGACGGGTGCAGCCCCGCCTCGCCACCGTCGGCGCGCGCCCACGCCGGCCGCGGCCCGATCAGGCGGATGCCGGTCCGGCTCGAGTTGTAGTGCACTTCCCAGGCGGTCGCGAAGAAGGTCGCGATGTCCGCCGCGGTGAAGAAGTCGGGCGCGCCGTGCGGGCCGTAGGTGACGCGCAGCTCCCACTCGTCGCCGTAGGTCGGGACGAGCCCGCGACCGAGCGGCGCGCCGGCCGCGCCGACCGCGTCGCCGGCGAGGTGCAGCACGTCGCCGACGCGCAGCGGCCGGCCGCCGTGGCCGCCGAACCCGCCGAGGGTGAAGGTCGCGCGGCTGCCGAGGTAGCGCGGCACGTCGAGGCCGCCCTGCACGCACAGGTAGGCGCGCGCGCCGTGCCCTTCGATCCCGCCCAGGCGGAGAGCGCTGCCCGCGCGCACGCGCAGCGGCTGCCACCAGGGCACCGGCTCGCCGTCCAGGTCGCCGGCGAGCCTCGCGCCGGTCAGGCAGATCACCGTGCTCGCGTTGAAGCGCAGGGTCGGGCCGGTGACCGTGATCTCGAGCCCGGCGGCCGACGCGTCGTTGCCGAGAAGGCGGTTGCCCAGGCGGAAGGCGAGGTCGTCCATCGGGCCGGAGGGCGGCACGCCGACGCCCCAGTAGCCGACGCGTCCGGGGTGGTCCTGCACCGTGGTCTGCGTGCCCGGGGTCAGCACGTCGATCGTTCGACCCCGATAGAGAAACTCGACCAGGTGCCGGGTGGTCTGCTCCCCGCGCTGGAAGACGTCGTCGGCCACGATCTGGCGCAGGTAGTCGAGGTTCGTCTCGATGCCCGCCACCGCCGTGCGTGCCAGCGCGTCCTCGAGCGCTCGCAGGGCGGCGGCGCGGTCCGGCCCGTGGACCACGATCTTCGCGAGCATGGGGTCGTAGAACGGCGGCACCTCGACGCCGGTCTCGACCCAGGTGTCGCAGCGCACGTCGGACGGCAGCGCCACCTGCGTCAGCAGGCCTGCCGAGGGCTGGAACTGCTTGCCCGGGTCCTCGGCGTAGAGACGAGCCTGGATCGAGTGCCCACGCGGCGCCGGCGCGAGCGTCCGCAGGTCGGGCAGCTCGCCGGCGGCGAGGCGCAGCATCCACTCGACCAGGTCGACGCCCGTCACCGCCTCGGTGACGCCGTGCTCCACCTGCAGCCGGGTGTTGACCTCGAGAAAGTAGAAGGCCTCCGCCTGCGGGTCGTAGAGGTACTCGACCGTCCCGGCCGACCGATAGGCGACGCTCTCGCCCAGGCGCGTCGCCGCGTCGAGCATCGCGCGCCGCACCCGATCCGGGAGGTTCGGCGCCGGAGTCTCCTCGACGACCTTCTGGTTGCGTCGCTGCAGCGAGCAGTCCCGCTCGCCGAGCGCGACCACCGTTCCCGCCCCGTCGCCGAAGATCTGCACCTCGACGTGGCGCGCGCGCTCCACGTATTTCTCGAGGAAGATCCCCGCGTTCGCGAAGTTGTTCTCGCCGAGCCGCCGCACCGACTCGAAGGCTGCGGCGAGCGCGTCGGGGCCGCGGCACAGCTGCATGCCGATGCCGCCGCCGCCCGCGGTGCTCTTCAGCATCACCGGGTACCCGAGGCGCTCGGCCTCCGCGAGGGCGTGTGACGCGTCGCGCAGCAGGCCGGTCCCCGGGAGCAGCGGCAGGCCGCTCCGCTCGGCGAGGTGCCGCGCCGTGTGCTTGAGGCCGAAGTCTCTCAGCTGACCGGGCGTGGGACCGACGAAGGCGATGCCGTGCTCTGCGCAGGCCTCGGCGAAGGACGCGTTCTCGGACAGGAAGCCGTAGCCCGGGTGGATGGCCCGGGCGTCCGAATCCACCGCAGCCTGCAGGATCCTGCCAGCGTCGAGGTAGGTCTCGCTGGCCAGGGCCTCGCCGATGCAGATCGCCTCGTCGGCCTGGGAGACGTGCAGCGACGCGGCGTCGGCCCGGGAGTACACGGCGACCGAGCGCACGCCCAGGGCGCGCAGGGTGCGGACGATGCGGCAGGCGATCGCGCCGCGGTTGGCGATGAGGACCTTTTCGAACATCGGCGCCTGTCTCGAGCCGTCGCGGGTCGTCCCGCGGTTCCGGTGCGGTCGCCGGGGTCGTCCCCGGACCGTTGCCTCGGGTCAGCCGGCCGGGGGGTCCCAGATCAGCATGCGCGCCGGCGTGGGGTTGTACGCGTTGCAGGGGTTGTTGAGCTGCGGGCAGTTCGACACGAGGACGATGAGGTCCATCTCCGCGCGCAGCTCGACGTACTTGCCGGCGTCCGAGATCCCGTCCTCGAAGGTCAGGGCGCCCTCGGCGGTCACCGGCACGTTCATGAAGAAGTTGACGTTGCTCGTGAGGTCGCGCTTGCCCATGTCGTACGGCGACTCGGCCAGCGCGAGCAGGTAGTTGTCGCGGCAGTTGTGCATCGGCCGCTTCTCGAGCGCGTAGCGGACCTGGTTGCTCTCCGCGGCGCAAGCCCCGCCGAGCGTGTCGTGGCGCCCGCAGGTGTCGGCGACGATGGTGAGCATCACGTTGCCGTCGCCAGACAGCAGGCGCGAGCCGGTGGTGAGGTAGATGTTGCCCTGCCCGCGGATCGTGTCGGTGGCGCTGTAGCGCTCGGCCGGGTCGTGGCGGTTGTAGAAGAGGGTGTCGACCGCCTGGTTGCCCTTCAGGTCGACGATGCGCAGGACCTGGCCTTGCCTGAGCTCGTGCAGCCAGGGCTCGCCGGCCGGCACCTCGTGGTCGTAGACGGCGTCCGCGGGGTCGAGCCTGCTCTCGGTGAGCGTCGTCATCTTCGTTCCTCAGTACTGACAGTGGTAGATGGCGGTGTTGGCGAAGCCGCGCCGGTTCTCCGGACAGGAGTTGAGGCAGACGTCGTCCTCGGCGAGCGGCGCGGCGCGGCGGATCGAGAGCTCGACCGGCTTCGGCGCCCACTCCGGGCGTGGGTCGAGGGGGTGCGGGCAGGTGTTGAGCACCACCAGGGTGTCCATCTCGGCGCGCAGGTCCACGAAGTCGCCTGCGGCCGAGTTGGCGGGGGCCAGGCGCATGCCGCCGGTCGCGTCGACCGTGACCTTGCTGAAGAAGTTCACGCAGGGGACGAGGTCCCGGCGCCCCAGGCCCCACTTGCCCAGCTCGATGAGGAAGAGCTCGCGCCCGTTGCGGTGGAAGGCGTTGCGCTGTTCCTGATAGCGGGCTTCGCCGTACTTCGCCTCGACGAGCGCGGCGTCGGACACGCCGCCGATGGGGTCGTGCCAGCCGCAGGTGTCCTCGACGATGGAGACGAGGATCCGTCCCATGTCGGAGTAGCAGACGTGTCCCCGCGTCAGGCGCGCCGTGTGCTGCGCCTTCAGGGTGTCGGCCATGTTGTACCGCTCCAGCTTCTCGGCCGCGTTGTAGAAGAGCGCCGAGCAGTTGGCCCCGCCCCGGGGGTCCGTCAGGCGGAGGAGAAAGCCGCGGCGCAGGATGAAAGACCAGTTGCGCGCGCCCGGCAGGAGCTCGCGGTGCACCGTGCCGGTGTCCTGCCCGTCCTCGAAGTCGATGCCCATGTCGGGGGTCTCCAGTGTGCTGTTCAGGCGGCCACCGCCGCGTCCGTCTCGGTCTTGCGCACGTCCGCGCGGATCGTCTCGTAGAGCCCCCGGTCGGTGGCGCCGACCGGCAGGTCGTAGGTGATCGTCGCCCCGTAGGCCTGCGGAGCCTGCGGGTCGTGCCGCACCTTGTCGAACACGAGCAGGCGGGTGCCGAGGTAGAAGCCTTCCTTGAGGTCGTGCGTGATCATGAAAACGGTGAGCCCATGCCTCGCCCAGAGATCGAGCACGAGCCTGTGCATGTCGCTGCGGATGCCGGGGTCGAGCGCGCCGAAAGGCTCGTCGAGCAGCAGGATGCGCGGGTGCACCACCAGCGACTGCGCCAGCGCGAGCCGCTGCTGCATGCCGCCGGAGAGCTGGGCGGGGTACTGGTCCCTGGCGTGCTCGAGCCCGACGGCGGCGAGCATCTCGCGGGCCTCCTCGCGCGCCCGCCGGCGGCCGGCGCCGAGCAGGTGGCCGCTCAGCGGGGCGGCCCGCAGCTCGAGCCCGAGCATCACGTTCTTCAGCACCGTGAGGTGCGGGAACACGGAGTAGCGCTGGAACACGATCCCGCGGTCCGGCCCGGGCTCCGCGGGCAGCGGCTCGCCGTCCAGCGTGATCCCGCCGCGCGTCGGCTCCTCCTCACCGAGCAGCATGCGCAGGAAGGTGGTCTTGCCGCACCCCGAGGCGCCAACGAGGGTGCAGAACTCGCCCGCCTCGACCTGCAGGTTGAGCCGCTCGAGGACCACGTGATCCCCGTACTCCTTCCAGACGTTGCGCAGCGCGACGCGGCTCACGCGACCCCCTTGGCCACGGCGTGCCGGTACCAGGGGAACGCGGCGCGCGTGAGCAGCCGCAGGGCGACGTCGGTCAGATAGGCGAGCAGGGTGATCCAGGCCACGTAAGGCAGGATGACGTCCATCGCCAGGTAGCGGCGTACCAGGAAGATGCGGTAACCGAGGCCCTCGGTGGCGGCGATAGCCTCGGCCGCGATGAGGAACAGCCAGGCCGCGCCGAGCGAGAGCCGCACGGCGTCGAGGAGCCGGGGCAGGATCTGCGGCAGCACGACCCGCAGCACGATCTGCCACGTGCTGCCGCCGAGGGTCTGGGCCTTGACGATCAGCTCGCGGGGCAGCTCCCGCGTGCGCTGCTGCAGATCCCGCACGATGAACGGCGCGATGCCGAAGACGATCAGCACCACCTTCGACACCTCGTCCAGGCCGAACACGACGAACAGGACCGGGAGGATCGCCATCGGCGGGATCAGCGACAGCCCTTCGACGAACGGGGAGAGGCCGGCCCGGACCAGCGGGATGGCGCCGAGCGCGACACCGAAGGCGAGGCCGATGAGCGCACTGATTCCCACCCCCAGCGCGAGCCGGCGCAGGCTGGCGCCGGTGTCGGCCCACAGCAGGACCTCGCCGGTACGCTTGTCCGGCTCCACCGCCATCCGGTGCACCGCCTCGCCGAGGCTCGCGAACGACGGCAGCAGCTTGTCGTTCGGGTTCTCCGCGAGCCGCGCGTCCGACGCCATCAGGTAGGCGAGGAGCAGCAGCACGAAGGGCAGGAGGCCGAGCGCGAGACCGGTGGTCCGGCTGGGCTGGAAGTTGATCAGGCGCTTCATCGGACCGTCGCCGACCACTCGCCGTCAGAGCTTGCCGTCCGCCGCCATGCCCATGTAGGTGGCGTCGAAGCGCAGCTTGACGTTGTCCTTGCTGCCGAGGCCCTTGCCGTTCGGGAACGCCATCCCGACGGTCCCGGCGTCCTTCGCGCCTTCGCCGAGCAGGCCGTGGTCGAAGGAGAACTTGGCCACCTGCCGCATGGTCTCGACGAGCTTGTCGCTCTTCGCGAACTCGACCGCCTCGGCCGGCTTGTAGAACATCCGCGTGGTCGCGAGCTGGGCGTCGTAGCCTGCGAGGTCGGTGCCCGACGCCTTCGCCATCTGCAGGCGGGCGGCCCGGCCCTTCTCGTCGTCCTTCGACATGATCCCCATCACCTCGTACCAGGCGCCGACGAGCGCCTTGCCGAGCGCCGGGTGCTTCTTGAGCTTCTCGGTGTTGACGACCATCAGGTCGATGATCTCGCCGGGAATCTGGCTCGAGTCGAAGACCTTGTGCGTGGCGGGGGTCTCGAGGATCGTCGACAGCAGCGGGTTCCAGGTCACCGCCGCAGTGACGCCGGGGGCGCCGAAGGCGGCGACCATGTCGGCGTCCGACGTGTTCACGACCGTCACGTCGCGCTCGCTCAGGCCGGCGCTCGCCAGCGCCCGGGCGAGGAGGTAGTGCGACACCGAGAGCTCCACCAGGTTGACCTTCTGGCCCTTGATGTCCGCCAGCTTCGACTTCTGCTTCAGCACGACGCCGTCGTTGCCGTTCGAGAAGTCGCCGACGATCAGCGCGGTCGAGTCGACGCCGCCGGCCGCCGGAATGGTGAGGGCGTCCATGTTGGTCATCACGCAGCCGTCGAAGCCGCCGGCCGTGTACTGGTTGATCGACTCGACGTAGTC
>JALORY010000055.1 GCA_025458675.1 Gammaproteobacteria bacterium | reverse complement strand
GCAGCGCAGCGAGCTGCCGCTCGCATGCCCCCGCCCGCAGGATTCGCTGTGGAACATGCACCCGCGCGTCTACCTGCCGATCGAGAAGACCGGCGAGGCCGTCTGCCCCTACTGCGGGGCGAAATACGTCCTGGAGACCTGATCGGCGGCCGCCGCGCGCCGCGATGCGCCCCGACCTGGCCCTGTTCGCGGCCACCTCCGGCCACAGCGGCGTCGATCGCGTGTTTCGCAACCTCGTCCCCCCGCTCGCGCGCCGGGGGCTCCGGGTCGATCTGCTGACCGTCGAAGGGCACGGCCCGGACTACGGGGATGCGCCGCCCGGCGTGCGGCAGATCCCGCTCGGGACGCGCCACGTCCACTCTGCGCTCGTGCCTCTCGTCCGCTACCTCCGACGCGAGCGGCCTCGGGCCCTGCTGACCGACAAGGACCGCGTCAACCGCGTCGCCCTGCTGGCCCGCGCCCTCGCGCGCACGTCGACGCGAATCGCCGTGCGGCTCGGCACCACCGTGTCGGTGAACCTGGCCAGCCGCGGCCCCGTCGACCGCTGGCTTCAGGTGGCCTCGATGCGCGGCCTTTACCGGCGTGCCGACGCTGTCCTGGTGCCGTCGCGCGGCGCGGCCGAAGACCTGATCCGTCACGCCCGGCTGCCGACGGGGCTCGTCCACGTCGTGCCGAGCCCCGTCGTCGACGCGCGGCTGCACGCCCTCGCGGCCGAACCGCCGCCGCACGACTGGTTCGCCGACGGCGGACCGGCGCCCATCCTCGGCGTTGGCGAGCTGTCCGAGCGCAAGGACTTCGCCACGCTGCTGCGCGCGTTCGCGCGATGCCGTGCCGCCCGCCCCGCCGCGCGGCTGGTCGTCCTGGGTGAAGGTCGCCGTCGGGCCGAGCTCGAGCAACTCGCCCGCGCCCTCGGGGTCGCGGACGCGGTCGCGCTGCCCGGCTTCGTGGCCAACCCTTACGCGTGCATGGCGCGGGCCGCGGCCTTCGTCCTGTGCTCGCGCTGGGAGGGCATGCCGGTCGTGCTCATCGAGGCGCTCGCGCTCGGCACGCCCTCGGCCGCCTGCGACTGCCCTAGCGGGCCGCGCGAGATCCTGGCGGGCGGCCGGTACGGCCCGCTGGTTCCGGTCGGCGACGACGCCGCGCTCGCGACCGCGATCGGGTCCTTGCTCGATCACCCGCTGCCGCGCTCGCTGCTGATGGAGGCGGCCCGCGGCTACACGGTGGAGGCCAGCGCAACGGCCTACCTGGCCGCGCTGGGTCTCGAGACGGCCGCATGAGGCGGCTCGCGGTCCTCATCTCCCTGTCGGGCGAGGGCGGCGTCGAGCGCATGGTGCTCAACCTCCTGCGCGAGCTCGCCGCCGAGCCGGGGCTCGCCGTCGACCTCCTGCTGCTGCGCGACGAGAGCCGGCACCTGCGCGAGCTGCCGCCGCAGGTTCGCGTCGTGCGCCTCGGCGTGCGCCACAGCGCCGTCGCCGTTCCTGCCATTGCCGGCTACCTGCGGCGCGAGCGCCCGGACGCCCTGCTCGCCGCCAAGGACCGCGCGGGGCGGGCGGCGCTGGTCGCGCGCCGCTTCGCGCGGGTGCCGGTGCGCATCGTGATCCGGTTGGGCACCACCCTGTCGGAGGCGATGAAGGACCGCAGCGCAGTGGCGCGCTGGCTGCGCTACCGCCCGATCCGAGCGCTCTACGGGCTCGCGGACGGGATCGTCGCCGTCTCGGAGGGCGTTGCCGCCGACGTCGTCGCCATCACCGGACTGCCGCGCGACCGCGTCCACGTGATCCGCAACCCCGTCGTCACCCCCGACCTCGATCGCCTCGCCGCCGAGCCCGCGGCGCACCCGTGGCTCGCGGACGCATCGGTCCCGGTCCTGATCGGGGTGGGCCGGCTCACCCGCCAGAAGGACTTCCCGACGCTGCTGCGCGCCTTCGCGCGGGTCCGGCGGGATCGCGCCGCCCGGCTGCTGATCCTCGGCGAGGGCCGCGACCGCCAGGCCCTGCTGGACCAGGCCCGAGAGCTAGGCGTCGCCGGCGACGTCGGCTTCCCCGGCTTTCAGACCAATCCGTATGCCTGGCTCGCGCGGGCCCGCGTCTTCGTCCTGTCGTCCGCCTGGGAGGGGTCGCCGAATGCGCTGACCGAGGCAATGGCGCTCGGCGTCCCCGTCGTCTCCACCGATTGCCGAAGCGGCCCGCGGGAGGTGCTCGACGGCGGGCGGCTCGGCCCCTTGGTGCCGGTCGGCGACGAGGAAGCGCTCGCCGCGGCGATCGTCGAGGCGCTCGACCGGCCGGTGCCCGCACCGGTGCTCAAGGCCGCCGTGCACGACTACGACGCGCGGGCGAGCGCGCGCCGTTACCTCGCCGTGCTGGGCCTATAATCGGTCGCACATGCTCCTGTCGCCGCGCTTCCGGTTTCTCTACGTCCACATTGCCAAGACCGGCGGGACGAGCGTGCGCGCGGCGCTCCAGCGCGTGCGCTGGCGCGACCCCTGGTACTGGCTGATGGTGCCGTGCCACCGGCTGAGCCACCTCACCGGCCACCGGCTCGGCACCAAGTTTCCGCGCCACGCCAAGGCCGTCGCGGCGCGCGAGATGCTGCCGCGCGAGCTCTACGATTCGCTCTTCAAGTTCGCCTTCGTCCGCAACCCGTGGGACCTCCAGGTCAGCTCCTTCCACCACATCCGCCGCGAACGGCCTCACATCCTCGGCGGGCACGACGACTTTGGCGGGTTCCTGCGCTGGAAGCTCGACCCGCAGCGGCCCTACCAGTTCCACCTCGATACCTCGATCGAGCGCCAGAGCGACTATCTGGTGGATCTGCACGGCAACCTGATCGTGGACTTCGTCGGGCGCTACGAGCACCTGCAAGCGGACTTCGCCGAGGCCTGCCGACGCATCGGCATTCGCTGCCCCGAGCTGCCCCACCGCCGCCGGGCGAACGACCGCGACCGGGACTACCGGTCCTACTACACCGACCATACAGCCGCGCTCGTCGCCGCCCACTTTGCGGCGGACATCGAACGCTTCGGCTACCGCTTCGACGCCCCCGACGGGGCCTGAGCCGGCGCCGCGCGCCCCGGGTGATGCCGCCGTGAACGCCGTCCCGGACCCGCCGCCGCGACGCGTGCTGGTGATCCGGCTGTCCGCGATCGGCGACGTGATCATGTCTTCCGGGCTGATCCCGGTGCTGCGCGCGGGCTGGCCGGCGGCCGAAATCGTCTGGCTCACGGACGAAGGCAACGCCGCGCTGCTGCGCGACAACCCGCGGGTGACCGAGGTCGTCGCGCTGCCTCGCCGCCGCTGGGCCGGGCTCTGGCGCGAGGGGCGCCGGCGCGAACTGTGGCGCGAGCTGCGGGGATTCACCGGCGCGCTGCGCGAGCGCCGCTTCGATCTCGCCCTCGACCTGCAGGGCCTGCTCAAGAGCGCGGTGTGGGCGCGGCTGTCCGGCGCCCCCCGGCGCGTGGGGCTCGGGTCGCGCGAGGGCAGCGCGGTGCTGGTGACCCGAGTCGTCGCGCGCGACGTGCGCGACGAGCGCCTCGGCAAGGAGTACCGCGCGCTGGCGGAGGCCCTCGGGCTCGATGCGGGGCGCTACTCGATGGACGTCGTCGTCTCCGCGCGCGACGACGCCAGCGCCCGTGCGACGGTGGCGGAGGCGGGCGTCGACCCCGACTACCTCGTGCTCGCGCCCTTCACGACGCGGCCGCAGAAGCACTGGCTCGACGAGCGTTGGCCGATGCTCGCACGCCGCCTGAAGCTCGACCTCGGCCTGCGCTCCGTGCTGCTCGGCGGCCCGGCCGACGCGCCGCGCGCGGCGGCAGTCGCGGCCCGGTCCGCGGGTGACGCGGTGTCGCTCGCCGGGCGCACGTCGCTGACCGAGGCGGCCGCCGTGATCCGCGGGGCGAGCCTGCTGGTCGGGGTCGACACCGGACTGACCCACCTGGGCATCGCGATGCGCACGCCGACGCTGGCGCTGTTCGGCTCCACCCGGCCCTATCTCGACCCGGGCGTACCGCGTGCGCGCGTGCTCTACCACGCGATGGACTGCTCGCCCTGCCGGCGTAGGCCGACCTGCGGCGGCGAGTACACCTGCATGCGGCTGCACACCGTGGACAACGTCGCGGGTGCCGCGAGGGGCCTGCTCGGGGAGGACGCGTGAAGGTCGTCCACGTCGAGCTCGGCCGCCACCTCTACGGCGGCGCGCGCCAGGTCGTCTACCTGCTCGACGGCCTGGGCCGCTGGCCGGGCGAGCACGTGCTGGTCTGTGCGCGCGGCGCCGCGATCGCCGCCGCGGTGACCAACCCGCGGGTGAAGGTGCGCGCGCTGCCTTTCGGCGGAGACCTCGACGCCCTTTTCGCCTGGCGCCTGCGGGGCCTGCTGTCTGCCGAGCGCGCAGACCTGGTTCACGTCCACAGCCGCCGCGGCGACCTGGCGGCGATCCTCGCCGGGCGCATGGCGGGCGTCGGGGTCGTGCACAGCCGCCGCGTCGACAACCCGCCGAACCGGGCCGATCGGCTTCTGAAGCTCCCGCTCTGCGACCGCATCGTGACCATCTCAGAGGGGATCCTCGACGTGCTGCGCCGGGCCGGCATACCTGCGGGCCGGCTGGCCTGCGTGCCGAGCGCCGTCGACGTGGAGCGCCACGGCCGCGCGTGCGACCGCGCGTGGCTGGCTGCCGAGCTCGGTGTCCCGGCCGACGCGCCGCTCGTCGGGATGGTGGCGCAGCTGATCCCGCGCAAGGGCCACGAGGTGCTGCTCGCGGCGCTCCGCGAGCTGCTGCCGGCGCACCCCGCGCTGCGCGTGCTGTTGCTGGGGCGCGGCCCGCTGGAGGCTGCGCTGAAGGAGCGCACGCGGGCCGCGGGCCTCGGCGGCGCCGTGTGCTTCGCGGGCTTTCGCGCCGACCTCCCGCGGATCCTCCCCTGCCTCGACGTGCTGGCGCACCCCGCGTGGATGGAGGGGCTGGGCGTCTCGCTCCTCGAGGCCGCGGCCTGCGGCGTGCCGATCGTGGCGAGCCGTGCCGGCGGCATGCCCGAGGCCGTCGAGGACGGTGTCACCGGTTTCCTGATCGCGCCCGGCGACGTCGACGCGCTGGCCGACCGGCTGAACCGCCTGCTCGGCGAGCCGGAGCTCGCGCGGCGCATGGGGCAGGCCGGGCGGCGGCGGGTCGAGCAGCGCTTCGCCGTCCCCCGCATGGTCGAGGGCAACTACCGCGTCTACGAGGCGGTGTTGCGCGAGCGCGCCGGCCGCTAGCCGCCCTTCGCCTCCGATCGTCTTGCTCGCGCGCTGCGGATCACGCGCTCGCGGGCCCGCGCGAGTCTGCCATTCCGGCCGTCGCCTCGATCACGGCGGCGGCGACGGCCTCGATCGTGGCCTCGTCGAGGTAGGGGTGCATGGGCAGGCTGACGACGCGGTCCGCGAGACGGTGCGCGACGGGCAGGGCGATCGCGCCCGGCTGCCAGCGCGCGAGCGCGGGCTGGCGGTCGAGCGTCACGGGGTAGTGGACCGCCGTCGGGATACCCTTCTCGTGCAGCGCTTTGATCAGAGCCTCCCTGTCGCCGACCTGCAGCGTGTACTGCGCGTAGACACTGGTGCTGCCGGGAGCGATCCACGGCGTGACGCAGTTGGCGCCGTCGAGCAGCACGGAATAGCGCGCGCCGATGCGCTCACGGGCCGCCACCTCGGCGTCGAAGATGGGCAGCTTGGCGAGGATCACCGCGGCCTGCAGCGTGTCCATGCGGCCGTTGAGGCCGAGGATCGGGTGGTGGTAGCGCCGGTCCTGGCCGTGGTTGCGGATCTCGCGCATGCGTGCGGCGAGGGCGGGGTCGTCGGTGAAGCAGGCGCCGCCGTCGCCGTAGCAGCCCAGCGGCTTGGCCGGGAAGAAGCTCGTGCAGCCGATCGCAGACAGGGCGCACGAGCGCCGGCCGCGGTAGGTGGCGCCGAAGCTCTGCGCGGCGTCCTCGACCACCGGCAGGCCGTGGGCGGCGGCCACGGCCCCGATCGCTTCCATGTCGGCGCACTGTCCGTAGAGGCCCACCGGCAGGATCGCCCGCGTGCGCGGGCCGATCGCCGCCTCGATTCGGGCCGGGTCGAGGTTGTAGGTGCGCGGGTCGACATCGACGAAGACCGGCCGCGCGCCGAGCAGCGCGACGGTCTCTGCGGTCGCGATGAAGCTGAACGGCGTGGTGATCACCTCGTCGCCCGCCTCGATGCCGAGCGCCATCAGGGCGATGGACAGCGCATCGGTGCCGCTCGACACCGAGACGCAGTGCGCCGCGCCGACGTACTCGGCGAGACGCCGCTCCATCTCGTCGATCTCGGGGCCGAGGATGTACTGGCCGTGATCGAGCACCGCGGCGATGCGGCGGTCGAGCTCCGGGCGGATGAGGGCCTGCTGGGCCTTCAGGTCGATGAACTGCATGGCGTGTGGATCTCCTTCCGCGCTCAGGCGCCGTCGCCCGCTGCGGTTTCCTGGAACTGCTTGTGGTGGAGGTCTGCGTAGACGCCGCCGCGCTCGAGCAGCTCCCGGTGGGTGCCTCGCTCGACCACGGCCCCCGCGCGCAAGACGAGGATCTCGTCCGCACCCTGGATGGTCGACAGCCGGTGGGCGATCACCAGCGTCGTGCGGTTGCGCTGAAGCGCCTCGAGCGCGGCCTGCACCTGGAGCTCCGAATCCGTGTCGAGCGCCGAGGTGGCCTCGTCGAGGATCAGGACGGGTGCGTCCTTTAGCAGCGCCCGCGCGATGGCGATCCGCTGCCGCTGGCCCCCGGAGAGGAGGACGCCGTCCTCGCCTATCGGCGTGTCGAGACCCTGCGGCAGGCGCTCGATGAACTCCAGCGCGTGGGCCGCGCGGGCGGCGTCGATCACTGCACCGTCGGGCGGAGGCGGCACGACGCCGTAGGCGATGTTCGCCCGGACGGTGTCGTTGAACAGGACCACCCCCTGGCTCACGAGGGCGATGTTGGCGCGCAGCGAGCCGAGGCTGAGCTCGCGGATGTCGATTCCGTCGACCGTGATCCGCCCGCCCTGCGGCGAATAGAACCGCGGCACCAGGCTCGCCACCGTCGTCTTGCCGCTGCCCGAGGGGCCGACGAGCGCCACCGTCCGCCCCGGCGGCACCTCGAAGCTCACCCCGTCCAGGGCGTCCGCAGTGCCCCTCGGATAGCGGAAGCGAACGTCCTCGAATCGCAGGCGGCCTTCCAGCCTGCCGGCGTGGACCTTCCCCTCGTCCGGCTCAGCAGGCTCGTCCATCAGCGCGAAGGCGTGCTCGGCCGCGGCGAGGCCGCGCTGGATGGGCTGGCTCACGTTGGTCAGCGACTTCAGCGGCGCCATCATGAGCCCGAGGGCGGCGAAGTAGGCGACGAACTCGCCGACCGTCATCAGGCCGCCGCCCGTCTGCGACGTGCCGACGTGGATGAGGCCCGCCATGACGACGGCCGCCATCAGTTCGACGGTGGGCACGTTCGTCGCCCCGGCGGCCCTCACCTTGTACTGATAGCGCCGCACCCGGTTCGAGGCGTCCGCGAAGCGCCGGCGCTCGTAGCTCTCGGCGCCGAAGATCCTGATGACCCGGTAGCCCTGGATCGCCTCTTCGAGCACGTGGGTGAGGTGTCCCATGGCGTTCTGCGAGGCTCGGCTGAACCGGCGCATCCGACGGGCGAAGAGCTTGACGGCGATCATGATCGGCGGCCCGACCAGGAAGATCGCGAGGCTGAGCTTCCAGTTCAGGTACAGGGCGTAGCCAAGCAGTCCGAGCACCTTGAGGCTGTCGCGCACCAGGACCGTGATCGCGTTCGTCGCCGCGTTGGTCACCTCCTGCACGTTGTGGCTGACGCGGGTGACCAGCATGCCCTTCGTGCTGACGTCGTAGAAGGCTGCGGGAAGCACGAGCAGCCGGTCGAACATCGCCCTGCGCAGGTCCTCGACCACCTTGCCGCCGATCCAGACCATGCTCATGCCGCTGGCGAAGGCCAGGATGCCGCGGAGCAGAAACAGCACCACGAGCAGCACCGGCACCCAGAAGATGTGCTCGGTGTCCTTGGCGACGAAGGTCCCGTCCAGCAGCGGCTTGAGCAGCGCGGGGATGGCCGGCTCGGTCGCGGCCAGCAGGATCATCGCGACGATCCCGCCGGCGAACTGCTTGCGGTACGGTTTCACGTAGCCGAGGAGGCGCCCGTACAGAGCGCGACTGGACGTCGGGTCCATCAGTCGGGTCTCCCGGTAGTGCGCGGGCCGTCGGCAGCTCCCGGCCCTCGGTCGACGTCCCTCGCGCCACGTGGCTCAGGCGCCGCCCGCTCGTGGTTGCCCCCGTTCAATAGAGCTTTGGCTCCCCGCGCGGGCGCGTGCGGAATCGCCGGTGCGTCCACAGGTACTGCTCGGGCGCATCGCGCACCCAGTCCTCGATGAGCGCGTTGAGACGCGCCGCGTCCGCCTCCGCGTCGCTGCCGGGGAAGCCCTCGAGGGGCGCGTCGATGCGCTGCACGTAGCGGCACGTGCCCGGAAGCCGCCGCGTGTAGAACGGAACGACCGCGGCACCCGTCGCCTGCGCCAGCCGCGAGGTCGCGGTGTTGGTCGCCGCCGGGACGCCGAAGAAAGGCGCGAAGACGCGGTGCTTGCGGCGGTAGTTCTGGTCGAAGGCGTACCACACCACCCCGTTCTTGCGCAGTGCGCGCAGCATGGCGCGCACGTCGTCGCGGCCGATGGGCGCGCCGAAGCGGGCGCTGCGCCGGTCGCGGATGGCGTGCTCCAGGACCGGGTTCTCGTTCGGCCTGTACATGGCGTTGAGCGGCAGGTCGCCGGCCTGCATCGCGAGGAAGCGGCCGCCGATCTCCAGCGTGGTGAAGTGCGCCGACAAAAGGATCACGCCGCGTCCCCGCTCGAGGGCGGCGCGCAGGTGCTCGAGCCCCTCGGTCTGCACGAGGTCCCGCAGTTTGGCGTCGGGGGCCCACCAGCCCAGCGCGAACTCGAAGATGCCGACGCCGAGCGACTCGAAATGCGCTCGCCGAAGGACCGCACGCTGCGACTCGGAGAGGTCCGGAAAGCACAGCCCGAGGTTGATGTCGGCGATGCGACGGCGGCGCGCCGCCAGATGCATGAACAGCCTGCCGAGCACCCGCCCGGCAGCGTGCAGGCCGCGAACGGGCACCAGCGCGCAGGCGGCTCGCAGCAGTTGAAGGGCGATCCACGTCGGCCAGTGGCGCGGCGCCAGTAAGCGGGGCGGGGGGCCGGGCATCGGCCGATAGTCTAGCGTGTTTCGGCACGCGGACGGCCAGGCGCCGGCTCATCAGAACTCGTACCCGAGCAGCGCCAGCTCGCGACCGAATACCTCGGCGACGCGCCTGCGCTGCCCTTCGTCGAAAACCTCGCGGTAGGGGCGGCGGTCCGCCCGGAAGGAGCCCTTCGCGCTGGGCAGCACCAGGGGCTCCGGGAGACCCAGGTGCGCCCGCAGCCACTCGAGCTCCTCCTGCAGCCGCTCGAAGCGGCAGACTCGGTCGACCGCGACCTTGCCGCGGATCGTGTAGATCCCGAATCCCTTCCGGTCGAGTCGCTCGAGGACCTTGCGCGTCATGAACTCGTCCAGGCTCGGCCGCGGCTCCGTCGGACAGCGCCAGTAGTACTGGGAAATGATGCGGTCCCATGGGTTGCGCTCGAAGCAGAACTTGAAATAGGCGCCCCACACCGCCGGTTCGATCATCCGCCTCGCCTCCCGCGCGGGGATGTGGTTGTAGAGCTCCTTGCGCCGGAGCGTCGCCGCCGCGAAGGCCCAGTCGCGAGAGGAGTACTCGGCGAAGGGCGGGCGGTAGTTCCGGGGGCCGGGGTAGCCGAGGTCGCGCCGGATGGCCTCGTCGGCGAGACTGATCGGGGTGATGACGTCGCTCGCGCCGCAGAACTTCGACAGGGCAATCTCGATGCTGGTGCCGGCGGTCTTGCTCGTCTTGAGGAAGATGAAGCGGTAGGGGTGGCAGATGATCATCGACGTGTCTCCGGCAGACCGGTCCGCCCCACGGGCCGGCGATGGGTCGCCGAGGGGCCGGCGCAGTCTATCGGCTTTCGCTGCGTCGCAGCAGGGGATCGCGCGCCCTGTGCTACCATCCCGGCACCCCGCCGACCGCTGCCGCACGATGAAAGAACTGCCGGATTTCTCGAGGACGCGCCTGCTCGTCGTCGGCGACGTCATGCTCGACCGCTACTGGCAGGGCCCCACGGCGCGCATCTCGCCCGAGGCGCCGGTGCCGGTCGTCCGCGTCGAGGCCGACGAGGGGCGGCCCGGCGGGGCGGCCAACGTCGCGGTGAACGCGGCGTCGCTCGGCAGCCGGGTGACCCTGCTCGGCGTGACCGGCGACGACGAGCCGGCGCAGGTGCTCGCGTCCCAGCTGGCCCGGGCCGGCGTCGAGTGTCGCTTCGAACGGCTCGCCGGCGTGCCGACCGTCACGAAGCTGCGCGTGGTCAGTCGCCACCAGCAGCTCATCCGTCTCGACTTCGAGAACGGCTTCCCCGGGCTCGATCCTGCGCACCTGCTCGACGACTTCGCGCGCGTGCTCGCCGACTGCGACGTCGTCGTCCTCTCCGATTACGCGAAGGGCACGCTGGCCGCGGTGGATCGCTTCATCGGCATGGCCCGCGCGGCCGGCAGGCCGGTACTGGTCGACCCCAAGGGCAGCGACTTCTCGCGCTACCGCGGCGCGACCGTAGTGACGCCCAACCTCGCCGAGCTCGAGGCCGTGGTCGGCCGTTGCGCGGACGAGCCCACGCTCGTCGAGCGCGGCGCGAGGTTGGTGGACGACTGCGGATTCGAGTCCCTTCTGGTCACGCGCGGCGAGCACGGCATGACCCTCTTCGAGCGCGGGCAGCGGCCGCGGCACCTGCCCGCGCAGGCCCGCGAGGTCTACGACATCACGGGCGCCGGTGACACGGTCATCGCGGTGCTGGCCGCCGGGATCGCCGCCGGGCTGCCTCTCGATGCCGCGACCGCCCTGTCGAACGCCGCCGCGGGAGTGGTCGTCGGCAAGCTCGGCACCGCATCGGTGTCCGTCGACGAGTTGCGCGCCGCGCTGGTCGGGCAGGCCCCCGTGCGCCGGGGCGTGCTCGACGAGGAGGCCCTCGTGGCCGCGGTCGCGGGGGCGCGGGCCCGCGGCGAGACCGTCGTGTTCACGAACGGGTGCTTCGACATACTGCACGCCGGCCACGTCGCGTATCTCGAGGAAGCGAGCCGGCTCGGCGACCGCCTCATCGTGGCCGTCAACGTCGACGCGACCGTCACCGAGCTCAAGGGTCCCGGCCGGCCGGTCAACGCGCTCGCCAACAGGGTGCGCGTCGTTGCCGCGCTCGGGTGTGTCGACTGGGTCGTCGCCTTCGCCGAGGCCACGCCGGAGCGGCTCATCTGCCGCCTGCTGCCCGACGTCCTGGTGAAGGGGGGCGACCACGACCCTGCCACGATCGCCGGGGCAGCCTGCGTCCGTGCCGCGGGCGGAGAGGTCCGCGCCCTGCGCTACGTCGAGGGGCTGTCGACGACGCGGATCATCGAAGCGATCGGGAAGGGTGAGACCGCGTAGCCCGGGCTGCGCGGGTCGGGCGGCTGCGGCGTGAGACCCCTTTACACACTCCTGTGGATCGCGGCGATGCCGCTCGTGCTGGCGCAGCGTGAAGGCGCCGGCCTACCGCGCGCGCTGGGCCGAGCGTTTCGGCCGCTTCGCGCCACCAACCCGGACCGGCGGCATCTGGATTCACGCGGTCTCCGTCGGCGAGGCCCAGGCCGTGCAGCCGCTGATACGGCGGCTCCTGCAGCGGGAGCCGAGCGGGTCGCTGGTGGTCACCACCACCACGCCGACCGGCTCGGCGCGGGTGCGCGAGCTCTTCGGCGAGCAGGTGTTCCACGTCTACTTTCCCTTCGACCTTCCCTGGGCCGTGCGCGGCTTCCTCGACCGGGTCCAGCCCAGCCTTGCGGTGCTGGTCGAAACCGAGGTCTGGCCCAACCTGCTTTCCGAGTGCAACCGGCGGGGCGTCCCGGTGCTGCTCGCGAATGGGCGCCTGTCCGAGCGCTCGGCGCGCGGTTACCGCCGGCTCGGGTCCCTGAGCCGCGAGACCTTCGCGCGCTTCAGCGCGGTGGCGGCCCAGTCGGACGCCGATGCGCAGCGCTTCGTCTCGGTCGGGGTGCCGCCGGAGCGGCTGACGGTCACGGGCAGCATCAAGTTCGACCAGAGCATCCGCGGCAGCGTCAAGGAGCAGGCGGAGGTCGTGCGCCGCGAGTGGGGCGTCGACAGATCGGTCTGGGTTGCGGCGAGTACCCACGAGGGGGAGGAGGAAGGGGTGCTTGATGCGCACGAACAGGTGCTGCGCGTGCTGCCGGATGCCCTCCTCGTTCTGGTTCCCCGGCACCCGGAGCGCTTCGACCGCGTCGCCCAGCTCGTGCAGCGGCGCAGGCTGAGGATGTGGCGGCGGACCCAGCGCACGCCTCCCCCCTCCGGGACGGCGGTGTTTCTCGGCGACACCATGGGCGAACTTCCCGTCTTCCTCGCGGCCGCCGATGCGGCCTTCGTGGGAGGCAGCCTGCTGCCCGTGGGAGGCCACAACGTCCTGGAGCCGGCGGCGCTCGGCGTTCCCGTCGCCTTCGGGCCTCACATGTTCAACTTCGCGCAGATCAGCCAGATGCTGCTCGATGCCGGCGCGGCGGAGCGGGTCGACGGTGCGGCGGCCCTCGGCGAGACGATGCAGCGCTGGCTCGGCAATGCCAGCCTCCGCGCCCGGGTCGGCGAGAACGGCCGGCGGGTCGTGGAGGCAAACCGCGGCGCGCTCGAGCGGGTGCTGCGGCTCGTGGACGATCTGCTGGAGGAGGCGCGGTAGCCCTCGCCGAGACCGTTCGGCCCGAGGGCGGGCCTACTTCAGGAGGGCCGTGACCTCCTTGAAGCGGGGGTGGCTGGAGTGGCTCAGCCACTCGAAGACCACGGATTCCGTCCCCGTGACGGTCGCGCCCCCGTCGCGGATGCGACGCAGCGCATTCTCGCAGTTCTGCGGGCTGCGGGAGCACACGGCGTCGTACACCACGAAGACCGTGTAGCCCCACTTCTGCAGTCCGGCGGCGGTCTGGATGATCGAGATGTGCGCCTCCAG
>JALORY010000009.1 GCA_025458675.1 Gammaproteobacteria bacterium | reverse complement strand
GTCGGCGCCGCCGAGCGTGTAGCCGGCGAGCACCTGCGCGATCTGCATGACCTGCTCCTGGTAGAGGATCACGCCGTAGGTCGGCTTGAGGATCGGCTCCAGGGCCGGGTGCGGATAGGCGATCGCGGCGCGCCCGTGCTTGCGGTTGATGAAGTCCTCCACCATGCCCGACTGCAGCGGGCCCGGCCGGTAGAGCGCCACGAGCGCCGTCATGTCGTCGAAGTTGTCCGGCTGCAGCTTCTTGATGAGCTCGCGCATGCCGCGCGACTCGAGCTGGAACACGGCGGCCGTCTCGCAGCGCCTGAGCAGCGCGAAAGACTCCGGGTCGTTCATCGGGATGCGGGCGATGTCGAGCGGGGCGAGCCCCTGGCCCGCCCGGGTCGCATTCACGGTCTTGAGCGCCCAGTCGATGATCGTGAGCGTTCGCAGGCCGAGGAAGTCGAACTTGACGAGCCCCACCTGCTCGACGTCGTCCTTGTCGAACTGGGTCACGAGGTTCTCGCCGCCCGGCTCGCAGTACAGCGGCGTGAAGTCGGTCAGCGCGCCCGGCGCGATCACCACGCCGCCCGCGTGCTTGCCGGCGTTGCGGGCGAGGCCCTCGAGCTTGCGCGCCATGTCGATCAGCTCCCGGACCTCTTCCTCCTCCTGGTAGCGCGCACGCAGCTCCTCGCTGTCCTCCAGCGCCTTGTCGAGCGTGATGCCGAGCTCGAAGGGGACCAGCTTGGCGATCTTGTCGACGAAGCCGTAGGGGTGCCCCAGCACGCGGCCCACGTCGCGCACCACCGCCTTCGCCGCGAGCGAGCCGTAGGTGATGATCTGCGACACGCAGTCGCGGCCGTACTTCTGCGCCACGTAGTCGATGACGCGGTCGCGCCCCTCCATGCAGAAGTCGATGTCGAAGTCGGGCATCGACACGCGCTCGGGGTTGAGGAAGCGCTCGAAGAGCAGCTCGTGCTCGATGGGATCGAGGTCGGTGATGCCCAGCGCGTAGGCGACGAGGGATCCGGCGCCCGAGCCGCGTCCGGGCCCGACCGGCACGCCGTTGCGCTTCGCCCACCCGATGAAGTCCGCGACGATCAGGAAGTAGCCGGTGAAGCCCATCGCGGTGATCACCGAGATCTCGGCCTCGAGGCGCCGCTCGTAGTCGGCGCGCTCGCCCTCGCCGACCGGCGCCGCCTGCGCGCGTGCCGCCAGGCGCGCCGCGAGGCCCTCCCGCGCCAGCGCGACGAAGTGCTGGTCCGCAGTCATGCCTGCGGGCACGGGAAAGGCGGGCAGCACGTACCTGCCGAGGGACAGCTCGAGGTTGCAGCGCCGGGCGATCTCGACCGAGTTGGCTAGCGCCTCCGGCAGGTCGGCGAAGCGCGCCGCCATCTCCTCCGGCGAGCGGAGGTACTGCTCCTCGCTGTAGAGCCGTGGCCGGCGCGGGTCGTCGAGTATCCGGCCGTCGTGGATGCAGACCCGCACCTCGTGGGCCTGGAAGTCGGCGGGCGCCAGGAACCGCACGTCGTTGCTGGCGACCACGGGAACGCCCTTGTCCGCGGCGAGCGCGACCGCCGCCTGCAGGTACTCCTCCTCGTGCAGCCGACCGGTGCGCACCAGCTCCAGGTAGTAGCGGTCGCCGAAGGCGGTGAGCCAACGGTCGAGCAGCGCCCGCGCCTCCGGCTCGTGGCCCGCCAGCAGCGCCCGGCCGACGTCCCCCTCCCGACCGCCGGAGAGCACGATCAGCCCCTCGTTCGCGGCCAGCAACCAGTCGGTCTCGAGCAGCGCCTTGCCGAGGTGCTGGTTCTCGCGGTATGCCCGCGACACCAGGCGCGTGAGGTTCCGGTAGCCGCGCTCGTCCTGGACCAGCAGCACGGCCTGGTCCGGCCGCGCCGGATCGGCGGGGTTGCGGAGCCACGCGTCGACGCCGACCACCGGCTTGACCCCCGCACCGATCGCCGCCTTGTAGAAGCGCACCATGGCGAACAGGTTCGAGAGGTCCGTCACGGCCACCGCGCCCATGCCCGCGCCCGCGGTCGCCCGGACCAGCGCCTTTATGTCGGCGAGTCCGTCGGCGAGCGAGTACTCGGAGTGGACGTGCAGGTGGACGAAACGGGGCTCCACGACCGGCGGCTCCGGGGCGGGAAGGATCGAACCTTACTGGCCGGCCCGGCGCCGGACAAGGCGCCGCGACGGCTCAGCCGCCCCCGCGCACGAGTGCCGCCACCGGGCCGAAGCTCAGCCGGTGTGCAGCACTCGGGCCGAGGCGGTGCAGCGCGTCGAGGTGGGCTGCCGTCGGGTAGCCTTTGTGCCGGGCGAAGCCGTAGCCGGGCAGGGACCGGTCGAGCTGGGCCATCTCGTGGTCGCGCGCGACCTTGGCGAGGATCGAGGCCGCGCTGATCGCCGGCACCGTCGCGTCACCCCGCACCACCGTCTCGCAGGCACAGGACAGGTCGGGCCGCACGTTGCCGTCCACCAGCGCCCGCCCCGGCGCCGGGCGCAGGCCGTCGCAGGCGCGGCGCATCGCGAGCAACGTGGCACGCAGGATGTTCAACCGGTCTATCTCCTCGGGCTCGGCACGGCCAACTGCCCAGGCCAGCGCGGTCTCCCGGATCGCGGCCGCCAGCGCCTCGCGGCGCGCAGCGGTGAGCTGCTTCGAGTCGCGCAGGCCGGGGAGCGGGCGGGCCGGGTCGAGGATGACCGCGGCCGCGATCACCGGCCCCGCCAGCGGCCCGCGCCCGGCCTCGTCGATGCCGCAGACCAGCCCGGTGGCGGCCGGCGTCACGGGCGCCCCTCGATCAGGGCGAGCACGGCGTCGGCCGCCTGCGCATTGGTGTCGCAGCGCATGCCGGCCGCGAGCTCCGCATAGCGTGCCCGCACCGCGGCCGCACGGGCCGGGTCGTCGAGAAAACCGTCGAGTGCGGCGGCGAGGCCCTCGCCGGTGCAGGCGTCCTGGACCAGCTCCGGCGCGAGACGCTCGCCCGCGAGCAGGTTCGCCATCGCGATGTGCGGCACCTTGACGAGCCGGAGCATCCGGACGACCCGGTAGGTCAGCGGGTGGACCCGGTAACCGACCACCATCGGCCGCCCGACGAGCAGCGCCTCGAGGGTCGCCGTTCCCGAAGCGGTGAGGACGACGTCCGCGGCGGCGAGCGCCTCGCGCGCGTCGTCGACCAGGCGCCACGGCACCGCGGGTTGCGCGGCGGCGAGGATCGCCTCGAAGCGCTTGCGGGTCAGGTCGTTGACCAGGGGCGTCACCACCTGCAGGCCGGGCCGGGATTGCGCGAGCCGCCGCACGGCCTCGACGAACGGGGGCCCCAGCGAATCGATCTCCGACAGCCGGCTGCCCGGCAGCACGGCGAGGGTGGTCGCGGCGGTCGCCATGCCGAGCCGCGCGCGCGCCGGGATCGGATCCGGCCGGGGCGCGATCTCGTCCGCCAGCGGGTGGCCGACGTAGCGCGCCGCGACGCCGTGCGCGGCGAGGAAGCGCGACTCGAAGGGAAAGATGCTGAGGACGAGCTCGGCGCTGGCGCGCAGCGTCCGCACCCGCCCCTGCCGCCAGGCCCACACCGTGGGGCAGACGTAGTGGACGGTCCGCACCCCGCCGCGACGCAGGCGGGCCTCGAGGGCGAGGTTGAAGTCCGGTCCGTCGACGCCGACGAAGAGATCGGGTGGGGCATCCCGCCAGCGGCGGGCCAGCGCGCGGCGTATGCCCACGAGCTCCGGCAGGTGTCGCAGCACCTCCACCAGCCCCATCACCGACAGCCGCTCCATGGCGAACCAGGCGTCGCAGCCGGCGGCAATCATCCGGGGGCCGGCGACCCCCTCGAAGGTGGCGTCGGGGCGGCGCGCACGCACGGCCCGGATCAGTCCGGCGGCGAGGGTGTCGCCCGAGGGCTCGGCGGCGACGATGCCGATCCGCAGGCTCAACCGGGCCGCCCGCGGGCGCTCAGCGCACGATCCCGCGCCGGCTCGCGCGCAGGAAGGCGACGAGCGGCTCGAGCTCGGGCGTCTCGGCCGCCTGCTCCTGGAGCGCGGCGATCGCCTCCTCGAGCCGCAGGCCGGACTTGTAGAGGACCTTGTAGGCCTGCCTGATCCGCGCGACCGCGTCCGGCGCGAAGCCGCGCCGCTGCAGGCCCTCGCTGTTGATGCCGTACGCCGCCGCCGGGTGGCCGCTCACGGTGACGTAGGGCGGGACGTCCATGCTGATCACGCTGCCCATGCCGCAGAAGCAGTGCGCGCCGATCCGGCAGAACTGGTGGACGATGGCGAAGCCTCCGAGGATCGCCCAGTCTCCGACCGTGATGTGGCCGCCGAGCGAGGCTGCGTTGGCGAGGATCACGTGGTCGCCGATGGTGCAGTCGTGCGCCACGTGGGTGTAGGCCATCAGCAGGTTGTCGCTGCCGACGCGAGTCACGCCGGCGTCCTGCACGGTGCCGCGGTGCACGGTCGCGCATTCGCGGATGACGTTGCGGTCGCCGATCTCGAGGCGCGTCGGCTCGCCGCCGTACTTCTTGTCCTGCGGGGCCTCGCCCACCGAGGCGAACTGGAAGATCCTGTTGTCGCGGCCGAGCACGGTCGGCCCCTGGATCACCGCGTGCGGTCCGACCCACGTGCCCGCGCCGACCTGCACGCCGTCGCCGATCACGGCGAAGGGGCCGACGCTGACGCCCTCGTCCAGTTCGGCACCCGCAGCGATGGCGGCGCGCGGATCGATCACATCAGAACACCCGTTGCGTGCACATGATGTCGGCGCTCGCGACCATCTTGCCGTCGACGCTCGCCTCGGTCGTGAACACCCAGATCTCGCGCTTGCGCTTCACGATCCGGGCGTCGAGCACGAGTTGGTCGCCGGGCTCCACCGGCCGCTTGAAGCGCGCGCTGTCGATGCCGACCAGGTAGTAGAGCGATCCCTCCACCCGCAGATCCGGCTCGGACTCCATGGCCAGCAGGCCCGTCGCCTGCGCCAGGGCCTCGAGCACCAGCACGCCCGGCATGACGGGACGGGCGGGAAAGTGGCCGGGGAAGAACGGCTCGTTGATGGTGACGTTCTTGATCGCCACCAGCCGCTCGCCGGGAGTGCACTCGAGGACGCGATCCACGAGCAGGAAAGGGTAGCGGTGCGGCAGCAGGCTGAGAATTTTGTGGATGTCCATGTGTCGACCGGCCCCCTCCGTCCGGCGTGCGGGCGCTCGGCCCGCCTACGCGTCAGTGTTTCCCGAATTCCCGACACCGCCGCGGCTCGCATCGACGTCGTGCGCCACGCCGAGGACAGCCTCGAGGGATCTCACGCGCCGGACCAGCTCGTCGAGATGCTGGAACCGCGCCACGTTGCGCCGCCACTCGCGGCTCGGCAGCGCCGGGATGCCGCTCGAATAGGCGCCAGGCTCGCGCAGCGAGTGCGTGACCATCGCCATCCCCGTGACGTGCACGTCGTCCGCGATGGACAGGTGCCCGGCGAAGCCGGCCGCGCCGCCCAGCGTGCAGCGGCTGCCGATCGCTGTCGAGCCCGAGATCCCGACGAAGGCGGCCGCTGCCGTGTGCGCGCCGATGGTGACGTTATGGCCGACCTGGATCAGGTTGTCGAGCCGCACCCCATCGGCGATGACGGTGTCGCGCAGGGAACCGCGGTCGACCGTGGTGTTCGCCCCGATCTCGACGTCGTCGCCGATCACCACCCGGCCGAGCTGCGGCACCTTGACCCAGCGTTCGCCGTCGTTCGCGTTGCCGAAACCGTCGCTGCCGACGATCGCGCCGGGGTGGATCACGCAGCGCGCGCCGACGACGCACTCGTGCAGCACCGTGACGCGGGCGACGAGTCGCGTACCGGCGCCGAGCCGGGTGCCGCGGCCGACGACGCAGCCCGGCCCGAGGCAGACGCCGGGCCCGAGCTCCGCCTCGTCCTCCACCACACAGAGCGGACCGACCGACGCGGTCGGGTCGACCCGCGCCGAGGCGGCGACCACCGCGCTCGGGTGGATGCCGGCCGGCGCCGCAGGCGTCGGAAACAGCCTGTCGGCGATGCGTGCATAGGCGAGGTAGGGATTGGCGGTGACGAGCGCGTCGCCGTCCCAGGAGCGGCGATCCGCCGCCTGCAGGATCACGGCCCCGGCCCGGCACTCCGCCAGCTCGCCGCGGTAGCGACGGTTCGCGAGGAAGGCGACGTCCCCGGGACCCGCGGCGTCCAGGGTCGCGACCCCGTTGATCTCGCGGTCCGGGTCGCCCTGCAGCTCGACGCCGGCGTGGGCCGCGAGCTCGCCGAGCCGTAGGCTGCGCACCGCCGTGCTCACCGCCGCTTCCCCTCCCCCGTCACTTGCTCTGGCGCCGCAGCCGCTCCAGCACCTTGTCGGTGATGTTGGCCCGCGGACTCGCGTGCACCACGCCCGTCTCCAGCACGAGGTCCAGCGAGTCCTCCTTCGCGACCTCGAGGATCACCTCGGCGATCTGCCGCCGCAGCTTGTTCAGCTCCTCGTTCTGGCGCAGGGAAAGCTCCTCCTGGAACTCGCTCTGGGCGCTCTTCAGCTTGCGCTGTTTCGCGACCAGGTCGCGCTCGAGGCGCTGCGTCTCGGCGTCGCTGAGGATCGCGCCGTCCCGCTGCAACTTCTCTTCGACCTTCTTGATCTCCCCCTGCAGCGCCACGAGGTCCTTGTCGCGCCGCGCGAACTCCTTCTTGAGGTTCTCGCGCACTGCGGCGACCTGCGGCGCCTCCTGCAGCAGCCGCGGCACCTCGACGAACGCCACCCGGTAACCCTCGGCGGCGTCGGCCTCTGGCGGCAGTGAAAAGACGAGCGCGGCGGCGAGCGCCGCCGGCATCAACCACGAACGCATACGGCTAGGACCTCAGAACGATTGACCCAACTGGAACTGGAAGATCTCGGTCTCGTCACCGTCCTGCTCGTTCAGCGCCTTCGCGGCGCTGATCGTCAGCACGCCGACGGGGGACATCCAGGTCGCGCCGACGCCCGCCGAGTAGCGCAGCTCCCCGGCGTCGAAGCTGTCCAGGAACACGTTGCCCGCGTCGACGAAGGTCGCGAGGCGGACCGTGTCGGAGAAGGCCTTGCCCGGCATCGGGAACAGCAGCTCGGCGTTGGCGACGGTCTTGATGTTGCCGCCGTACGCCTTGCCGGTGGAGTCCTTCGGGCCCAGGGAGTAGAGCTTGTAGCCGCGCACCGTGCCGTAGCCGCCCGCATAGTAGTGCGAGAAGAACGGCAGCTCGGTCGTGTCGCCGTAGCCGTCGCCGTAGCCCAGGTCGATGTTGAGCGAGAGAGTGAACGTCTTGGACAACGGGAAGTACCGGCGGTGGCTGTAGCCGGCCTTCCAGTACTCCAGATCGCTGCCCGGGAGCGTGATCTCGCTGACGAAGCGCTGTATGGCGCCCGACGTCGGGAAGATGGCGCGGTCCCGGCTGTCGCGCGACCAGGTGACAGCGACCGGGAAATCCAGGTACTCGTCGCCGTACTGGCGGACGAAGTCGATGAGCTGCAACGACGCCCCGCTGCCGAGCTTGACCTTGGTGTTGGTGACGTCCAAGGCGAAGTTGATGCGGTCTGTCTCGTTGATCGGGATGCCGAAGTTGACACCCGCGGCCGCGACGTCGGTGAGGTACTGCGACGTGGTGTTCAGCTCGTTGAAGTCCGTCGACCGGTAGCGGAGCGAGAAGCCCCGGCTGATCCCCTCGGGAGTGAAGTACGGGTTCACGTAGGTCAGCGCGTAGATGGTGTTCACCTGGCTGTTGTTGAAAGCCAGGGCCACGCGCTTGCCGGTGCCCATGAAATTGTCCTGGACGACAGAGGCGTTGAAGAGCACGCCCTGGGACTGGGAGTAGCCGACGCCCGCCGTCAGCGTGCCGGCCGACCGCTCCTTCACCGTCGCCTCGACGTCGATCTCGTCGGCGGAGCCGGCCACCGCCGGCGTCTCGATGGTGACCGTCTCGAAGAAACCGAGACGCTGCAGGCGCTCGCGCGAGCGCTTGACCTGCTCGCCCGAGAACCACGCCGACTCCATCTGCCGGAACTCGCGCCGCAGGACCTCGTCCCGCGTCTTCGCGTTGCCCTTGAACGTGATCCGACGGACGTACACGCGCTTGCCCGGGTCGACGAAGTAGGTCAGCTCGACCGTCTTCTTCTCCTCGTCGACCTGCGGCGAGGGGTTGACGTTCGCGAACGCGTAGCCCTGGTCGCCGAGCTTGCGGGTCACCCGCTCGGCGCTCTCCACCACCCGCTTGCGCGAGAAGGGCTCGCCGCGGGTCAGCTGGATCAGCGGAAAGAGCTCCTCCGGCGCCACCACCAGGTCCCCGGCGAGCTTCACGTCCGCGATGCGGTAGAGGTCGCCCTCGGTGAGGTTGACGGTGATGTAGATGTCCTGCTTGTCCGGGGTGATCGTGACCTGGGTGGAGTCGATCCGGAAATTCAGGTAGCCGCGATCCAGGTAGAACGAGCGCAGGGTCTCGAGATCGCCGGACAGCTTCTGCTTGGAATACTGGTCGTCCTTCGTCAGGAACGACAGCCAGCCGCCCGTGGTCTGCTTGAACTCGCCGAGCAGCTCGCTCTCTTTGAACGCCTTGTTGCCGACGATGTTGATTTTCTTGATCGTGGCCGTCTCGCCTTCGACGATGTCGATGCCGATCGCGACGCGGTTGCGCTCGAGCGGCGTGACCGTGGACTCGATCTTCACGCCGTACTTGCCCTGGTTGAAGTACTGCCGGCGCAGTTCGGCCTCGATCTTGTCCAGCACGGGCTTGTTGAAGGTGCGCCCCTC
The DNA here is from genome assembly GCA_025458675.1 of Gammaproteobacteria bacterium. Taxonomy (GTDB): domain Bacteria; phylum Pseudomonadota; class Gammaproteobacteria; order Chromatiales; family Chromatiaceae; genus JALORY01. The sequence goes on along the minus strand of JALORY010000009.1, from coordinate 28,257 downwards.
GGCGAGCCCGACGTCCTTGAGCCCCTGCTTGAGGTCCTTGGTGTCAATGGCCTTGTTGCCCGAGATGTTGATCTCGGCGATCGCGGGCCGCTCCTCCACGGTGATCACCAGGACGTCGCCCTCGCGCTCCAGCCGCACGTCCTTGAAGAACCCCGTGCGGTAAAGGCTGCGCACGATCTCGGGTGTCTGGGCGGAATCCATGCGCTCGCCGACCTTGACCGGCAGGTAGCTGAACACCGTTCCGGCGGCGATGCGCTGCAGGCCGTCCACGCGGATGTCCCTGACCACGAACATCTCGGCGAGCGCGCTCGCGGGAATCAGCGCGCACAGCAGCAGGACGGGGAGCAGACGTCGGCAAAGGCCCATGAGCCAATCTCTATGGCATTGAAACTAATAGCATTTTCTAGCCGCGGGGACGGCCGGGCGAATCGGCGGCCAAGTATACGGGAACGGTCCGGCGATGAACAGGCGCGGCCCGTCGGCGCTCAGGCGAGCAGCCGGGCGAGATCGAGGTAGAGGGCGAGCGCCATGAGACCGAAGAGGATCGCGAGCCCGATGCGCTGGCCGACCAGCTGCGCGCTTTCGGAGAGGGGCCCCCCTTTGATTGCCTCGATGGCGAAATAGGCGAGGTGCCCGCCGTCGAGGACCGGGATCGGCAGGAGATTGAGCACCGCGAGACTCACGCTGACCAGCGCAAGGAACTTGAGGAAGTGGACGAAGCCGACGCTCGCCGACTTGCCGGCGGTCTGCGCGATGGTGATCGGCCCGCTCAGGTTGTTCACCGAGGCCTCGCCGACCAGCATCTTCCAGACGACCTTGAGGGTCAGCGCGGACAGGTCCCAGGTCTTGTGCACCGCGGCGCCGAGCGCCTTCACCGGACCGTACCTCACCTCCGCCCGGTAACGCTCGAAGGCGTCGTCGCCGATGGCGACTCCCGCGCCGATCCGGCCCGTCACGCTGCCGGCACGTTCGACGGCGGCGGGGACGATCGACAGGCCGAGGCGCTCGCCCCCCCGGTCCACGTCGACCCGAAGACGCTCGCCGGGGCGTGCCTGGACGTACTCCACCCACTCCCGCCAGTCCCGGATCGGCTGACCGTCGACGGCGAGGAGGCGATCGCCGACCCGCAGACCGGCCCGCTCGGCCGACTCTCCCGCCACCACCTCGCCGATGACGGCCGGCAGCGTCGGCCGGTCGGGCTTGATGCCGAGCACGCCGAGCGCGTCCCGCTCCTCGGCGAGGCGGTGCAGCACGTCGGGCGGAAGCTGTCGGCGCTCCACGTAGCCGCCGTCGCCCACGACCTCGACGTCTGCCGGCACCTGGGCGACGCCCGCGCTCAGCAGCTCGTACACCACCAGCTCCCAGGTGGGCGTCTCCTCGCCGTTGACTCGCCGCACCAGGTCGCCCGGCTGGAACCCGGCCGCCGCCGCCGGGCTGCCGTCGTTCACCTGGCCGACGAGCGGCCGCGTCCCCACGTCGCCGATGACGAACACCAGCCAGTAGGCCAGGATGGCGAACGCGAAGTTGAACGCCGGCCCGGCGGCCACGATCGCCGAGCGCACCGGCAGCGACTGCCGGTTGAACGCGCGGTGCACTTCCGCCTCCGGCACGTCGCCCTCGCGCTCGTCGAGCATCTTGACGTAGCCGCCCAGCGGGATGGCGGCCAGGACGTACTCGGTGCCGTCCCGCACGCCTCGCCGACGCCAGAGCGGCCGGCCGAAGCCGACCGAGAAGCGCAGCACCTTGACCCCGAGGCGGCGCGCGACCCAGAAGTGGCCGAACTCGTGCACCGTGATGAGGACACCCAGCGCGACGACGAAGGCGGCAGCGGTGAAGAGAAATGAATCCATCGGGTCCCGTCAGCCGAGCGCGCCCACGACGACTTCCGCGTGCCGGCGCGCGCTCGCATCGAGCGCCAGCAAACTTTCCAGGTCCTGTGGCTGCGCCGCCGTCACCTGCTCGAGCACCGTCTCGATCACGCGGGGGATGGCGGTGAAGCGCAGCCGGCGGGCGAGGAACGCCTCCACGGCCACCTCGTTGGCGGCGTTCAACACCGCCGGCGCCGCCCCGCCCCGGCGCAGCGCCGCAAAGGCGAGCGCAAGACAGGGGAATCGGTTCGAATCAGGGGCTTCGAAGTCCAGCCGCGCCACGTGTGCCAAATTGAGGCTGTCCACCCCGGATTCCAAGCGCCCCGGCCACGCCAGGGCGTGGGCAATGGGGGTGCGCATGTCGGGGTTTCCGAGCTGAGCCAGCACCGAGCCGTCGACGTACTCGACGAGGGAGTGGACGACACTCTGGGGGTGGATCACGACCTCGATCCGATCCGGCGCCGCACCGAAGAGCCAGTGGGCCTCGATCACCTCGAGCCCCTTGTTCATCATCGTCGCCGAGTCCACGGAGATCTTGCGCCCCATCGACCAGTTGGGGTGCGCACACGCCTGCTCGGGGGTCACGTCCTCCAGCGAGCCCGGCGCGGCGGTCCGGAAGGGGCCGCCGGAGGCCGTGAGCAGGATGCGGCGCACGCCGGCGCCGGCGACAGGACCGGCCGCCCCCGCCGGCAGGCACTGAAAGACCGCATTGTGCTCGCTGTCGATGGGCAGGACCTCGCCCCCCCCGGCGCGGACCGCGTCCAGGAAAAGAGGCCCCGCCATGACGAGCGCCTCCTTGTTGGCGAGCAGGACCCGTTTGCCCGCCCGCGCCGCAGCGAGCGTCGGCAGCAGCCCCGCGGCACCGACGATGGCCGCCATCACCTGCGCCACCTCGGGCAGCTCGCAGACAGCGCACAGGCCGGCCTCCCCGGCCAGCACCCGCGTCGGCAAGGCCGCCGCCCGCAGGCGCTGCTCGAGCGCGCGCGCCGAGGCGAGATCGGCCATGACCGCGTAGGCGGGGGCGAAGGCCTGACACTGGGCGTACAGGCCGTCGACGTCGCGATTGGCGGTCAGGGCGACGGCACGGAACCGGTCGGCGTGGCGCGCGAGCACGTCGAGCGTGCTGCGGCCGATCGACCCGGTCGCGCCGAGCACGGCGACGCCGATCATGCCGCCCCCACCGCGTACAGCCAGCCCAGCAGGAACACCGGGGCAGCGGCGATCAGGCTGTCGATGCGGTCGAGCGCGCCGCCGTGGCCCGGCAGCAGGTGGCCGCTGTCCTTCACGCCGGCGGCGCGTTTCGCGTAGCTCTCGAACAGGTCGCCGGCGACGGAGGCGAGCGCCACGACCACGCAGAGCGCCACCGCGGCACCGACGCCGGCTCGCCCGGTCAGCCCGAACGCGGCGAGTGCCAGCCCGCAGGCCGCGGCCGCCGCCAGCGCGCCGGCCAAGCCCTCGAGCGTCTTGCCGGGGCTCACGATCGGAGCGAGCTTGTGCCGGCCGAAGGCACGCCCGGTGAAGTAGGCGGCCGTGTCGGCCGACCAGATCAGGACCATGAGGAGCAGCACCAGCATCGGCCCCCCGGGACCGTGACCGTGCAGCAGCACGAGGGCGAGCCAGGCGGCTCCGGTCAGCCAGGGCGCCCCGGCCAGGAGCAGCGGGCGCAGGCGCTGTTCCACCTGCACGGGGGCGCGGCGCAGCACGAGCACCGCGCCGACGCCCAGCCACCAGCCGCTGCACAGGGCGAGGAACGGCAGCAGCCAGCCGGGGTGCCCGGCGAGCAGCCAATAGCCGAGCGCGAGGACCGCGCCCTGGTAGGCGGCGAGCCCCCAGCGCGGCCAACCGGGGGCGAGTCCGCCCAGGTGGGCCCACTCGAGCGCCGCCATGACGACGACGGTGGCGAGGACGAGGGCCAGCCACCGGTTGGGGAGGTAGAGCACCGCCGCGACGGCGAGCGGCGCGAGGACCAGGGCGGTCCCCACCCTCGCCCGCAGGACGGCGCGGGTCTCAGCCACCGACCACCTCGTCCACCTGCTCCGCGGTCCGGCCGAAGCGGCGCTGGCGACCCGCGTAGTCGCGCAAGGCCTCGCCGAACGCGGCCGCATCGAAGTCCGGCCAGAGGGTGTCCGTGAAATAGAGCTCGGAATACGCCGACTGCCACAGCAGGAAGTTGCTCAGGCGGCGCTCGCCCCCGGTCCGGATGAAGAGGTCGGGATCGCCGCAGTCGGGAAAGGACAGCGCCGCCGCGAAGGTCGACTCGTCGATCTGCGCGGGGTCGAGGTCGCCGGCGCGGGCAGCGATCGCGAGCTTGCGGGCGGCCTCGCTGATGTCCCAGCGGCCACCGTAGTTTGCGGCGACCTGCAGCAGCAGCCGGTCGTTGCCGGCAGTCGCCGCCTCCGCCTCCGCCATGCGCCGACTCAGCTTTTCGCTGAACGCACGGCGGTCGCCGAGGATGCGCAGCCGCACGCCGTTGGCCCGGAGCAGCGGAAGCTCCCGCTTGAGCGCGCGCAGAAACAGATCCATGAGCAGCGCGACCTCCGCCTTCGGCCGGCGCCAGTTCTCGCTGCTGAATGCGAAGAGGGTGAGCACCCGCACGCCGACGCGGATCGCCTCCTCGACCGTGCGGCGGACCGCGTCGGCCCCCGCCTGGTGGCCGGCGTGGCGCGGCAGGCCGGCCCGCTGGGCCCAGCGGCCGTTGCCGTCCATGACGATGGCGACGTGACGCGGGATGCGCTCCGGCACCTCGGTGGGCGGCTCGCCGGTCGTGGGCACGCGCGTCTCCCGCCGCGTCGGCTCAGACCGCCATCATGTCCTGCTCTTTCCTGGCCAGGACGTCGTCGATGTCCTTGATGTACTGGTCCGTGAGCTTCTGGATCGCGTCGTGCGCGCGCCGCTCGTCGTCCTCGGACACCAGCTTCTCCTTGACCAGGGCCTCGAGGTCCTTGTTGGCGTCGCGGCGCGCGTTGCGGACGGCGACCTTGGCGAGCTCCGCCTCGTGCCGGACGACCTTGAGCAGGTCACGCCGACGCTCCTCCGTGAGCGGCGGCATGGGCACGCGGATGCTCATGCCGGCCGTGTTCGGGTTGAGCCCGAGGTCGGACTCCCGGATGGCCTTGTCGACCACGGTCGCCATCGCCTTGTCCCAGACCTGCACGAGCAGCGTCCGCGCATCCTCGGCCGACACGTTCGCGACCTGCTTGAGCGGCACCGCGGAGCCGTAGTAGCTGACCTGGATGTGGTCGAGCAGGCTGGGGTGGGCACGCCCCGTCCGGATCTTCTGGAACTCGGTCGCCAGGGCCTCGACGGCCTTCTTCATCAGCGCCCCGGCTTCCTTCTTGACGTCTTCGATCATGTCACTCTCCAGCTCGCACCAGCGTCCCGACGTCCTCGCCGCGCAGCACGCGCAGCAGGGCGCCGGGCTCGTGGATGTTCATCACCCGCAGCGGCATCCCGTGATCGCGGCACAGCAGGATGGCGGTCAGATCCATCACGCCGAGGCTCTCACGGAGCACGCGGTCGTAGCTCAGGCTCGCGTAGCGCACCGCGCCGGGGTCCCGCTTCGGGTCTGCCGAGTACACCCCGTCCACCTGGGTCGCCTTGACCAGCAGATCGGCGCCGATCTCGATCGCCCGCAGGCTGGCCGCCGAGTCCGTCGTGAAGAAGGGGTTGCCGGTGCCCGCCGCGAACAGAACGACCCGCCCCGCGTCGAGCTGCTCCCGCGCGGCACGGGCGCTGTAGGGCTCGCAGACCTGGCCCACGGCGAGCGCCGAGAGAACGCCCGCCGGCACGCCCCGACTCGCGATCGCGTCGCGCATGGCGAGCGCGTTCATCACGGTGGCGAGCATGCCCATGTGGTCCCCGGTGACCCGGTCCATTCCTGCCGCCGCGAGGCCCGCGCCACGGAAGATGTTGCCGCCCCCGATCACCAGCCCGAGCTGCGCACCCGCCGCGGCCAGCTCGCAGACCTCGTCCGCGAGCCGCCCGAGGACCCGGGGGTCGATGCCGAAGCCGGCGTCGCCCGTCAGGGCCTCGCCCGACAGCTTCAGCAGGACCCGGCGGTAAGCGAGCTGCCCCATCGGCGCGGCCTTGCCGGCTCAGCCCTTCGACGCCGCCGCGGCCGCCTCGGCCACTTCGGCGGCGAAGTCCGACTGCTTCTTCTCGACGCCCTCGCCCACCTCGAAGCGGCGGAAGGCAACCACCCTGGCGCCGCCTTTCGCCAGCAGCTTGCCGACGGTGGTCTCCGGATCCTTCACGAAGGGCTGGCCGCTCAGCGTGACCTCCTCGAGGAACTTGCGGATCCGGCCGTCGACCATCTTCTCGACGATGTTGTCCGGCTTGCCGCTCTCCGCCGCCTGCGCGGCGTAGATCTCGCGCTCCTTGGCCACCGTCTCCGCGGGCACGTCGGCCGCGTCGACGCAGAGCGGGTTGGACGCCGCGATGTGCATCGCCACGTCCTTGCCGAGATCGGCACTGCCGCCCTCGTGATCGACGAGGACGCCGATGCGCACGCCGTGGCGGTAGCTCGCGATGTGCCCGTTGCTCGTGGCGAAACGCACGAAGCGGCGCACGTGCATGTTCTCGCCGATCTTGGCGATCAGGGCCTGGCGCCCGTCCTCGACCGTCGCCGGCTCGGCGGCCTTGAGCGGCGCGGCGCCGAGCGCCGCCACGTCGTCGATGGCGTCGTTGGCCATCAGGCAGTCGGCCACCGCGTCGGCGAAGGCCTGGAAGTTTGCGTCCTTGGCGACGAAGTCGGTCTCGCAGTTCACCTCGACCATCACGGCGCGCTTCCCGTCCGGGCTCACGCGGATGACGATGACGCCGTCGGCGGCGGTGCGGCCAGCCTTCTTGGCGGCCTTCGCCTGCCCCGACTTGCGCATCAGTTCGATGGCGGCCTCGATGTCGCCGCCAGTGTCGGCCAGGGCCTTCTTGCACTCCATCATGCCGGCGCCGGTGCGCTCGCGCAGTTCCTTGACGAGCGATGCGGAAATGGTCATCTGAAACACCTCGGGAAATGGCTTGCGTCTACGCGTGGATTGAGCGGGCCCCGCCGCCGCTCGGCAGGCGGGGCCCCGCTGCGGGACAGAGGTCAGGCGCCGGACCTGCCGGCGGGCACCTCGACGAACTCGTCGCCGCCGGCCGCCACCGCCTGGGCAGCGGCCGCACGCCCCTCGAGCACCGCGGCCGCGACGCCCTGCACGTAGAGCTGCACGGCCCGGATCGCGTCGTCGTTCCCGGGGATCACGTAGTCGATCTTCTCGGGGTCGTTGTTCGTGTCCACCACGCCGATCACCGGAATGCCGAGGGTCCTGGCCTCCGCGACCGCGATGTCCTCGTAGCCGACGTCGACGATGAACAGCGCGTCGGGCAGCTGGGACATGTCCTTGATCCCGCCGAGGCTGCGGTTCAGCTTCTCCATCTCGCGGCGCATGCCCAGCGCTTCCTTCTTGCTGAACTTGCGGTCCATGCTGCCGTCCTCCGACATCGCCTCGAGGTCCTTGAGGCGCTTCACGGACTGCTTGACCGTCTTGTAGTTGGTCAGCATGCCGCCCAGCCAACGGAAGTTGACGTACGGCATGCCACAGCGGGACGCCTCCTCGCGGACCGCCTCGCGGGCCGCGCGCTTGGTCCCGACGAACAGGACCTTGCCGCCATTCGCCGCCAGCTTGCCGACGAAGTTCATGGCGTCGTTGAAGAGCGGAAGCGTCTTCTCCAGGTTGATGATGTGGATGCGGTTGCGTTCGCCGAAGATGTACGTTCCCATCTTCGGGTTCCAGTAACGGGTCTGATGACCGAAGTGCACGCCAGCCTCGAGCATCTGGCGCATGGACACGGAACTCATTCTCTGTTCACTCCAATTTTTCGGGTTGAGCCTCCACGCGCCCCGCACGGCAACCCGGTTCCCCGGGCACCCCGCCGGACGTGACGACGCGTGTGTGGGATTGGCCGCAATCGGCCGGTTTGCCGATTTGCGGCGCGTCTTATACCATGCAACCTCTTCGGGCTCAATCGCGAGCCACGCCAAGATCTTAATTTTCCCGCAGTTTCGGATCGAGCCCCGCGCATGAGCGTCACCATCAAGACGCCCGCAGAGATCGCCAGGATGCGCGTCGCGGGCCGGCTCGCCGCCGAGGTCCTCGAGATGATCGCGCCCCGCGTGGTCGCGGGCGTCACGACCGACGAGCTCGACCGGCTTTGCCACAGGCACATCGTCGAGGTGCAGGGCGCCGTGCCCGCGCCGCTCAACTACCGCGGCTTCCCGAAGTCGATCTGCACCTCGGTCAACCACCAGGTCTGTCACGGGATCCCGGCCAACAAGCAGCTCAAGAACGGCGACATCGTCAACGTCGACGTCACGGTCATCAAGGACGGCTACCACGGCGACACGAGCCGGATGTTCCTGATCGGTGACCCGTCCATCCTCGCCCGCCGGCTCGTCCGCGTGACCCAGGAGGCGATGTGGCTCGGCATCCGGGCCGTGCGCCCGGGGGCCCGGCTCGGCGACATCGGCCACGCGATCCAGCGCTACGTCGAGGGTCACGGCTACTCCGTGGTGCGCGAGTACTGCGGGCACGGCATCGGCCGCGAGTTCCACGAGGACCCGCAGGTGCTGCACTACGGCGAGCCGGGCAACGGTCTCGAGCTCCGTCCGGGCATGTGCTTCACCATCGAGCCCATGGTGAACGCCGGCAGGCGCCAGGTGAAGCTGCTGCCCGACGGGTGGACCGTGGTGACCAAGGACCGCTCGCTGTCGGCGCAGTGGGAGCACACCCTCCTGGTCACCGAGGACGGCTTCGAGGTGCTCACCCTGCGCGAGGACGAGGGCACCGGCGCACCGCCGCCCGACGCCGCATGAGCACGCCTCTGCCGGCGTCCAGCGCGGTCGGGCCGGTCGAGGTCCTGGACCGGCTCCTGGCCGCCGGCACCCCCCCGGTGGCGGCACTGCGCGACGCGCTGCGCGCCGGCAACGAGCAGCTGCGGGCCGAGTTCGACGCCGGAGTCGACGTCGACGTCCTCGTGCGGGGCCGTGCGGCCTTCGTCGACGCCCTGCTGCAGCGGGCCTGGGCGGTTGCCATCCCCGAGGCGCTCGACGCCGCCCTCGTGGCCGTCGGCGGGTACGGCCGCGGCGAGCTGCACCCGGCGTCGGACGTGGACATCATGGTCCTGCTCGGCGATGCCGCTGCCGACCCCGGCCCCGTCGAGCAACTGGTCGTCCTCCTCTGGGACATCGGCCTGGAGGTCGGGCACAGCGTGCGCACGGTCGCCGAGTGCGCGGCGGAGGCCGAGCGCGACATCACGGTCGCGACCAACGTCATCGAGGCGCGCTGGCTCGCCGGCCGCCCCGCCCTGTTCGACGCGATGCGGGGCGCCACCGGACCGGACCGGATCTGGCCCAGCGACCGGTTCTTCGCGGCCAAGTGGGACGAGCAGAAGCAGCGCCACCACAAGTACAACGACACCGCCTACAACCTCGAGCCGAACATCAAGGAGAACCCCGGCGGCCTGCGGGACATCCAGATGATCGGCTGGATCGCCAAGCGCCACTTCGGGGTCGCAACGCTCGAGGACCTCGTGCACCAGGGGTTCCTCACGGAGCTCGAGCACGCGGACCTGGTCGCCGGCCAGGCGCACCTGTGGCGGCTGCGCTTCGCCCTGCACCTGCTGACCGGGCGCCGCGAAGACCGTCTGCTGTTCGACCACCAGCGCGCCCTCGCCCGCCAGTTCGGCTTCGAAGACCGGCCGAACAGCCTCGCGGTCGAGCAGTTCATGCAGCAGTACTACCGCACCGTGATGCTCCTCAACCGGCTGAACGAGCTGCTGCTCCAGCTGTTCCAGGAAACCATCCTGCTGCACGGCCGGCTCGGCGAGGCGCGGCCGATCAACAGCCGGTTCCAGGCGCGCAGCGGCTTCATCGAAGCGCGCGACGAGCACGTCTTCCGCCGATCGCCGCTCGCGATGCTCGAGATCTTCCTGCTCATGCAGCAGCACCCCGAGCTCACCGGCGTCCGGGCGGCCACGATCCGGCTGATCCGCACCTATCGCGACCTGATCGACGACGGGTTCAGAGCGGGGCTCCCCGCCCGCAGCCTGTTCATGGAGATCCTGCGCCAGCCGCGCGGCATCACGCACGAGCTGCGTCGCATGCACCGCATGGGGATCCTCGGCCGCTACCTGCCCGAGTTCGGCGCCATCACCGGTCGGATGCAGTACGACCTCTTCCACGTCTTCACCGTCGACGAGCACACGCTCTGGGTCGTGCGCAACCTGCGTCGGTTCACGGTGCCGGCGTACTTCCACGAGTTCCCGCACTGCAGCGAGATCTCGCAGAGCATCCCCAAGCCGGAGCTGCTCATCATCGCCGGCCTGTTCCACGACATCGCCAAGGGGCGCGGCGGCGATCACTCGGAGCTCGGGGCCGAGGACGCCCTCGCCTTCTGCCGGCGCCACGGCCTCTCGGAGTACGACTCCCGGCTGGTGGCCTGGCTGGTGCGCAAGCACCTGCTCATGTCGATGACCGCGCAGCGCAAGGACATCGAGGACCCCGAGGTGGTTCAGCACTTCGCCGAGGAGGTCGCCGACGCGGTACGGCTGGACTATCTGTACCTGCTCACCGTCGCCGACGTCCGCGCCACCAACCCGGCCCGCTGGAACTCCTGGAAGGAGTCGCTGCTGCGCCAGCTCTACAGCGAGACCCGCCGCGCGCTGCTGCGCGGGCTCGACAACCCGCGCGCCCAGGACGAGCTGATCGGCGAGAAACAGGCCGAGGCCCGGCGCCTGCTGGCCGCACGTCACGTGCCGCAGGACGCGGTGACGGCGCTGTGGATGACGCTGAGCACCGACTACTTCCTGCACAGCTCGCCGGACGAGATCGCCTGGCAGACCGAGACGGTGCTCGCGGCAGAGGGCGAAGACGCGCAACGGACGCTCGTCGAGGTGCGCCGCCAGACCGCGCGGGGCAGCACGGCGATCTTCGTCTGCACGCCCGACCGCGACAATCTGTTCGCCCACACCACCGCGGTGCTGAGCCAGCTCGAGCTCAACGTGGTCGAGGCGCGCATCCAGACGGCCGGCTCCGGCTGCACGATGAACACCTTTCTCGTGCTCGAGGAGGACGGCGCCGTGGTGAGCGGCGAACAGCGCGAGGCGGAGATCGTCCGCACGCTGACCGAGGCGCTGTCCGACCCGGCGACGCGCTTCGAGCCGGGCACCCCGCGCCGCCTGCCGCGGCGCGTCCGCCACTTCGAGGGGCCGACCCGCGTCCACTTCGCACAGGACCCGGCCAACCAGCGCACCGTGCTCTACCTCACGACCACGGACCGTCCAGGCCTGCTGTCGCTGGTCGGTCAGGCCTTCGCGCTCTGCGCCGTGCGCCTGATCAGCGCCAAGATCGCCACCGTCGGCGCCCTCGCCGAGGACACCTTCTTCATCACCGACCGGGCGGACCGTCCCATCGAGGACGGACCGTTGCGCGACTGCCTCGTCGGCGCGCTCTGCGAGAGGCTGGACGGGCCGCCCGGCGCGGGCTGATGATGCGGCCCCGAGGACCGCCACCATGGACCGAAAGCCCTCCGCTCTCTTGTTCGCCCTTGGCCTGGCGCTGATGACCCCGGCCGCCGCCGAGGCACCCACCACCGAGCCGCCGCCCGCGGAGGCCGCGCCGCCGGACGCCGCGAGGGACCCGCTCGGCGACTACCTGGACCAGGTCCGCGCCCAGCGCCGCGCGCAGTACGACCGCCTGCGGGCGGAGTCGCGCAGCGAGAGCGAGCGGGCGCGGCGGGAGCAGCGCGAGGCGGCGGACGAGCACTGGCGGGCCCACCGCGAGCAGGCCGAGCAGCGCCGCGACGGCGTCCCTCCCGCCCCCGCCTACCCGCCCGGTTGGGGCAACCCCTGGTACTTCCAGGGCTGGTGACGAGCGGGGCTCAGCCCTTGCGCTCGACGAACTCGAGCGCGTTGCCGTCGGGGTCGCGGCAGAACACGGCCTTGCGTCCCGACCGGCTGACCGTGTGGGCGATCCCGGACACGTCGAGACGGAAACGCAGCGCGTTCAGGTCCGAGACGAAGAGGGCGATGTGGCGGTCGTGGCCGCCGTGCGCGGGCCTGCCGGTGACAGGGTCGGGACTCGGCAGCTGGATCAGATGGATCGCCTGCGTGCCGATGCGCAGCCAGGCGCCCGGGTAGCCCAGCTCCGGACGCTGCGGGTCGACCTCGAGCCCGAGGACGCTCCGGTAGAAGTCCAGCGACTTGCGGGTGTCCTGAACCAGCACGCTGACGTGGTCGACGCCCAGCACCAGCTCAGCCATTCACTTCCCCTCTTCCGCCCGCGCCACGGCCAGCCCGGCGCCCAGGATCAGCAGCCCGCCGATCCACTCCCGCGGCGCAGTGTACTCTCCGGCGAGCCACGCCGCCGTCACCGCCCCGACCACGATCTCCACCAGCAGGATCACCGCGCTGCGTTGCACCGGCAGGCGCGTCAGGCCGTACTGGACCGCGAGCGTGGCGGAGAAAAAGGCGGTGAGGCCCAGCGCCACCGTCCCGAGCCACGGCAACGCGCCCGCCGACGGCAGGGGAAGCGCCACGGCGCCGACCCACGCGCCCGCCACCACGACGACGCCGGCCCACGCCGCGAGCGTCTTCGCCTGCAGGCCGACATCCTGGAGGCGCCGGGTCTCGACGTTGGAAACCGCGAACGCCAACCCCGCGCTCAGTCCCAGCCAGTCGGCGAGGTCGGTCGGCAGCGGAAGCCCCGCGCCCGGCTTGTAGAGCATGAGCGCCGCGCCGCCGAGCGCGCCGCCGAGCGCCGCCCAGGTTCGGCGCGTCAGTCGCTCGCCGAGCAGCCAGTGCGCGAGCAGCACGGACCAGACGGGTGAGAGGTAGAAGAGGAGCAGGACGCGGACGACCGTCCCTTCCAGCATCGCGACGATGAACGCGACGTTGGCCCAGCCCGCGGTCACCGCCAGCGGCATCAGCGAAGCCGCCCGGCGCGCGAGCTCGCGGCGCCGAGGCCAGTAGAAAGGCAGCAGCGCGAGGGCGGCCGCGAGGTAGCTCACCGCGGCCTGCCACGGACCCGCGATGCCGGCGTCGGCGAGCAGCCGCAGCGGGTACCAGACCGTGCCCCAGACGGTCGCCGCGTAAAGCAGGCTGAGGACGGGCAGCAGCGCGTGCATTGGTGGGTATGAGGCCATCCCCTATACTACGCCGCCCGCCACGCAGGCCCGTACCGACCCTCACGCCGCGCGTATGAACCCCGACCTCGGCCGACTGCAGCCCTACCCCTTCGAGCGGCTGAACGCGCTCAAGGCAGGCGTCGTGCCCGCCGTCTCCCGGCCGCACATCGCGCTCTACATCGGCGAGCCGAAGCACCCGACGCCGGGCGTCGTCGCGGAGGCGCTGCTCGAGCACCTGCACGGCCTGTCGGCCTACCCCACCACGAAGGGGTCGGCCGCCCTCCGCGGCGCCGCGGCGCAGTGGCTGACGCGCCGCTTCTCCCTCCCGCCGGGCGCGGTGGACCCCGAGCGCCACGTCCTGCCGGTCAACGGCACCCGCGAGGCGCTGTTCGCGTTCGCACAGGCGGTCGTCGACCGCGCGCGCGCGCCGGCCGTGCTGATGCCGAACCCGTTCTATCAGATCTACGAGGGCGCGGCCCTGCTCGCCGGCGCGGAGCCGTGGTACGTGCCGTGCAGCGCGGCGACCGGCTGGGTGCCCGACTTCGACGCGGTGCCCGACGCGGTCTGGCGACGCTGCCAGCTCCTCTATCTGTGCTCCCCGGGCAACCCCACGGGGGCGGTGCTCGACCTGCCCGCGCTCGAGCGGCTGATCGCGCTCGCCGATCGCCACGACTTCGTGATCGCCTCCGACGAGTGCTACTCGGAGATCTACGCCGACGAGTCGGCGCCGCCGCCCGGGCTGCTGCAGGCGGCCGCCCGGCTGGGGCGGACGGACTGGCGCCGCTGCGTGGCGTTCCACAGCCTCTCCAAGCGTTCCAACGCGCCGGGGCTGCGCTCGGGCTTCGTCGCGGGTGACGCCGCGGTGCTCGAGCGCTTCCTGCTCTACCGCACCTACCACGGCTGCGCGATGCCGCTGCCGGTGCAGGCCGCGAGCGAGCGGGCGTGGAGCGACGAGGGGCACGTGGTCGCCAATCGCGCCGCCTACCGCGAGAAGTTCGACGCGGTGCTCGCGATCCTCGGCGACTGCCTCGAGGTGGAGCGGCCCGCGGCCGGCTTCTACCTCTGGCCGCGCACGCCACTGGACGACACCGAGTATGCGCGCGGCCTCTACGCGCGCGAGAACGTCACCGTGCTGCCCGGCAGCTTCCTGTCGCGCGCGGCCGGCGGTATCAATCCCGGCGCCGATCGCATCCGCATCGCGCTGGTGGCGCCGCTCGACGAGTGCACCGAGGCGGCGCGGCGCATCCGCCGCTACACCGAATCCATCCGCTGACCTGACGGGGAGAGACCCATGAGCGAGATCCAGTCGATCGTCACCGAGGCCTTCGAGCGCCGGGCCGACATCACGCCGCGCAACGTGGACACGCGCGTGAAGGACGCCGTCATGGCCGCGATCGAGCAGCTCGACCGCGGCGAGATCCGGGTCGCGGAGAAGCGCGACGGCGAGTGGAGGGTGAACGACTGGGTCAAGAAGGCCGTGCTGCTCGCCTTCCGCATCGAGGACAACGCCTTCATCAAGGGCGGCTTCACCAACTACTACGACAAGATCCCGTCCAAGTTCGCCGAGTACAACGCCCGCGAGTTCCGCGCCGGCGGCGTGCGGGTGGTGCCGCCCGCGGCGGCGCGCCGGGGCGCCTACATCGCGCCCTCCTGCGTGCTGATGCCGTCGTACGTCAACATCGGAGCCTACGTCGACTCGGGCACCATGGTGGACACCTGGGCGACGGTGGGCTCGTGCGCGCAGATCGGCAAGAACGTCCACCTCTCCGGCGGCGTCGGCATCGGCGGCGTGCTCGAGCCCGTGCAGGCCGCCCCCACGATCATCGAGGACGACTGCTTCATCGGCGCGCGCTCCGAAGTCGTCGAGGGCGTGATCGTCGAACGCGGCTCGGTGCTGTCGATGGGCGTGTACATCGGGCAGTCGACCAAGATCTACAACCGCGAGACCGGCGAGATCCTCTACGGCCGCGTGCCCGCCGGCTCGGTGGTGGTGCCGGGCAGCCTGCCGTCGAAGGACGGCGCCTACAGCCTCTACTGCGCCGTCATCATCAAGCGGGTCGACGAGAAGACGCGCGGCAAGGTGGGCATCAACGAGCTGCTGCGGGACATCTGACGCACACGGGCCGGCGACCGGGCGCGCCGGAGGCTCGATGAGACTGGAGGTCCGATGCTCACCCTCTACGGCATCCCCAACTGCGGCACCGTGAAGAAGGCCAGGCGCTGGCTGGACGACCACGGGGTCGCCTACCGTTTCCACGACTTCCGCAAGGACGGCGTGGACGAGCGGCAGCTGCGCCGCTGGGTGGGCGAGCTCGGCTGGGAGACGGTCCTCAACCGCAAGGGCACGACCTGGCGAGCCGCCCCCGAGGTGCTGAAGGCGCAGATCGACGCCGAGTCCGCGATCGCCTACCTGCTCGAGCAGCCCTCGGCCATCAAGCGCCCGGTCCTGGACCTCGGCGGGCAACGCCTCGTCGGCTTCGACGAGATGCAGTACCTCTCAGCGCTCGGCGGCGGCTGAGCGCGGTGCGGGGCGCGACGATGACTGCGACCTTCGACCTCGCGTGCGAGCTGATCCGCCGACCCTCGGTCACGCCGGACGACGCGGGCTGCCAGGCGCTCCTCGCGGAACGGCTCGCCGCGCTGGGCTTCGCCATCGAGCCGATGCGCTTCGGCGAGGTCGACAACCTCTGGGCCCGGCACGGCGACGCCGGCCCCCTGTTCTGCTTCGCCGGCCACACCGACGTGGTGCCGCCGGGGCCCGCCGAAGCCTGGACGTCTCCGCCCTTCGTCCCGACCGTGCGCGAAGGCCAGCTGTACGGGCGCGGCGCGGCAGACATGAAGGGCAGCCTCGCGGCCATGGTGACGGCCACCGCGGCGTTCCTGCGCGAGTGCCCGAGCCCGGCGGGCTCGATCGCCTTCCTGCTGACGAGCGACGAAGAGGGCCCGGCCGTCGACGGCACCCTGCGCGTGGTCGAGGCGCTGGAGGCCCGCGGCGAGAAGATCGACTGGTGTCTCGTCGGCGAGCCGACGGCCACGGCGCGCGTGGGCGACACGATAAAGAACGGGCGCCGCGGCTCGCTCAACGGCCGGCTCCGGGTCCGCGGCCGGCAGGGGCACGTGGCCTACCCGCACCTCGCCGAAAACCCGCTGCACGCCTTCGCCCCGGCGCTCGCGGAGCTGGTCGCGGAGCGTTGGGACGAAGGCAGCGAGCACTTCCCGCCGACCACCTTCCAGGTCTCCAACCTGGCCTGCGGCACCGGGGCGGAGAACGTGATTCCGGGCGAGCTCACCGCGCTGTTCAACTTCCGCTTCTCGACCGCGCTGGACGCGCCGACGCTGCAGCGGCGCGTCGCGGCGCTGCTCGACCGCCACGGCCTGCGCTACGAGATCGACTGGCGCCTGTCGGGGAACCCCTTTCTGACGCCGGCCGGCGCGCTGGTCGCGGCCGCGCGGGCCGCAGTGCGCGACGGCTGCGGCCACGAGGCCGAGCTCTCGACCTCGGGCGGCACCTCGGACGGGCGGTTCATCGCACCCACCGGCGCGCAGGTGCTCGAGCTCGGTCCCCGCAACGCGACGATCCACCAGGTCGACGAGTGCGTGGGCCTCGACGAGCTCGAGGCGCTCGAGACGATCTACGTCGCCATCCTGCGGCGACTGCTGCACCCGGCGGCCGGCTGAGCGGACGACGCGCTCCGGTCAGCCGCCCGCGCTGGCCGCCACCACTTGCGCGCTGATCTCCCGCAGCACGCCGAGCGGGTCGGGCGACTTGGTGACGGGCCGGCCGACGACGAGGTAGTCGGCGCCCGCCGAGATCGCGTCAGCCGGCGTCATCACTCGCTGCTGGTCGTCGGCCGACGCGGTGGGCGGCCGCACCCCCGGGGTGACGAGGAGGAAATCGGCGCCCTCGGCCGCCCGAAGGGCAGTTGCCTCGCGGGGCGAGCACACCACGCCATCGAGCCCTGCGCCGTGCGCCAGTGCGGCGAGACGCAGCACGTTCTCTTCCGGCGTCCCCGCGTACCCCACCTCGCGGATATCGCCCTCGCCCATGCTCGTGAGCACCGTCACGGCGATCAGCAACGGCCGGTGCGAGGCGACCGCGAGCCGCTCGCGCGCCGCCTCCATCATCTTGCGACCGCCGGAGGCGTGGACGTTGATCATCCAGACGCCGAGGTCGGCAGCCGCGGCGCAGGCCGCGGCGACGGTATTGGGGATGTCGTGGAACTTGAGATCGAGGAACACCTCGTAGCCCGCCTTGATGAGCTCCTCGACGAAGTGCGGCCCGTAGCGGGTGTACATCTCCTTGCCGACCTTGAGGCGGCAGAGCGTCGGGTCCAGCCGCCGCACCAGCTCCCGCGCGGGGCCCAGGTCGGCGAAGTCGAGTGCGACGATCACGCGCGGTTCGGTGGTCCTCGGGGGCATGGCCTTCTCCAGGGGAAATCAGTGGTCCAGGTCGCGGACCGGCTTGATGGTGCTCCAGCGCCGGCAGCCCGGGCACTGCCAGTGGAGCGTCTTGGCGTTGAAGCCGCAGTGGGCGCACTGGTACGCGGGCCGGCGCTCGAGCAGCCGCTCGACGGCGTCGCGCAGCACCGGCATCAGGTCCGGCACGACCGCGTTGGGCGCACGCTCGGCGAGGCGGATGAGGCGCAGCAGGCTGGCCAGGCTCGGGCGGGGGCCGAGGTGCTGCGCGACGTAGCGCAGCGCTGCCGGCTCGCCCTCGTCCTCCTGCACCACGTCCGCCAGCATCAGCAGCACGGCGGGCTCGCCACGGCTGGCGAGCAGGCCCTCGAGAAGGGCGACGAGCTCACGCCGCTGGCCGAGTCGACGGTGGCACTCGACGAGCTGCGGCAATACCTCCGGGACCAGATCCGGGTCCTGCTCCGCGATACGGTTGAGCAACCGCGCCCCCGCCTTGTAGTCGCCGGCGGCGATCTCCAGGGCCGCCTGCAGCCAGATCGCGCGGGACAGATCCTTGCTCGCGCCGAGGGCCTTCTTGAGCATCGCGTGCGCCCGGTCCTCTTCCCCGGCCGCACGCGCCAGCTCCGCCAGCTCGCAGTAGTAGTGGGCACGCTCGAGGCCGAGCGGGCGGCCGCCGATGGACTCGAGATCCTCTGCCACCTGCAGGCACTTCTCCCAGTCCTTCTCCTGCTGGTAGATGACGCGCAGCCCTTCGAGCGCCTGCTCCTGCAGCAGCTTGGTGTCGCGCAGCTCGAGGAAGAGGTTCTCGGCGCGATCGAACAGGCCGGCCCGCATGTAGTCGAGGCCGAGGTCGAGCAGGGCCTGCGCACGCTGTTCGCGGCTCAGCGTCGGCCGGGCGATCAGGTTCTGGTGGATGCGGATCGCGCGCTCGACCTCGCCACGGCGCCGAAACAGGCTGCCGAGCGCGAGGTGGGTCTCGACCGTCTCGCCGTCCACCTCCAGCATGCGGACGAAGACGTCGATCGCCTTGTCCGGCTGCTCGTCGAGCAGGTAGTTGAGGCCGCGGAAATAGGCGGGATCGCGTTCGGGCGGCCGTCGGCTGGCGGTGTCGGCGCTGCGCCGCGCCGCGATCCACCCCGAGGCAGCCGCCGCGGGCAGCAGCAACCACAGCAGCTCGAGCATCCGGCTCAGTGATCCCTGATCGGCAGCGCGCGGAGGTTGCTGATCTCCTCCGCGGACAGGCGCGCCTTCCGGCGCAGCTCGGCGGCCTCCTGGCGCAGGCGGACGAGCCGGCCCGACGCCGCCAGCACGCCGAGCAGCGCGCCGGCCCCGAGGGCGACCACCAGCGCGAGCGCGATGGGTACGTCGTGGACCGCGAAGTAGAAATCGAGGCGCACGGTGCCGGCGTTGAGCGAGGCGAACGACGCACCGAGCCCCAGCAGCATGAATCCGACCACGAGCTTGACCAGTTTCACCGACGAGTCTCCTGCGCCGCGAGGTGGCGGCCGGCAAGCGGACACGGCCTCCCGCCGGCGCCGCGCCAGATGATACACAGCGCGCACCGGCTCGGCACCGAGCCTACGGAAGCCGCGACCCGGCGCGGCGGGTCAGGCGTACTCGTCCACGAGACTGCTCGCGCCGGTGCGGCGCGACATCGGCGCGGCAACGCCCTCGCCGTCGCGGGGGGTCGTCCCGAAGCCGCCGCCGGACCCCGCGCCCGGATGCGCATCGCGCCGAGCGGCCTGCCCCGGGTCGCCGCGCTGGCCGACATCGACGTTCACCACCACGAGGTTCTGCTCGGACAGCATCTCGCGCAGTCGCGGCAGGGCCTGCTCGATCGCGTCCCGAACCCCGGCGTGTGCCGCGGTGAAGCTCACGCTGGCTTCGTTGCCGTTGAGGGTGAGACGAAACTCCACCGGCCCGAGGTGCGGCGGGTTGAGTTTCACCTCGGCCGCCTGGATCTGGTGCCCGACGAGCCACACCACCCGCTCGCCGAGCGCCCGCTCCCAGCCGCGCTCGCCGAAGGGGACGGCCACGGTTTCGGCGACGCGGGGTCGCGACGCGGCTGGATCGGCCGCGCCATCAGCCACCGGGCGCCCGACAGGCGCGCGCGCGGCGTCGGCGGGGTCCGCGTCGAGCAGCGGGGGTGCGGCATCCGCCGCGCCTGTGCCTGCCCCCGCCCGCAGGAGCGAGAGGATCTCGTCTGCCGGTCGCGCAAGCGTCTCCCCGGTCCCCGAGGAACCGGTGGGCAGGGTCGACAGGCTCGCGCCGAGACTCTGCCCCGTGCCCGGAATCGCCACGGCGTCCGGGCTCGGTCCACGGGTTGCCCGTCCCGCCACCGGCGCCGAGCCGCCCGGCAGGGCGGCGCCGAAGGCCTGCCGCAGACGGCCGACGAGGGCCGGGAGGGCCGCCGCGCCATCGCCTTGGGGCGCCGGGGTCGGGTCGTCGGCAGCCTGCACGGGCTGAAGCAGGGCCAACAGCGCAGCGAGCTCCGGCGGCAGGGCGACCGGACCCTGCTCGCCCTCGGCCCCGGTCGCGCCCTCCGCCGTCTCGGCCGGCCGGAGGTCCGTTGCCGCCGGCGGCAGGCCCTTGCCGGTCGGCAGGGTCCCGGGCAGCCCCAGCCCGGCCAGCAGGTCGGCGAGCGCCCGCTGCTGGTCTGGCGTCAAATTGACGGCACCGAGGACGGAGGCGAATGCCGCTCCACCGTCGGGTGTCGGCGCAGCGTCCGCGAGCGCGGCAGGCGGAGGCGCCGCGCCAGCCAGTGTCGGCGCAGCGGGCGCTACGGGCAGGGGAATGAGGCTGCTTTCCATCGAATGGCCCTCCGGTCTGATCAACGGTCGACAAGCATCTTCCGTACCGCCCCCCTCTACCCGGTCGGGCGCGCGGTTGGCCGGCTGCACGCAGGGAGCGGGATCGGCTAGGCTGCCGCGACGTCGAATCCGAGGAGCGTGGCCATGGGCGAGCAGGGGCAACGGGTGGTGATCGTCACGGGCGCGGCCGGCAATCTGGGCGCCGCGGTCGCCGCAGCCTTTGCGGCCCGGGGCGACCGGCTGGCGCTCCTCGACCGGGACGTCGGCCGGCTGGACGAGACCCGACGCTCGCTCGGGCTGGACGCCGGGACCGCGCTGCTCGCGGTCGACCTGCTCTCCGCGGTGAGCACGGCCGACGCCGCCGCGGAAGTCGTCGCCCGGCTCGGCCGCGTCGACGTGCTGGCGAACATCGCGGGCGGATTCACCATGGGTCCGCCGCTGCACGAGACGCCGGACGCGGACTGGGACCTGATGATGGGCCTGAATGCCCGCAGCGTCCTCAACATGTGCCGCGCCGTCGTGCCCCACTTCCGCCGTCAGGGCGGCGGTCGCGTCGTCAACGTCGCGGCGCGTGCCGCCCTGGAGGGCAAGGCCCGGATGGGACCGTACTGCGCCTCGAAGGCGGCCGTGATCACGCTGACCGAGACCCTGGCGGCCGAGCATCGCGACCACGGCATCACCGCGAACTGCATCCTCCCCGGCACCATCGACACGCCGCAGAACCGGGCGTCGATGCCCGACGCCGACTTCAGCCGGTGGGTCCCGCCGGCGGCGCTCGCGGACGTGATCGTGTTTCTCGCCTCCGACGCCGCCCGGGCGATCACGGGCGCCGCGATTCCGGTTTACGGACGCAGCTGAGCCGGTCTCGGCAGGCGCGACGCCGCCGGCTGCCGCCTCGTCAGCGCAGCCCGAGCACGTCCTGCATGTCGTAGAGGCCTGCCGGCTGGCCCGAAAGCCACTGCGCGGCGCGCGCGGCGCCCTTGGCGAACGTCATCCGGCTGGACGCCTTGTGGGTGATCTCGACGCGCTCGCCCTCGGTCGCGAACCACACCGTGTGCTCGCCCACCACGTCGCCCGCACGGATGGTTTCGAAGCCGATCGTCTCGCGCCGGCGCGCGCCGGTGTTGCCTTGGCGCCCGTAGACGGCGACCTGCCCGAGATCGCGACCGAGCGCCTGCGCGATCACCTCGCCCATGCGCAGCGCGGTGCCCGACGGCGCGTCGACCTTGTGGCGGTGGTGCGCCTCCACGATCTCGATGTCGGCATCCGCCCCCATCACCCGCGCGGCGAGATCGAGCAGCCGAAAGCACAGGTTCACGCCGACGCTCATGTTCGGGGCGAACACGACGCCGATCGCGGCGCCCGCGTCCGCGATCGCCAGTCGCCCGACGGGATCGATCCCGGTGGTGCCGATCACCATCCGGCGGCCGAGCCGCCGGCAGAGCGCGAGATTCGTCAGGGTTGCCGCCGGCGTCGTGAAGTCGATGAGCGTGTCGAACGCGTCGGCCGACGCCGCCAGGTCACCGGTCAGCGCGACGCCGATCCGGCCGAGGCCGGCGAGCTCGCCGACGTCGCCCCCGAGCAGGGTGGAATCGGGCCGCTCGACGGCGACGGCAAGCTCGAGACCGGGCGTGGCGCGCACGGCCTCGACCAGCGCCCTGCCCATGCGCCCGGCGGCGCCCGTGATCGCGATGCGCGTCATGGCTGCTGTCCCGTGAGAAAGACTGTGGGAAGCGCATTGAACCACAGGCCCGCCGGGGCGCGGGCGCAGCCGTGCGCAGCGCCGCGTCCCGTCGGCCGGAACGCGGCCAGCGGCAGCGTCAGAACCCGAGCCCTTCGAAGAAGCGCTTCACCCCGTCGAGCCAGCTCGTCGACTGCGGGTTGTGGCGCCCGCCGCTGCCCTGCAGTGTCTCGTCGAGACGGCGGAACAGCTCCTTCTGCTCGTCGGTGAGGTTCACGGGCGTCTCCACCACCACTCGGCAGATCAGATCCCCCATCGCCCCGCCCCGGACCGGGCGGATGCCCTTGGCCCGCATGCGGAACATCCGCCCGGTCTGGGTGCCGGCCGGGATCTTGAGCTTCAGCTTGCCGTCCAGCGTCGGGACCTCGAGCTCGCCGCCGAGGGCGGCGACCGTCACGCCGATCGGCACCTCGCAGTAGAGATCGTTGTCCTCGCGGGTGAATATCGCGTGCTCCTTCACCCGGACCTGGACGTAGAGGTCGCCCGGCGGGCCGCCCAGCTCGCCTGCCTCGCCCTCTCCGGCCAGGCGGATGCGGTCTCCGGTGTCGACGCCCGGCGGAACCTTCACCGACAGCGTCTTCGCCTCCTGGACGCGGCCCATGCCATGGCAGCTCGGACAGGGGTCTTCGATCACCGTGCCGCGGCCGCGGCAGGTCGGGCAGGTCTGCGAAATGGAGAAGAAGCCCTGCTGCATGCGCACCTGGCCGGCGCCGTGGCACGTGCCGCACTGGCGAGGGCTCGTGCCCTTCTTCGCGCCGCTGCCGCCGCACGCGGCGCAATTCACCAGCGTCGGGACGCGGATGCGCACCGTGGTCCCGGCGACCGCTTCCTCGAGCGTGAGCTCGAGGTTGTAGCGCAGGTCGGAGCCGCGCTGCACCCGCGGTCCGCCGCCGCCGCGGCCGGCGCCGAAGATGTCGCCGAAGACGTCGCCGAAGACGTCGCTGAAGCTCGCTCCCGCGCCGAAGCCGGCCGGCCCGCGCGCGCCCGCCCCGAGGCTGGGGTCGATCCCGGCGTGACCGAACTGGTCGTACGCCGCGCGCTTCTGCGCGTCCGACAGGATCTCGTACGCCTCCTTGACCTCCTTGAAGTGCCGCTCCGCCTCGGTCGCCTTGTCGCCCTGGTTGCGGTCGGGGTGGTACTTCATCGCGAGCCGGCGGAAGGCCTTCTTGATCTCGGCCTCGCTGGCGTTGCGGGGAACGCCGAGCACTTCGTAGTAGTCGCGTTTGGCCATGGGATGTCCGGCTTCAGTTCCCCCGCCGCCGATCGTGGCTCAGCGGCTCACGGCAACAGGCGCGCCGGGACCGAGGCCCCGGCACGCGCTCCGTCTCGACCTGCGGACGGCCGCGGCCGCCCGCCCCGTCACTTCTTGTCGTCCTTCACTTCCTCGAACTCGGCGTCGACCACGTTGTCGCCGCCGTCGCCCGGCTTCTTCGCCTCGGCACCGGCACCCGGCGCACCGGCCTCCGTGCCGGCCTGGGCGTAGACCCGCTCGGCCATCTTGGACGAGGCCTCCGCCAGCGCCTGCGTCCGCGACTCGATCGCCGCCTTGTCTTCGCCCTTCATCGCTTCCTCGAGGTCCTTGAGCGCCGACTCGATCCGCGCCTTCTCGCCCGCCTCCACCTTGTCGCCCAGGTCCTTCAGGGACTTGCGCGTCGCGTGGATCAGGGAGTCGGCGTGGTTGCGGGCATGCACCAGCTCGTGGAAGCGGCGGTCCTCCTCGCGGTGCGCCTCGGCCTCGCGCACCATCCGCTCGATCTCGCCCTCGCCGAGGCCCGACGACGCCGTGATGCGGATCGACTGCTGCTTGCCGGTCGCCTTGTCCTTCGCCGAGACGTGCAGGATGCCGTTGGCGTCGATGTCGAACGTCACCTCGATCTGCGGCACGCCGCGCGGTGCCGGGGGGATGTCGGTGAGATCGAAGCGGCCGAGCGACTTGTTGTCCGGGGCCCGCTCGCGCTCGCCCTGCAGCACGTGCACCGTCACCGCCGTCTGGCTGTCGTCAGCCGTCGAGAACACCTGCGAGGTCTTGGTGGGGATCGTGGTGTTGCGCTCGATGAGCCGCGTCATGATGCCGCCCAGCGTCTCGATGCCGAGCGACAGCGGGGTCACGTCGAGGAGCAGCACGTCCTTCACCTGGCCGCCGAGCACGCCGCCCTGGATTGCGGCGCCGACCGCGACCGCCTCGTCCGGGTTCACGTCCTTGCGCGGCTCCTTGCCGAAGAAGTCGCGCACGACCTCCTGAACCTTGGGCATGCGGGTCTGACCGCCGACGAGGATCACGTCCTCGATCTGGCCGGTCGACAGGCCGGCGTCCTTGAGCGCCCGCTTGCACGGCTCGATGGTCTTCTGCACCAGGTCCTCGACCAGCGCCTCGAGCTTCGCCCGGGTCAGCTTGACGTTGAGGTGTTTCGGGCCGGTCTGGTCGGCGGTGATGTACGGCAGGTTGATCTCGGTCTGGTGCGTCGAGGACAGCTCGATCTTCGCCTTCTCAGCGGACTCCTTGAGGCGCTGCATGGCCAGCGGGTCGCCGCGCAGGTCGATGCCCTGCTCCTTCTTGAACGTGTCCGCCAGGAAGTCGATGACGCGCTTGTCGAAGTCCTCGCCGCCGAGGAAGGTGTCGCCGTTGGTCGACAGCACCTCGAACTGCTTCTCGCCGTCGACGTCCGCGATCTCGATGATCGAGATGTCGAAGGTGCCGCCGCCGAGGTCGTAGACCGCGATCTTGCGATCCCCGGTCTGCTTGTCCATGCCGAAGGCGAGCGCGGCCGCCGTGGGCTCGTTGATGATGCGCTTGACCTCGAGCCCGGCGATGCGCCCCGCGTCCTTGGTCGCCTGACGCTGCGAGTCGTTGAAGTAGGCCGGGACGGTGATGACCGCGTCGGTGATCTGCTCGCCGAGGTAGTCCTCGGCGGTCTTCTTCATCTTCATGAGGACGCGCGCCGCGATCTCCGGCGGCGCCATCTTGCGGCCGCGCACTTCGACCCAGGCGTCCCCGTTGTCCGCCTTCACGATCGTGTAGGGCACCATGCCGATGTCCTTCTGCACCTCGGCGTCCTGGAAGCGCCGCCCGATGAGCCGCTTGATCGCGAAGAGCGTGTTCCGGGGGTTGGTAACCGCCTGCCGCTTGGCCGGCTGGCCGACGATGACCTCGCCGTCCTCGTTGAACGCGACGATCGAGGGGGTCGTGCGGTCGCCCTCGCTGTTCTCGATCACCTTGGGTTTGCCGCCCTCCATGATGGCGACGCAGGAGTTGGTGGTGCCGAGGTCGATGCCGATGATCTTGGCCATTTGTCGTCTCTCTCCAGATTCCGGGGCGGGTGGACTGCCGCCCTAATTGATCCGTCAATTGGGGCTAAATCCCCGCTGTTTCAAGCCTTTTCGTTCACCCCGCCGCCCTCGGCCGCGCGCGAGACCATGACCATCGCCGGCCGCACGAGCCGTCCGTTCAGCGTGTAACCCTTCTGTACCACTACGACCACGGTGTTCGCCGGGACGTCGTCCCGGGGCTGCACCGACAGGGCCTGGTGCAGGTTCGGGTCGAAGAGCTGGCCCTGCGGGTCCACCCGCTCGACGCCGAACTTCTGCATCGCGTCGCCGAGCATCTTCAGCGTCAGCTGCATGCCCTCGTGCAGCTTGGCGGGATCGGCCTGCACCTCGCCGGCCGCGCCGATGCCGAGCTCGAGGCTGTCACGCACCGGCAGCAGCTCCGCGACGAAGCGCTCGAGCGCGAACTTGCGGGCCGCCTCGAGGTCCCGCTCGGCGCGCCGCCGGACGTTCTCGAGCTCCGCCGTCGCCCGCATGAACCTGTCGAAGTTCTCGTCGGCCTTGGCGCGCGCGTCCTCGAGCAGGAGCCGCAGGTCTTCGGCCCTCGGCGCCGCCTCCGCGCCCGTCTGAGCGGTCACACCGGCTTCCGCCGACATCGTGGCCTCGGGCACCGGGCCCTGGGTGGTCTGATCCTCTGCGTTCATCGTCCCGCTGCGTCTCTCGTCTGTCCGCACCCACGCCGCTGCCCGGCCGGGGCACGGCGCCGCAATTCCCCTCAGATAGGGGTGGTTATAAGGCTTTCAAGGCGACCCCGAGCAGTCGCGCCGTCACGTCGACGATCGGGACGACCCGGTCGTAGGCCATCCGCGTCGGGCCGATCACGCCGAGCACGCCGGCGATCTCGCCGTCCACCCGGTACGGGGCGGTCACGACGCTGCACTGCTCCAGCACGCCGTACCCGGACTCCTCGCCGATGAAGATCTGCACGCCGTCCGCGGCCATGCACCGATCGAGCAGGTGCAGGAGCTGTTGCTGCTCGGCGAAGGCGTCGAACAGCTGCCGCAGGCGCTCGAGCTGGGCCAGCTCGTCGAAGTCCATGAGGTTCGTCTGCCCGGCCACCACGAGCGCGTCGCGGCCGCCGTGGCCCTCGAGCACCGGGCTCGCCATCTCCACCGCCCGGCGCATGATCGCGTCCATGCTCTCCCGCATCTGCCGCAGCTCGGCCAGCACCGCGTGGCGCACGGTTTCGAGGTCCCTGCCGGCGTAGCTCCGGTTGAGAAAGTTGGCGGCCTGCTCGAGCTCCGCCGCCGAGTAGCGCTTGGCGGTCTCGATCACCCGGTTGTGCACCTCGCCCTCGCTGGTCACCAGGATTGCCAGAACCCGCGCACCGGAGAGCGGCAGGAACTCGATCTGCCGGTAGGCGACCCGCTCGCGCCGCGGCAGCATCACGACACCGGCCATGTGCGTGAACTCGGACAGCAGATGCGAGGCGCGGTCGAGAATCGCCCGGCCGTCGAGGCTCGAGGCGATGCGCCGCCGCGCGTCGGCGACCTCCTCCTCGCGGAGCGGCCGCAGGGTCATCAACGAGTCGACGAAGAACCGGTAACCGCTGATGGTCGGGACCCGGCCGGCGGAGGTGTGCGGCGACGTGACCAGCCCGAGCTCCTCCAGGTCCGCCATGACGTTGCGGATGGTGGCCGGGCTGAGGTCTCCGCCGGCGTCGCGGGCGAGGGTGCGGGACCCGACGGGCTGACCGTCGCGGATGTACCGCTCGACCAGCACCTTGAGGAAGTGCTGGGCGCGGTCGCCGATCGGCGCGTCGGTGGTCTTGTTGCCAGGGGCGTTGGACACAGTGGACCGTTCGGCGGCGCAGGATTCCCAGGATCTATTAGCACTCCACGGGCTTGAGTGCTAACTCGTTGGAAATAGTGCGGTCGCCCGTCCCGGGTGTCAAGGAACGCACGGCGGTTGGCGCCTCCCCAGCCCCGTGCTAGGTTTCCGGCGACCGGACACGCCGGATCCGATCCGGCGGCAGCCGCTTTCACGAGGGACCCGTGACCCCTGCCCCGCCCGATTTCCGCCGCATCGGCCTGGTCACCAAACCCGTCCGACGCACGGTCCCCGAGACCCTGCGGCGCGTCGCCGCTTTCCTCGGCGGGCGCCAGCACACGGTCCGCCTGGACACGGCGAGCGCGACCCTGCTGGACCCCGGCGGGGAGGCGGGTCTGCCGCTGCCAGCGCTGGTCCGGGAGGTCGACCTCCTCGTGGTGATCGGCGGCGACGGCACTCTGCTGCACGCAGCGCGCGCGGCGGCCGAGGCCGGCGTGCCCGTGGCCGGCATCAACCTCGGCCGGCTCGGCTTTCTGACCGACATCTCCCCGGCCAGGGCGACCGAGTCGCTGGCCCGCATCCTGGACGGCCAGTACGTCGAGGATCCGCGCTGCCTGCTCGAGGCCTCGCTCGCCACCACGGACGGCGGCCGCCCGTCCTGCACGGCGCTCAACGACGTCGTCCTCCACAAGTGGAACACGGCGCGGCTCGTGGAGTTCGAGACCTACATCGACGGGCGGTTCGTGAACTCCCAGCGCTCCGACGGCCTGGTCGTGTCGACGCCGACCGGCTCGACCGCCTACGCCCTGTCGGGCGGCGGCCCGCTCCTCCAGCCGGGGCTCGACGCCCTCGTTCTCGTGCCCCTGTGCCCGCACACCTTGAGCAACCGCCCGCTGGTCGTCGCCGGCAGCAGCGTGATCGACATCCGGGTCTGCGGCCGCACCGACCCGGCGCAACTGCGCGTCACCTGCGACGGCC
Source organism: Gammaproteobacteria bacterium (assembly GCA_025458675.1). GTDB lineage: Bacteria > Pseudomonadota > Gammaproteobacteria > Chromatiales > Chromatiaceae > JALORY01. The sequence goes on along the minus strand of JALORY010000009.1, from coordinate 188 downwards.
AGGACACCCTGCCGGTGTGCACCGACGAGCCCGTCCGCATCCGCAAGCACGCCCGGGCGATCCGCCTCATCCACCCGGCCGGGCACGACCACTTCGAGCTGCTGCGCGCCAAGCTGGGCTGGAGCGAGTCGCCCCGCTAGGACGCGCCATGCTGACCCGCCTGCACGTCCGCGACTACGCGCTCGTCC
>JALORY010000106.1 GCA_025458675.1 Gammaproteobacteria bacterium | reverse complement strand
CCGATCGAGCCGGCTTCACCGTCATTTCGAGCCGGCGTTACCGTCATTGCGAACCGCGAGGCCGAAGGCCGCGGCGGGAAGCAATCCAGGCAGTTGAATCGAAATCAATTTCCGGATCGCCACGGCCCTTCGGGCCTCGCGATGACGACTCGATGGGACGTTCCTCAGGTGGCCTGCGTCGCACGCAGGATCTGAGGCAGGCCCGGATGCGCATGCCGGTCTCCGTGCTGCGCAGCAGGTCGGGGTCGCCGTTCACCATGATCCGCGGGGTCAGCGTGCTGATCTGGTCGCGATAGACCTCGGCGAGCTGCGCGACCACCTCGGGGTCGGTGACCGCCGCGTCGTGCAGCCGGTTCTGCAGGGCCCCGAGCGCGGCGCCGAGCGCGGCGAGGCGGCGCTCGTCGCCGGCCAGCTTGCGCTCGAGGTGCAGCAGGGAGAGTGCGTAGCGGGCCACCTCGAGCCGTTTGGCCGACGGCTGCCCGAGCTGCCGGCCGAGCTCCTCGAGCCCCAGTCGCACGCCCGCCGGGCCGTCGAAGACCGCCGCGACGGACGGCGCGTCGAACTGGAATACGCTGTACAGGCTGGCGCGCAGCGCCTCGTCGTCCACGGCGCCGCGGCGCGCCGCCTGCTGCGTGAGCAGCGCGGACTGGAGCACCCCGGCGAGGGCGAGGGCACGGTCGGTGTCGCTGTGCATCGAGGCTGGGTCCCGCTCCCTGACTGGGGGCGATTCTGCGCAAAGTGGGCGCGCCGCGCCACGGGTCGCGCTACTCGCCGACCGCGTCGATCACGCCGCCGCCCAGGCAGTCCGCCCCCTGGTACCAGACCACCGACTGTCCGGGGGCGAGGGCGCGCTGGCGCTCGGCGAAGACCACGCGGGCGCTGCCGTCGGTCCCGACCTCCACCGTGCAGTCCTGCAGCGGCTGGCGGTGGCGGCAGCGGGCGAGGCAGCGGAAGGTGGTCGCCGGCGCCGCGCCGAGTACCCAGTGGAGCGGGCGCGCGACGAGCGACCTCGCCATCAGCCGTGGGTGGTCGTGGTCCTGCGCCACGACGAGCACGTTGCGGGCGAGGTCCTTGCCGACGACGAACCACGGCGCCTCGCCCGCGCCGCGCACGCCGCCAAGGGCGAGGCCGTGCCGCTGTCCCGGGGTGTAGTAGAGGAGTCCGCCGTGGCGGCCGACGCGCCGGCCGTCGGGCAGCTCGACGTCGCCCGGCTGCGCCGGCAGGTAGCGGGCGAGGAAATCGCGGAAGCGCCGTTCGCCGATGAAGCAGATGCCCGTGCTGTCGCGGCGGGCATGATTGGGCAGGCCCCAGCGGCGGGCGAGGGCGCGCACCTCCGGCTTGGTCAGGTCGGCGAGCGGGAAGATCGCGTGCCGCAGCTGCGACTGGTCGAGCTGGTAGAGGAAGTAGGTCTGGTCCTTTGCCTCGTCCGCGCTGCGCGCGAGGTGCACGCCGTCCGCCCGGGCGACGACGCGCGCGTAGTGGCCGGTCGCCACGGCGTCGGCGCCCCGCGCCAGGGCGTGGTCGAGGAACGCGCGGAACTTGATCTCGCGGTTGCACAGCACGTCGGGGTTCGGCGTCCGGCCGGCGCGGTACTCGGCGAGGAAGTGCGCGAAGACGCGGTCCCAGTACTCGGTCGCGAAGTTGACCGCGTGCAGCGGGATGCCGAGCGCGTCGGCGACCGCGCGGGCGTCGGCGAGGTCCGTCGCCGCGGCGCAGTGTCCCGGCGTGTCGTCCTCCTCCCAGTTCTTCATGAAGACGGCCTGCACGTCGTGGCCCTCGGCCTTGAGCAGGCCGGCGGCGACCGCGGAGTCGACGCCCCCGGACAGTCCGACGAAGAGCCGGCGGGGCGTGCTGCGCGTGCTCACGCCCGGCTCAGTCCTTCGGTTCCCAGCCGGCGCGCCACTCGGCGAGCGGCACGACCGGAGGCTCGCGTCCGTTGTCGTGGAACCAGGAGTCGACGGCCCAGCCGCGCCCGGTACCGCGCTCGACGACCGACGCCGTCCAGTGCGGGAAGCCCGTCACGAACCACCCGCGGCCCTGCGGCTCGCCGGCGCGGTGGAAGGCGAGCAGGCCGTCGGCCTCGAGCATCCGCAGGTAGGTCGTGGTGTTGGTGGACTCGTCGATGCAGTCCATCTGGACACCGGGGGCCGTGAAGCCGTTCAGGTCCCCCGCCCGATCGTGCGCGGTGTCGGTGAGGGGGCCGACGATCCTTTCGAGCAGGCCGATCGCCTGCGCGATGCGCGCGCGCTCCTCCGCCGCGTCGCGCGGCGGCGGCGCGAAGACGTGGCGCACCGGCGCCCAGGCGGCCGTCGGCAGCGTCACGCGGCTGCGTCGGGCACAGCCGTGGTCCGCGCAGATGGTGAACGCGGCGGGCGTCGGGGACTCGATCGCCTCGGGCTGGGTCTCGTGGTCGAGCAGGGGACCGGCCCGGCCCGCCGGGGGCATCGCCAGCAGCCCCGCCAGGGCGAGGGCCCGGCGCTCAGAGGACGTCATTGAGCAGACCGAGCGGAAAGCGTTGGCCCGCGAGGTAGTCCTGCAGGCAGCGCAGCACCATCGGCGAGCGCAGCCGCTCCGCCTCGGCCGCGAGCTCCTCGGGTGTCAGCCAGAGCGCGCGCAGGATGTTGTGGTCGAGCGTGTCGCGCACCGGCTCGGCACTGACCGTGCCGGCGAACGCGAAGCGCAGGTAGGTGAAGTTGCGGTCGGGGACCGCCCACCGGTAGATCCCGACGAGGGACTCGGCCTGGAAGGCGTAACCGGTCTCCTCGAGGACCTCGCGCTGCACGCCCTCGATCAGGGACTCGCCTTCCTCCCAGTGCCCGGCGGGCTGGTTGAGCACGAGCCGGCCCTGGATGGCTTCCTCCACGAGCAGGAGCGTCCCGTGCCGCTCGACCATCGCGGCCACCGTCACGTGGGGGGTCCATCGCATCGCTGGGGGTCCCTGCGGGGGCGCGCGCGCCGCTTCCGATCATTCTGGTCTGCGATCGTGGCGCCGTCGAGGCGGCGGCCCGCGCCGGCCCGCGGGTGGCGTGACCTCGCGCCACGCGCCCGGCGCCAGGTCGTCGAGTCGCCAGTCGCCGACCGCGACGCGCACCAGGCGCAGGGTCGGCAGCCCGACCGCGGCCGTCATCCGTCGCACCTGACGGTTGCGGCCCTCGTGGATGTCGATCTCCAGCCACGCGGTGGGGATGTGCGCCCGGTAGCGGATCGGTGGGTCGCGGGGCCAGAGCGGCGGCTCGGCGATGCGTCGCGCGCGTGCCGGCCGCGTCGGCCCGTCGTTGAGGAGCACGCCCGCCCGCAGCCGCTCGAGCGCCGGCTCGGACGGCTCGCCCTCGACCTGCGCCCAGTACGTCTTCCAGGTCTCCGCGCGCGGATCGGTGAGGCGTCGGATCAGCGCACCGTCGTCGGTGAGCAGCAGCAGGCCCTCGCTGTCGCGGTCGAGCCGGCCCGCCGCGTACACGCCGGGCACGGGAAGGTAGTCCTTGAGCGTCGGGCGACCGTCCGCGTCGGTGAACTGGGTGAGGACGCCCCAGGGCTTGTTGAACAGGATCAGTCGGCTCATGGTGCAGTGCAAGAAACGGGGGGTGCGGGCCGAGGCCGGGTGCTACCATGCCGGCGCCTTTTCTCCCTGCCGAGGACGCAATCGATGGCCTACGACAAGATCCAGGTGCCGGCGGACGGCGCCAAGATCGCGGTGAACCCCGACTACTCGCTCGCCGTCCCGAGCAATCCGATCATCCCCTACATCGAGGGCGACGGCATCGGCGTCGACGTCACGCCCGCGATGCGGCGCGTCACCGATGCGGCGGTTGCCAAGGCCTACGGCGGCGCGCGCGCGATCCGCTGGATGGAGGTCTACGCCGGCGAGAAGGCGACGCGCGTCTACGGCGAGCACGTCTGGCTGCCCGAGGAGACGCTGCACGCGGTGCGCGACTTCGTGGTCTCGATCAAAGGTCCGCTCACCACCCCGGTGGGTGGCGGCATCCGCTCGCTCAACGTCGCCCTGCGCCAGGAGCTCGACCTCTACGTCTGCCTGCGCCCCGTGCGCTACTTCGCCGGGACCCCGAGCCCGCTGCGCGAGCCCGAGCACACCGACATGGTGATCTTCCGCGAGAACTCGGAGGACATCTACGCCGGCATCGAGTGG
>JALORY010000008.1 GCA_025458675.1 Gammaproteobacteria bacterium | reverse complement strand
CCGCGGTAGTCGGCGAGCGGCAATGCGCGCCCGTCGAGGAGGGTGCCGGAGAGCGCCGGGGCAGGCCCGCGCGCGGCGTCGCGGGTGGCCCAGAGGTGGGCCCCGACGAGGACGGCCGCGACCAGGGCGGCCTGCCCGAGCCACCCGAGGACGCGTCGCCTCACTGGCGGGCCAGGACGCTCGCGGAACTGCCCGTCCCGCTGCGCAGCCGCTCCTCCGCGTAGTACTGCAGCACGCGCTTCACGTACTCGCGGGTCTCGGCGTAGGGCGGAATCTTGTAGCCGTTGTTGATGACCGCGTTCTCGCCGGCGTTGTAACCGGCCAGGGCGAGCGGCAGGTTGTCGTCGAACATCTGCATGAGGTCGCGCAGGTAGGTCGCGCCGCCCCGCAGGTTCTGCGCCGGGTCGAAGCGGTCGCGCACGCCGTAGCGCTCGGCGGTGCCGGGCATGAGCTGCATGAGCCCGCCGGCCCCGGCGTGCGACACGGCCGTGCTGTTGTAGCCCGACTCGGCGCGGATCACTGCGTGCAGGAGCTCGGGCGAGACCCGCGTCTCGAGCGCCGTGCGCTCGATCATCCAGGTGAGGGTCTGACGGCTGACGCTCGTGAAGCTCTTGCCGATCGGCTGGTAGGCGATCGGCCGGTGGGGCACCGGCGGGAGCTGCTGGACGATCGTGAGGCGCGAGCGGTCCTCGAGGTCGACGCTCCGGACGAGGGTGTAGCCCGGGTCGGTCCTCTCCTTGTCGGTGTACTCGAGCTGGCCGTCGGCGTTCCGGTACAGGAAGCCATTGGCCGCCGCCGCGGGACCGACCGCGACCGCGATCGCCGCCGCCACGAGCCACCTCGACACGCTGCTGTCCACCGCCCCATCCCCGGCGTGACCCGACGCACAAGATAGTACGTCGGCTTTCGGCGGTAAACCGTTAGCCGGTTTGCAAAAACTATTGCGCCCGGTCAGTCCGCGCGCGGCGCGAGGGCGAGCGCCACCGAGTTGATGCAGTAGCGCAGGCCGGTCGGCCGGGGGCCGTCGGGGAAAACGTGCCCGAGGTGCGAGCCGCAGCGGGCGCAGTGCACCTCGGTGCGCACCATGCCGTAGTTCCGGTCGGTCTGCTCGACGACGGCGCCGTCGCCGACGGGCTGCCAGAAGCTCGGCCAGCCGGTGCCCGAGTCGAACTTGGCCGCCGAGTCGAACAGCGGCTCGCCGCAGGCGACGCAGCGGTAGGTCCCGGCCGTCTTGGTCGCGTGGTAGGCGCCCGTGAAGGCCCGCTCGGTGCCGTGCTCCCGGCAGACGTGGAACTGCTCCGGGGTCAGGCGCTCGCGCCACTCCGCCTCGGTGATCTCCTTCTCCTGCGACATGCCCTCGCCCTCGCGCGTTACGGTCCGGGGAGCATAGCCGGCGGCGACCGCAACGCCACCGCGGCCGCTGTCCGGTTTGTCGCCGGGGCGCGCGGGTTCCTATACTGCCGCGCGGCTTTTTCCCCGGATCGCGCCATGCGCCCCTTCACGCCCCCCGTTCGCACCCTCCTCGGACCCGGCCCGTCGGACGTCCACCCGCGCGTGCTCGAGGCGATGTCGCGACCGACGATCGGCCACCTCGACCCGCGCTTCGTCGCGATGATGGACGAGGTCAAGGAGCTCTTGCAGTACGCCTTCCGGACGCGCAACGCGCTCACCCTGCCCGTCTCGGCGCCGGGCTCGGCCGGCATGGAGGCCTGCTTCACCAACCTGGTCGAGCCTGGCGAGACCGTGATCGTCTGCCAGAACGGCGTGTTCGGTGGGCGGATGAAGGAGAACGTGGAGCGCTGCGGCGGCACCGCCGTCATCGTGCAGGACGACTGGGGAACGGCGGTCGACCCGGCGAAGGTCGAGGCGGCGCTGGCCGGGCACCCCGAGGCGAAGATCGTCGCCTTCGTCCACGCCGAGACCTCGACCGGCGCACAGTCCGACGCGCAGCGCATCGCGGCCCTCGCCCACGCCCGCGGCGCCCTCGTGATCGCGGACACCGTGACCTCGCTCGGCGGCACGCCGGTCGAAGTCGACGCCTGGGGCCTCGACGCCGTGTACTCCGGCACCCAGAAGTGCCTGTCCTGCGCCCCCGGGCTCTCGCCCGTGACCTTCGGCGAGCGCGCGGTGCACAAGATCCGCAACCGGCGGACGAAGGTGCAGAGCTGGTTCCTCGACCTCAACCTGATCATGGGCTACTGGGGCAGCGGGCAGAGGCGCGCCTACCACCACACGGCCCCCGTGAACGCCCTGTACGGGCTGCACGAGGCGCTGCTCATCCTGCACGAGGAAGGGATCGAGAACGCCTGGGCGCGCCACCGCCGCCACCACGTCGCGCTGCGGGCCGGACTCGAGGCCATGGGCCTGCGCCTCGTCGTGGCCGAGCCCGACCGGCTGCCGCAGCTCAACGCCGTCGCGATCCCGGACGGAGTGGAAGACGCCGCGGTCCGCACCCGCCTCCTCGACGAGCTCGACCTCGAGATCGGCGCGGGGCTCGGCGACCTCGCCGGCAGGATCTGGCGCATCGGTCTGATGGGCCGCAGCAGCCGTCCGCAGAACATCCTCTACTGCCTGGCGGCGCTCGAGGCGGTCCTCGGCGGGACAGGCACCGTGCGCACCGGCGTCGCCGTCGCCGCGGCCGAGCGCGCGCTGGCCGCCTGACCCCGGGGAGGAATCGCCATGTACCGCCAGCGCGCCCCGCGCAGCCCCGCGCAGCGCCTCGCGTTCGCCTTCGCCGCCGTGCTCGTGCTGGCGCTCGGCTACTGGGCCGGCAACCTGACCCGCGATCCCGCGTCGGACGTGCCCCGCCGGCCCGAGGCGATGGTCGCGCCGGCGGCCCCGCTGCGGGTGACCGAGCTCGGCCTGGTCGACCAGTACGACCGGCCCTTCGACGCCGCGCGCGCCGCCGGCCGATGGAGCGCCGCGGTGTTCGCCGCGCCGGACGATGCCGCAGCGGCACGCGAGGCGCTCACCCGCCTCGTCCACGTCCACAACTGGCTCGCCGATCGCCACGACGTGCAGACGAAGTTCCAGGGGCTGTTCGTGTCGCTCCGGCCCGGTACCGGCCAGGGCGCCACCCTGCGCGACCTGGTGGGCTTCTACAGCCCCGACTTCCTCGGGCTGGCCGGCGACGCGGCCGCCCTGCAGCCACTGGTGCCGCCGTGGGCAGCGGCAGGGGCCCGGCAGGGTGCCGACGACGACGCCGTGCCGCCGCTGACCGTTGCCGTCGTGGCGCCGGACGGCGCGCTGCGCGGCTGGTTTACCCCAGAGACGCCGCCGGCTACGATCGCCCGGGACATCAAGGCGCTCGCGCTCGGCGACGCCGCGCACTGACCGCCGCCCCGCCATGCCCACGCCGCCCCCCGCACCGACCGTCCCCGGCTTCCTGTTCTCGGTGCTCCTGCACCTGCTCCCGCACCACCTCCTCGGGCGCCTGGTGCACCAGCTGACGCGGGCCGAGTGGCCGCCGCTCAAGGACTGGCTGATCCGGCGCGCGGTCGAGGCCTTCCGCGTCGACATGACCACCGCGGCCGAGCCCGACCCGCACGCCTACCCGAGCTTCAACGCCTTCTTCACGCGCGCGCTGCGGCCCGACGCGCGGCCGATCTGCCCCGACGAGGACGCGATCTGCTGCCCCGCCGACGGCGAGGTCAGCGAGGCCGGCACCGTGACCGACGGGCGGCTGGTGCAGGCGAAGGGCTGGGACTACTCGCTGCTCGAACTGCTCGGCGGCGATCAGCGCCTGGCCGCGGAGCTCGCCGGCGGGGCCTACGCGACGATCTATCTGTCGCCGCGCGACTACCACCGCGTGCACATGCCCCTCGCGGGTCGGCTGCGCGCGACGCTGCACGTGCCCGGCCGCCTCTACAGCGTGAACCGGCTCACCACCGCGAGCCTGCCGCGGCTCTTTGCGCGCAACGAACGGGTGATCTCGGTATTCGACACCGCGTGCGGGCCGATGGCGGTCATCCTGGTCGGCGCGACCTTCGTCGGCAGCATGGACACCGTCTGGGCCGGCACGGTCACCCCCGCCCACCGCCGGGCGACGGTGTGGCGCGCCGTTCCCGAGGCGCCGGTCGAGCTCGCGCGCGGCGCCGAGCTGGGGCGCTTCAACATGGGCTCGACGGTGATCCTGCTGTTCGGCCGGGACGCCGCCGCCTGGTCCGACGCCCTCCGCCCCGGCCACCCCGTGCGCATGGGCGAACGGATCGGCACGCTGCTGCGCTGACGTCCCCTCAGGCCCGCTCGAGCGGGAAGGCGAGCACGTCGGCGATGTCCCGCGCGCCGACCGCCAGCATCAACAGGCGGTCGACCCCCAGCGCGACCCCCGAGCAGTCGGGCAGCCCGGCGTCCAGGGCGGCGAGCAGGCGCGCGTCCACCGGCATCTCCGGCAGACCCTCTGCGCGGCGCCGCGCGTTGTCGGCGGCGAAGCGCCGGCGCTGCTCGGCGGCATCGGTCAGCTCGTGGAACCCGTTCGCCAGCTCCATCCCGCCCGCGTAGACCTCGAAGCGCTCCGCCACCGGCGGGTCGCCCGGCCGCACGCGCGCGAGCGCGGCCTGGCTGGCGGGGTAGTCGAGCACGACCGTGATCGCCCGCGGGTCGAAGCCGGGCTCGATGCAGTGGGTCATCAATAGATCGAGCCAGGCGTCGCGCGTCGGGAGCGCGAGCTCCCCCGCCCCCGGCACGCCGGCCCGCGTCGCCGCCGCCCGGAGCGCGGCGGCATCGGCGCGATGCGGGTCGAGGCCGAGCGTTCGCCCGAAGGCCTGCGCGTAGCTCACGCGCTCCTCGCGCAGCCTTTCGGGCAGGACCTCGTGCAGCAGCCCGACGACCTCGTCGATCAGCGCGGACAGGGCGAAGCCGGGGCGGTACCACTCGAGGAGGGTGAACTCGGGGTTGTGGCGGCGCCCGCGCTCGCCGTCGCGGAACGCCCGGCAGATCTGGTAGATCGGCCCGCTGTCCGCCGCGAGCAGGCGCTTCATCGCGTGCTCGGGCGAGGTCTGGAGATAGAGAGCGGCCCCGTGGGGCGCCGCCGGGCCGGAGTAACGCGTGGCGAGGCTCGCGAGCGCCGGGTCCGTGGCGCCGGCGAAAGACAGGAGCGGCGTCTCCACCTCGAGCACGCCTGCCGCGGCGAAATAGCGGCGGACCTGCCCGAGCAGGCGGGCGCGCGCCGCGAGGACCTCGCGCCCGGCCGCCGGGGACCAGTCGGCCCCCGTCGTCACTCCTTCGCGCGCGAGACGTAGGTCCCGGTGCGCGTGTCGACCTTCACGGCCTCGCCGGTCTGGACGAACAGCGGCACGCGCACCACGGCGCCCGTCTCGAGCGTCGCGGGCTTGCCGCCGCCGCCCGAGGTGTCGCCCCGCACGCCGGGATCGGTCTCGGTGATGGTGAGGACGACGAAGTTGGGCGGCGTGACGCCGATCGGATGGCCGTTCCAGAGCGTGACCATGCACACGTCCTGCTCCTTGATCCACTTCGCGGCGTCGCCGACCGCCGTGGCGTCGGCGGTGAACTGCTCGAAGGTCTCCGGATGCATGAAGTGCGAGTACTCGCCGTCGTTGTAGAGGTACTGCATGTCGGTCTCGACGACGTCCGCGGCCTCGACCGACTCGCCGGACTTGAAGGTCTTCTCGATGACGCGGCCGTTCTTGAGATTGCGCACCCGGACCCGGTTGAAGGCCTGGCCTTTGCCCGGCTTCACGAATTCGTTTTCAATGATCGAGTACGGATCGCCGTCGAGCATGATCTTGAGGCCGGACTTGAACTCGCTTGTGCTGTAGGTCGCCATGTCGTCGTCATCCAACGGCCGGAAAAAGGCGCGCATCATAGCGCGAAGGCCAGATTCGGGGCAGGCGGCGTGGCAGGCGGCGCTGCTCGCCTCGGCCCGCGACGTCGATGCCGTGTTCGCGGACCTCGGGCTCGACGCGGGTCTGCTGCCCGGCGCCCGGGCAGCGGCGGAGAGCTTCGGGTGCCGAATCACGCCCGAGGCCCTCGGCGCCGCGGCGCACGACCCGGCGGACCCCGTCCTGCGCCAGTTCCTGCCGGCCGCAGCGGAGCTCGAAGACGCCGCGGGCTTCGTCGTCGACCCGGTCGGCGACCTGGCGGCAGCCCGCACGCCGGGGCTGCTGCAGAAGTACGCCGGCCGCGCCCTGCTGATCGCCACCGCGGCCTGCGCCGTCCACTGCCGGTACTGCTTCCGCCGCCACTTCCCGTACGGCGAGCAGACCGCGGCGCGCGACGACTGGCAGGCGGCCGTAGACCACGTCGCCGCCGCGCCGGACCTGCGCGAGGTCGTCCTCAGCGGCGGCGACCCGCTCATGCTCGCCGACCCGCGCCTCGCCGAGCTCTGGGAGCGGCTCGCCGCAGTGCCGCACGTCGTGCGCCTGCGGCTGCACACCCGCATGCCGACGGTCGTGCCCGAGCGCGTGACGCCGGCGCTGCTCGCCCTGCTCCGCCGGCCGCGGTTCGCCACGAGCGTGGTGCTGCACGTCAACCACGCCGCCGAGCTCACGCCGGGCGCCGTGGCGGCGGCGCGGGCGCTGCGCGGCACCGGTGTCGCGCTGCTCAACCAGTCCGTGCTGCTGCGCGGCGTGAACGACGACGCGGGTGCGCTGGGCGCCCTCAGCGAGGCGCTGTTCGCGGCCGGCGTGGTCCCTTACTACCTGCACCTGCTCGACCCGGTCGCCGGCGCCGCCCACTTCGCCGTCGACGAGGCGACCGGCCGCACCCTGATCGCCCGGCTGCGCGAGCAGCTCCCCGGCTACCTCGTGCCTCGCCTGGTCCGGGAAACCGCCGGCCGGCCGGCCAAGACCGCGCTGGCGTGCTGAACGCCGCAAGGCTGCCGATACATCGCACGGAAGTCGCATTCCCGGCGCGTGCCGCGCCGCCTATGATTAGCGTCCAGCGGGGACGCGTGACGCTCGCAGCCGCGCCGGACAAGTTCAGAGAGAGAGGTAGTCGCATCGTGAGCACGATCCAGTCGCTTGGTCTGCGGGTCCCGAAGCGCAACCCACCGGCCGCGGACTACCCACTCGCGGACACGCGCCGCGCGGAGGCCTGGTTCGGCGCGCTGCCGCAGGCGAACATCGGCGAGCTCGCCCGTCAGACCTACACCGGGCTCACCGAGTTCAACCGGGTGGAGCTCCCCGACTCGGTCCGCATCGCGATCGCCGAGCGGTTCGTGCCGACCGTGGAGTACCTCGGCGTCAACCTGGAGCGGCACTTCCTCGACACCGCGTTTCCGCTCGCGGCCAAGGCGGAGAAGGTCGCCTCGCTGGTGCGCGAGCTCAACGCCGAACTGGCGATCTCCTACAAGATCGTCGTCGAGCGGATCCTCGGCGGCATCCACGAGGCCGACGACCAGCGGCTGCTCACGATCGCCCTGCAGCGCGCGTTGCGCTACATCGGGCGCACCCAGTTTCGCGCCGTCCTCGTCTACAACCCTTGGCCCGCCGGCAGCTGGCGCGAGGCGCACGCGATCCACGGCTTCGCGGTACAGCAACGCCTCGACGCCGTGCCGGTGCGCGATCGCCTCGACGACGGCCGCTCGCCCGTGTCGACCGTCGCCGAGACCTACCGCCAGATGATCGTCCTCGCCGCGGCAGAGCCGCAGCGGCTGCGCCAGCGTGAGATGCAGCGGGTGCTCGAGAGCAGCGCACGCTGGGGCAAGGCGCTGACCTTCGTGCCGGCAGAGGACGCCGAGATCCAGCCCACGCACCGACTCATCGACACGATCGGCGACGAGGAACCGCTGCTCGCCGAGCGCTTCGCCGAACCGGTCCGCGGCCGCTACCTGCTGGTCGACCTTGCCCCCTTGACGAGCGAGATCGCGACCGAGCTCGCCGGGACGGAGGCGGCCGCCGCGGCCGCGCAGCCCACCACGCTGCTCGCGACGACCCTGCTGCGCCGGCTGGCGGACCAATGGTCGAAGCCGCCGCGGCGGCGCTTCTCGCGTACCCGCCTCGTGTTCGAGCTGCGGGTGATCGTCGGGTTGGCGGCGATCCACGCCGAGCTCAAGGAATCGAAGCCCGCCGCAGCGCGGGCAGGCGGCCCGCCACCGAGCCTGCTGCACGAGCGCGACCTCTACGCGCTGGCGCCGCTCGGCCTGGGCCTGACCGTGTCCGATCCGGAGGTCCTCGGTCCGGCCACGCAGGGCATCGCGTGGAAGTCGCCCGAGGACACCCCGCCGGCGGCAACGGGACCGACCACGCCGACGTTCAACGTCCGGACGACCAACGAGAGCGCCGGCGGCTACTGCATCGACTGGCACGCCAGCAACGCGCCGCGCATCCGGGTCGGCGAGGTGCTCGGCATCCAGACCGTGACGGAGGATCCGCAATTCAGCGTCGGGCTGATCCGCTGGATCCAGTACGTCGGACGCGACACCCTGCGCGTGGGTATCGAGCTCGTCGCCCCGCAGTGCGAGGCCGTCGACAGCTACGTCGGCGACGTGCAGGCGTCACGGGACCGGCACAAGCTCAAGACCGAGCCCGCGCTGCTGCTGCCCGAGTTCCCGGCCGCCGGCCGCCCCGCGACCCTGCTGCTGCCCACGATCAACCGCAAGAAGGACGACGTGCTCTGGCTGCTCTCGCCCGACGCGGACCAACTGGTTCGCCTGGGCGACGTCGTCGAGGCGACCGGCATCTGCGCGCGGTTCGCCTTCGAGGTGCTGCAGGAAAGCGCGCACGTCCGGCGGCGCAAGGCGACCACCGCCGGCGAGGCCGGGCAGCCGAGCCAGGAGTTCGACAACCTCTGGTCGAATCTCTGAGGCCGTCGGGCCGATAGGCGCCGCAGCAGCGCCATGTCGACCGGCGAGCCACGCCCCGCGGAGCCGACCGCCGCGCGCGGCGGTTGCCGGGTGGCGCTGTTCACCGGCCCCCACGCCCCGGCGCCGGCGCACCTCGCCGGGTGGGCCCGTGCGCAGCAGGCCCCCGCGATCGCGCGCTTCCGCACGCTGGTCGAGTTTGCGCGCGCCCTCAAGGGTGCCGGGTGGGAGTTGGTCGTCGTCGACTGCGGGCCGGGTAATCCGCGGCTCGCCGACGTCGTCGAGATCTACCGCCGCAGCGGATCGAAGGCTCCCGTCGTCGTCGTCGGCGAAAGGACGCCGCAGCTCGCCGCGACGCTGGCCGCGCTGCCGGCCTGCGACACCGTGGACCCGGCCGACGCGACGGGCCTCGTCCGATCGGTCATCGCGCGATGCCCCGGGCTGGACGCACCGCCCCCGCCGGAACGCGCCGCCGCACGGGACGAGGGGGTGGCGGCCGCCGTGGTGCTGCTGGACCGCGAGGGCCTGGTGGCGCGGCTGCGGCAACTGCCGGCCGCGGGCGACGCGACGGCGATGCTCGCCGTGATGGCCGTGACGCCGCCGGCCGAGCCCGGCGTGCTGGCGACGGCGGGGCTCGCCGCGCTCGAGACGGTCGGCGCATCGACCGGGTGCCTCGCGGTGCTGGGGCCGGAGCGGCTGGCAGCCCTCCTCGACCCCGGGCCGGCCGACCCGGCCAGCAGCGTCCAGCTCGCCCAGCGTCTGCGACAGCACCTGCTCCGTCAGGCCACGGCCCGCGCCGCGGGCGGGGCGGCGAGCGCGGCGGTCGCGCTCAGCCCGGCGCGCGCGTCGGACCCGAACGCCGAGCACTGGCTGGAGCGCGCCGAGCGCGCCTGCTGCGAGGTCGCGGCGCCCTCCGAGCACGGCTACGCGGTGCTGAGCCGGGTGCCGGTGACCACGCCGGCGGACCGCACCCTGCCCGCGCTCATCCAGGAGGCCCTCGCCGGGGATCGCCTGTCGCTCGCCTTCCAGCCGATCGTCAGCCTGCGCGGCGACGCGCGCGAGCACTACGAGACGCTGCTCCGCCTGCCGACCGTCGCCGCCGGCGAGATGCTGCCTGGCGACTTCTTCGCCGCCGCGGAAGGCGCCGGGCTCATGCCCGCGATCGATCAGTGGGTCGTGCGCGCCGCCGTTCGGCGGCTGGCGCTGGAGCGAGGACGGCGCGCGGCGCGGGCGCACTTCTTCATCCCGTTCTCGGTCGGCGGCCTGCGAGACGAGCGGGTGGTCGTCGCGCTCTGCGACGAACTCGCCCAGGCGGGGGCCCGCGGCGACTGGCTCACCGTGCAGCTGAGGGCCGGCGATGCCCGCCGCTACCCGGCCGAAACGGGCCGCCTGGTAGCGAGCCTGCGGAAGATCCGCTGCAAGGTCGCCCTCGACCGCTACGAGCACGACGTGACTGCGCAGGAGCTCGTCGCCGAGCTGCGCTTCGACTTCGTCAAGCTGGCCCCCGTGCTGACCGCCGGCGTCGCCGAGCGCCAGGACCGGCTAGATGCCCTGCGCGAGGCCGTGCGATGGCTGGCGGCGCAGGACACGCGGTCGGTGGCCACCGCCGTCGAGGACGCGCATTCCCTCGCCTACCTGTGGACGGCGGGGATCGACTACGCGCAGGGGTTCTTCCTTCAGGAGCCGACGGCCGACATCGCCTACGACGCGGCGGTCTGAGCGCGGACTCTGCGTTGCCGCCTCGTCCGGCGGGGCCGGCGGGTCACCAGGGCATGAAGCCGTTGAAGAACGACATCGGTCGCGAGATCTGTCGGTTCATCACCGCCATGTCCTGGCCGATGTTGTGCGTGGCGAACGTCATCGAGCGCATCGCCCTGTCCATCGAGTCGATGTTGGCGAGCATCGGCTCGAGGGTGCTGACCTTGGTGTTGATCGACTCCACGCTGACGGCCATGGTGCGCACGTTGGCTGTCAGGTGCGCCATGTTGTCGGACACCGCCTGCATGTTGCTGGCCAGCACGGTCATGTTCGAGTCGACGCTGAGCGCGAGGTAGTGCACGTCCCGCGTCAGGCTGAACACCAGGTAGAAGCCGTAGGCCGCCAGGACGACGAACGCGAAAAGGGTCGGGTAAACGATCAGCTCCCAACGGCGCGCGCTGGTCTCGAACGCCGCCGACAGGCGATCCATCGAGTCGTAAACGGTCGGTTCCGCAGGACGGCTGGCGGCGGGGGCAACCGCTGGAGTCTCTGGGCTCGTCATAGGGCGGCCTGATCCTGGGATAAACTGGATAACTATTACAATATCAGAAAACGCTACTAAAAAAACCTCTTTCTGCTGTGCCGCATTGACGACGACGTCCCGGTGTGTCTGAGGTCCGGCTGCCGCCGGCCCCCGCGGCGCCCCCGGCCGGTCAGACCACCTCGGGATAGAGGGCCGCCGCGAGGGCGTGCCATTCCCGCGTCCCCTTGCCCCGAGGCTCGAGCTCGAACACCGCCAGCCCTTCGCTGAAGGAGCGCCGGTAGGCAGTGCGCTGGGCGAGCCTGGGCTTCAGGTAGTGGATCCCGGGCAGCGACACGAGGGCCGCTGCGGCCTCGTCGGACTCGCGGATGGCCCGGTGCGTGTCGGCCCGGTTGATGAACCCGACGATCTCCGGGCGCGAGCGACCGGAGGCCACCGACTCGACGAACCGGATGAAGCGCTGCGTCGACCAGATGTCCGCCTGGCTGGGCGGGACCGGCACGATGATGCGGTCGGCAATGCCGATCGCGCGCTTGACCGCCTCGATGTCCGCCGTGCCGACGTCGATCAGCGTCTCGTCGTACTCCTTCATCAGCGGCCGGTCGTTCAGCGCGGAACCGCCCCGCACCTCGAGGGGCGGCTGGAACCCCTCCTCGCGCCGGACGTCGGCGACGTCGCTCAGGGTCGCCTGCGGGTCGGCGTCGACCACCATCACGCGCTTGTTCGCGTGGATCAGCCAGATGGCCAGGTTGAAGGTGAGAGTGCTCTTGCCCGACCCGCCCTTGAGGCTTCCGATCATGGTGATCATCACGACGTCCTTCCTTCCCCGGCAGTCGAACGCTGCCTCTGTCGTCAGTTGTAGGCCCGATCCCAGCCGGGGACGGCGAAGGCGGGAGGCTCGCTCCCGCCCTGCGGCCAGGCGTCAGGAACGGCGTTCCTCGCCGCCGGCTCCCAGGCCACATCCGCATGGCCGCGCGGCGCAGGCGGCACGCGGGCAAGCTCGGGGCCGAAGCGCGGGTCCGGTCGGAACCGGTAGCCCGGGGCCGCAAAGGCCGCCGGAACCGGGCGCTGGTACGCGAAGGCCACCGGTTGCGGAGGCACGTCGCCGCCGGGCGCCCGAAGGCCCCACGGGCCCGCCGCGGCAGGCGGGGGAGCGAATGCGGGCGCGTAGGGCGGCCAAGGCATGGCCGGCGCCACCCAGCGCGGGGCGCCCGCGAGGCGGTCCGGCCCGAAGGGCGGCGGCGGCCGGAACCGGTAGTCCTGACCGCCGTTCCAGTGCGGCGCTGGCGCGGCGCCCGGCGCCCACGTCGGATAGACGGCGGCCAGCGCGGAACGCGACGGCAGCGGCCGCCAGGCGTACTGTCGAGCGAAGTCGGGACCGAGCCGGGAGCCGGCGGGTGGAAACCCGACGGCCGCAACCGGTGGCACCCACGGCCCGGGACTGCCGAAGCCATAGGCCGGCGGCGGGACACCCCACGGTCCGGGACCGCCGAAACCATAGGCCGGTGGCGGGACACCCCACGGTCCGGGGCCCATCGGCGCGAACGGCCGGGTCGGCATCCCGGCAATCCCGGGTCCCGACGGCAGCGGCGCCGGCACCGGCCGGAAGCGCCAGACGGGGGCGGACCAGCGCTCGTCGAAGCCGCGCGGACCGGCGGCCAGGGGCGGCGCCGCGAACGGGGGTGGCGCTGGCCGGGCGAACCAGGGACTCGGCCCGGGCACGGCGCCCGCCGGCGCAAAGATCGGCGCGGCAGTCACCTGCCCCGCCATCAGGGCGAAGCCGGCGACCACGCCGCGCACCATCACCCGCAGACCCCACACCGTCGCATTCATCGTCAGCTCCTTCCGCTGCTGCTCCCTCGGACCCGCCACGCGGTTCAGCGCGGCGCGGCCCCTCCCTGCGCCCCACCCTGAGTGGGCGGCGCGACCTTCTGGAACCCTGCGGGGACCGCGAACAGGTCACCCGGCTGCGGGCCGACCTTGATGTTCTTGAGCTCGAACGAGGATCCGTCGGGCCCCTGCTGCTTCACCGGCTCGCCGAGGTCCGGATCCAGCCACTGGACCATCTTCACCGGCTGCTGGCCGGGGCGACTCATCACCGTCTCCCACTTCTCGACGCTCCGGCCCTCGTGCTGCTCCTTGCCGACCATCTTGGCCTCCAGCGCGCTGCCGTCCGAGTACTGCATGCGCAGCGGCACGCCGCGCTCGTCGTCGATCCACCAGGTAATGGTTTTGCCCTGGGCCGCGGCGCCACCGGTCATCTCCCACTTCGTCGCCGCACGCCCGCTCATCGTCTCGCTGCCGACCTTCCGACAGGTCACGTCCTGCATGCCGGCGCACGGGTTGGCGCCCGGGCCGGCCTTCGGCGCCGCCGGCGCAGTGCGGAACTCCGTGTACGACTTCTGGTCGGGGAAGATCACGTAGCTCACGCCCTGGGCACTGTCCACGATCTGCACCATCGTCTGGCCAGCGTGCGCGGCATCGGTCCGGACCTTGCCCTCGCCCACGTAACGCTTGCCGGTCACCGACTGCCCCTGCGGCCCCGTCTGCACGGTGTCGGCCGAGAACTGCGCGGCGCCGAACGCGCTCGACGCCGCCAGCGCCACCGCTGCCGCGAGGCAGTATCTCGTTGCGATTCTCATCTTCGTCCTCCTGGTCGGGTGGTGATGGCGCCTCGCGCCCGCGGTGGTGCCACCTGCTGCTGTCGGTGGGCCGGCCGTCGTCAGTAAGGCGGGCCGTAGGCCGGCGGCCAATCCGGGTAGATGCCGGGCCCGGACGGCCCGACGTCCGGGTAGGCAGGTGCCGACGGCAACCCGCGGTCCGACGTCCCCTGTCCCTGGTCGCGCGGCCGGAAGATGACCGCCGGTCCCCGGGACGCCTCGGACCACTCCTGCCCGGGCACGCCCCAGTTCTGATAGGAGCGCCGCGCCAGATCGGGATCCGGGCGGTATCGGAGGGCGTCGGGCGACTCGATCCGCCGGTCCTCGGGACGCTGGCGGAACCGGTACTGTTCCTGCGGCTTGTCGCGGAAGCTTCCCGCCCCGCCGTAGGACGGCGAAGCGTAGGAACCGCCGCGGTCACCGCCGGTGCCGGATCCGCTCCAGGATTGCGCGGCGCTCGACGCGCCCGGACGGGCGGGATAGCTGCCGCTCTCCCACGGTGCCCTGGTCGAACTGGCGGCCGGATCCGACGGGTACGGATAAAAGGCCCTCGGCCGGCCGTCGTCGCCAGCGACCGCCGCCTGCCAGGCGAGGCCCAGCAGGAGGAAATTGGCGGTCGACCGGCGAAAGGGCATCGGGGTTGGGTTCTCGGCGAAGGCAATGACAGTGGGCGGCCCTTGGGCCGCCCATTCTTTACTTGAGACCCGAGTCGTCTTCGCTCGGCTTGATCAGCTTCAACCGGATGCCTCGCCGCGCCGAAACCTTGGCACGCGCGGTGCCCTGCGGCTCGGGAACGACGGCCTGCGCCGCTGCCGCGGCGGCCTTGCCGGGCTTTGCCGCCGGTGCCGCCTTCTTCTTCGCCGCTGCGGCCCTGTCCTCACGCGCCGCCTGCTCCGTGGGCGGCGCCACCGCCGGTGTCGCCGGCGGGGGCGGGGGCGGCGGGACGATCGTGGCCTTGGCCGGCGAGATCACGCGGGTCACCCCGGGCCCGGCCGAGACCATGGCCTCGGCACGCCGGCTCGCGGCGCCGTCGTCACCGCCACCGGCCGGAGCCTGTCCTGCCACCGGTGCCACGCTCGGTGCGGGCGCGGGCGCTGTCGCAACCGGGCGCGGGGGCGGCGTCTTCTTCTTGAAGGCCTGCCCGAGCAGCAGAACCAGTCCGCGCACGGCGTAGAAGATCATCATGAGCGCGCCCGCGACCTTGCTCCAGATCGTCAGCAGCAGGCCACCGGACGACGCCGGCTTCGGCTGCGCGGCCGCCGTGGTCGCGGGTACGACGATCTCCTCGGGCACGGGTATGCCGGCCGAAGCGCAGCCGGCCGCCGCGACCTCGCACAGCGCCCGCTCGGCCTTGATGCAGCCGAGGGGGATGACGACGAGGGTCAGGATGGTCGACACCATCACGCCCGACGCGAGCGAGATCGCCATGCCCTGGAAGATCGGGTCGGTGAAGATCACCGACGAGCCGGCCACCAGTGCCAGGGCCGTGATCATGATCGGCCGCGTACGGGTCTTGCACGCCCGGATCACGGCCTCGCGCACCGGCACGCCGCGCTGCACCTCGTGGATGGAGAAGTCGACGAGCAGGATCGAGTTGCGGACGATGATGCCGGCGAGCGCGATCCAGCCGATCATCGAGGTCGCCGTGAACTCCGCCCCCATGATCGCGTGCATCGGGATGATGCCCAGCAGCGTCAGCGGGATCGGCGCCATGATCAGCGCCGGGATCCGGAAGTTGCCAAACTCCCAGACCACGAGGACGTAGATCAGCACCAGCGCCACCATGAACGCGGCGCCCATGTCGCGGAAGGTCTCGAAGGTCACCGTCCACTCGCCGGTCCACTCGAACGACGACACGCGGTCGTCCTTGGGCGGGCCGAGCCAGAAGCCCTCGAGCGCGACGCCGTCCGGCGCCACGTAGCCCTTCTCCAGGATGTCCTGCACCTGGAACATGCCGTACACCGGCGCCGCCAGGCGACCGCCGACGTCCGCCACCACGTACTCGACGTCGCGCAGATCTTTCCGATAGATGATGTCGTCTTCCTTGACGCGCTCGAACTCGCCGAGCTCGCGCAGCGGCACGGTCATGCCGGACATGGACTGGACCGGCAGGTCGCCGAGCCGCGTGACCTGGGAACGCTCGGCGAGCGGCACCTGGATGGTGATGTTGATCGGCTCGTAGCCCGCGCGCTGCTTCACGTCGCCCAAGGTGGCGCCGCCGAGGGCCATCGACAGGTTGCGGTTGATGGTATCCACCGAGATGCCGCGCCGTACCGCCTTCTCGGTGTCGACCTTGAAGCGCCAGTACTCGAAGGCGTCGCGCATGTAATTGTCGACGTCGACCAGGCTCTCCGTCTGGTCGAACATCTTGGTGAGATCGCGCGCCACCTGGCGCCGGACGTCGGCCGACGGGCCGTGCACCTCGGCCACGACCGACTGCAGCACGGGCGGGCCCGGGGGCATCTCGACCACGGCGGCGCTGGCGCCCGTGCCCTTGACGATGTCCTGGATCGCCTCGCGGGACGCGACCGCGATCTGGTGGCTCGAACGCTTGCGGTCGCGCTTGTGCAGCAGCTGCACCTGCACCTCGCCCTGCCACGGCTGGCTGCGCAGGTAGTAGTGGCGAACCATGCCGTTGAAGTCGAACGGCCGCGCCGTGCCGGCGTAGATCTGCATCGCCGTCACCTCGGGGTTCTTCTGGCGGATCTTGTCCGCGATGCGGTGCAGCATGTTCGCCGTGACGGGCAGCGCCGTGCCCTCGGGCATGTCGAGCACGACCGAGAACTCGGGCTTGTTGTCGAGCGGCAGCATCTTCACCGCCACCCACTTCGTGTAGAACATCGACAGGGCGAGCGCGAAGGAGCCCCAGAGCGCCAGACGAAACAGCGCGCGCTTGCTCTTGCTGTCGATCAGCGGCTCGAGCACGGCGCGGAACAGGCCCTCGAGGCGCTCCGCGGTCCTGTGCTCGCGCTTCTCCGCCTTCTCGAGGTAGCCAAGGGTGGGGCGAAGCCACCGGGAAATGGCGAGCCACGGCGTGAAGACGAAGGCCGCGAACAGCGAGATGAGCATCGCGACGGAGCCCAGCGCCGGGATGGGCTCCATGTAAGGACCCATCATGCCGGTGACGAAGCCCATCGGCAGCAGCGCGCCGATGACCGTGAAGGTCGCGAGGATCGTCGGGTTGCCGACCTCGCGGACCGCGTCCACGGCCGTGTTGACGTCGGTGCGGCCCTCCTCGAGCCAGCGCCGGTAGATGTTCTCCACCACGACGATCGCGTCGTCGACGAGGATGCCGATCGAGAAGATCAGGGCGAACAGACTGACGCGGTCGATGGTGTACCCCATCAGCCACGCGCAGAAGACGGTGAACAGGAGGACGACCGGAATGACGAGAAGCACCACGATCGCCGGCCGGAACGCGCGGAACGCGCCCAGGACCAGGATGAACACGAAGCCGGTCGCGATGAAGAGCTTGAAGATCAGCTCGTTGACCTTGTCGTTCGCGGTCTCGCCGTAGTTGCGGGTGATGCTGACCTCGACGTTGCTCGGGATCCGCCGGCCTTTCAGCTCCTCGACGCGCTTGAGGACCGCGTTGGCCACCGTCACGCCGTTGGTGCCTTCCTTCTTCGCCACCGCGATGGTCACCGCGGGCGCGCCGTCCGCCCTGCCCTCCCCCTTGAACGCGGGGCCGGTGTAGTAGGCGACGAGCTGCCTGGCGTCCTCCGGCTCCTGCGTCACGCGGGCGACGTCGTGCATGTAGACGGGCACGTCGTTGTGCGTGCCGACCACGAGACGCATGATGTCGTCCGCATTGCGCAGGAACGACCCGGTGACCACGGTGAGCTGCGCACCGCCCGACTCGACGCCGCCGGCCTGCTGCTCGGCATTCGCGGTCCTGATGGTCTGCGCCACCTGGTCGAGGCTGATGTTGTAGCCGGACAGCCGCTCGGGATAGACCTCGATGCGCACCTGCTCCGCGCGACCGCCCACCACGAAGCTGTTGCCCGTGTTCGGGATCTCCTTGAGGCTCTGCATCACGTCGTGGGCCAGCATGCGCAGCTGACCGTCGTCGACGTCGGGGATGCCGTCGCGGTCGACGTCCTTTGACCAGAGCGTGATGTTGACGGCGGGGACGTCGTCGATGCCCTTGGACTTGATCAGCGGCGGCGAGACGCCGGACGGGATCTTGTCCATGTTCGAGCTGATCTTGTCCGTCACCTTGACGAGCGACGGCCCCATCTTCTCGCCGACCTCGAACTGCACGGTCACCATGCCGCGACCGCGCTCGGAGGCGGAGTAGACGTGCTTGACGCCGGGGATCTCGCTCATGATCCGCTCGAGCGGGCCGATCGCCACCGTCGCGACCTGCTGCGCGGAGGCGCCGGGGTAGGACACGAAGATGTCCACCATCGGCACCGAGATCTGCGGGTCTTCCTGGCGCGGAGTGAGGACCAGGCCCATCAACCCCATCAGCATCATCGCCATGAAGAGCAGCGGCGAGAGCGGGGAGTTGATGAAAAACCGGGCGGTGCGCCCGGCGAGACCGAGGTACGCGTCACTCATCGGTGCCGCGGGTTCGTGAGAGTGGGTCTTGTCCTGCTCGCTCATAGTCAGACGCTTCGCCTAACGATTGCTGGGAGCCGCGCCGGCACGTCGGGGGCGCCGGGGCCACGGGCCCCGGCGTTGCGGTCGTGTCAGCGCTTCGGGCGGGGCTCGGACGATGCCCAGCCGGCCGAGATGCTCGCGGGCGGATTGCGCAGAATGCGCTCGCCGGCGCTCAGCCCGGACAGCACGGTGGTGAATCCACCGCTCAGGTTCTCGCCGACCCGCACCATGCGCAGCTCGGGCTCGCCGCTCTTGCCGATCACGTAGACGGCGGGCAGGCTCCCGTTGTAGCGGATGGCCGTGGTCGGGATCACCGGCGCCTCTCGCGCCGGGGCGGTGAAGTCGGGCACCAGCACCTTGGCGTACATGCCGGGCGCGGAGACCCCCTGCGGCAGGTCGAACTTCACCCGCACGGTGTGACGCTGCGCATCGGCCATAGGGAAGATCTGCGCGACGCGAACCGGTACCACCTGGCCACCGACGTCGAGCTCGGCCTGCAGCATCATGCCGTCCTGGATGCCGGGGCGCAGACGCGCCGGCACCTCCACCACGATCTGCAGGTACTCGACGTCCGCGTACGCCAGCAACGGCTGGCCGGGCTGCACCGTGTCACCCACTTCGACGAACTTCTTCATGATGACGCCGTCGAAAGGCGCGACGCTGCGGGCGTCGCGAATCTTCGCATCGACGGCGCGGATCTCGGACTGCGCCTGCACGATCGCGTTGCGCGCCTGCTCGATGCGGGCGCCCGACGAATAGAGGTCGGCGCTACGCTCGGCGCCCTGGCTGCGCTGGCCGAAGAACGACTCGGCCGGGCGGGTGAACATCTGATCGAACAGATTGGGCATCCCCATGCCGCCAGGGTTCTGCTTCGACTGCGGCGAGAAGATCTCCCGGTTGTACTGCACACCGGCGTTGCGCCACTGCGACTCGGCGTTGGCCAGCTGCGCGAGCGCGGCATTGCGCTTGGCGAGCAGCTCGTTGTCGTCGATCTGGACCAGCAGGGTCCCTTCCTTGAACGTGTCGCCCTCGATGCCGGCCAGCGACTTGACGCGGCCCGGGAGCTGCGCGGCCAGCGTCACCTCCTTGTAGGGGACCACGGTGCCGCCGAGCGACACGGTGGGCGCGCCACGCGACTGCTGGACCACGTACTCGTCGCGGTCCGAGCCCTGCGCCGCCGCGTGAAGGGACGCGGCCAGCGCGACCCCTGCTGCAAATGCCAGCACCTTCGTCCTGATTCTCATCGCACAACCGCCTTGGTGAGTTGACCGCAACCGGCAACACGACAGCGGCGCCGGCGGGACCGGCGCCGCTGGCCCACGCCCGAGATCAGGCGCGTCCCATCACCGAGAAGCTCTTGATGAACGGACCGGCCATGCGCGGGTCCTTGATCATCGCGCCGTAGTCCCCGACCTTGAACTTCATCTTGCCGGTGGTGAAGGCCATGCCGAGCTTCATCATGCCGGGCGGATCCTTGACCCACTTCTGCCACTGGTCGGCGGAAGCGCGGATGTCCCAGCTCAACGTCTCGCCGGCGTAAGCACCGGCCGCCACCGCCTTGCCGTTCTCCACCGTGAGCACGCCGCGCGCCTGCGCGTCGTCCGGATAGCCGTAGCCGATCACGCTGTTGAAGCCGATCTGCGCCAGCGCATCCGACAGTTCGGGCTCGGCGTTCCACTGCTGCATGAAGCTCTTCATCCAGGCGTCCGAGAAAAGCTCGGCCATAAACCCTCCTTTGAACCGTTTGGTTGTGAGTGTCGTTGTTTGGTCGGAACGGGCTAAACCCCTGTCGCGAGACAGGCTTTGAAGAGGCGGGAAGTATCCGCCATCGTTGCAGGCTATTGCAACAACGCACCGGCAAGAAACGACGATGTAACGCCGCTTACGCGACCGCTCGGCCGGCGCCTGTCGGCGGTGATGACGGCCGGCTAGACTGGAGCGTCGCAACGCGGCACGCTCCGCCGCAAAGTCAGCAGGGAGACACCCCGTGAGCAGCAAGCCGGACGGCCTGATCGAGCATCGCCTCAAGAACCTGGAGCACCACCTCGCGCAGGAGAACCCCGTTCTCCTGCAGGCCGTGCAGAGCTTCCGCGCCCTGGACCTGGTCGCCTACCGGCTCGGGCTGCTGCCCGGCGACGCGTCCTTCGCGACCCAGATCCCCTGGTGGCCGCTGATCGCGGTGCTCGGGACGTTCTCTTCCGGCAAGTCCACGTTCATCAACCACTACCTCGGCAGCCGCCTCCAGCGGACCGGCAACCAGGCGGTCGACGACAAGTTCACGGTGATCTGCTACAGCCGGGACGAGCAGCCGCACGTGCTGCCCGGGGTTGCCCTCAACTCCGACCCCCGCTTCCCCTTCTATCAGATCAGTGCCGACATCGACCTGGTCGCCAAGGGCGAAGGGGAGCGGATCGACGCCTACCTGCAGCTCAAGACCTGCCCTGCCCGGCAGCTGAAGGGCAAGATCCTCATCGACTCCCCCGGCTTCGACGCCGACGCGCAGCGGACCTCGACGCTTCGGATCACCGACCACATCATGGACCTGTCCGACCTGGTGCTGGTGTTCTTCGACGCCCGCCACCCGGAGCCCGGGGCCATGCGGGACACGCTCGACCACCTGGTCTCGGCCACGATCAAGCGCCCCGACTCGGGCAAGTTCCTGTACATCCTCAACCAGTTGGACACGACCGCGCGGGAGGACAACCCGGAGGACGTCATCGCGGCCTGGCAGCGGGCCCTCGGCGAGCGCGGCCTCACGGCCGGCCGCTTCTATACCGTGTACAGCCCCGAGGCGGCTGTCCCGATAGCCGACGAGTCCCTGCGCCGGCGTTTCGAGTCGAAGCGGGACGCCGATCTCGGCGAGATTCACCAGCGCATGCATCAGGTCGAGGTCGAGCGCGCCTACCGGATCATGGGGGTGCTCGAGAAGACCGCCCGGGACATCGAGGAGAAGACGGTGCCGGTGGTGACGTCCGCGCTGCGGCTGTGGCGGCGGCGCGTCCTGGCGGGCGACGCGGCCATCCTCGCCCTGGTGCTCGTCCTGCTCTTCGGTGTCAGCGTTCAGCTGGGCTGGTGGCAGGGGCTCAGCTTCCAGCCCCCCTGGAGCGGCGACCCGGGGGCGGCGAAGGCCGGGACGGTCCTCGGGGTGCTCGCCCTGCTCGCGGGTCTGGCGATCCACTTCGGCGTGCGCAGCCTCGCCGCCCGGTCCGTGCTCGGCTGGCTGAGACGGCAGGTCGCGGCCCACGCGCTGCGCGGTGACGTGCTCGGCATGTTCGACCGGAGCACCCGGCCGTGGCGGAGCATCTTTCTCAAGCGCCCCGCGGGCTGGGGCCGGCGCTCCCGCGCGGAGCTCTCGCGGGTCCTCGACGACACGGACACGTACGTCCAGACCCTCAACGACCGGTTCACCAACCCCTCGGGCGACGAGGGCGCACCGCCCCCGGCGGTGGCGTCGGCCTGACGCCGGGCGCCGTCCTCAGGCCAGCAGGCTCGCGAGGGCGCGCAGCTCGGGACAGCGCTGCAGGAAGTCGGACTCGACCGCGTCGGCGATCCGGGCGTCCAGCCCCAGGCCGAGGAAGTGCCCGGCCGGGCGCTCGGGGAGTGGCGCGTCGTCCGGCGAGCAGGTGCGCGCCATGCGGGCGGCGGCCCGGACGACGGCCGCGGGCTGGCGATAGTCGCCCAGCGACGCCGGCACCTCCATCGCCCCGATCACGTCCACCAGCGGCACGGGCAGGCTCCAGCGCGACGCGAGCCAGCCCCCCGCCTCGGCCGGCGTCGCGCCGACCAGGGCCCGGAACAGGTCCAGCATCGGCCGGTCGGGGTCGCGCCGCTTCTCGGCGAAGGCCGCCGACGTCTCCTGCGGCCTGGCGTGGGCCAGGAAGAGCAGCCCGATGTTGTGCAGCAGCCCGGCGAGGTAGTAGACCTCCGACGCGGGCCGGTCGGCGGCCGGCGCCTTCACCGCCAGGGTGTGCGCCAGCAGCCCGACGGAGAGCGCCTCGAACCAGTAGCGGCGCACCTCGAAGCCCGGGCAGCGCCGCGGGTCGAAGCTGCCGGCGACCACGAGCCCGAGCGCCAGATTGCGCACGAAGTTGAGCCCGAGGACCCGCAGGATCGCCTGGTAGACGTTCACGACCGGGTTGCGCGGCGAGAAGTAGGCCGCGTTCGCCAGGCCGACGATGCGGGCGGCGAGCGGCGGGTCCTGGTCGATCACGCCCGCGAGGTCGCAGATGTCGAGATCCGGGTCGCTCAGCAGCGCGAGCAACCGGTTCGCGGTCACCGAGAGAGGCGGAAGATCGGCGCTGGCGAACAGGCTGGCGTCCTGTGGGAGGGGCTGGGCGACCGTCATCGGCTCCTCGCTGCGGTTGGCGGGCGTGACAGCCTCGTTGGCGTCTCCCGGCGCCAAATCTTTACCGCAGGCTCACCGGGGTGCCGCCCCGGCGTTATAGTCCCGACGCAGGCAGCACCGCCGCGGGCGCGGCGGGAGGAAACGCATGACCATCGCCGATTTGCCCGCCCACGCCGGCGCAAGGCTCGAGGTCCCACCGGCTCCGGTGTGGCCGACGCTCGGCCCGGCCGAGAAGGACGCGTTGCGCGCGCGGATCAAGGCCCTGCTGGCCCGCGAGCGCGCGGTCCTCGTCGCCCACTACTACGTGGACGGCGACCTGCAGGCCCTCGCCGAGGAGACCGGAGGCTGCGTGGCCGACTCGCTCGAGATGGCGCGCTACGGGACCACCGCCGACGCACAGACGCTCGTGGTCTGCGGCGTCCGCTTCATGGGCGAGACCGCGAAGATCCTGAATCCGGAGAAGCGCGTGCTGATGCCCGACCTGGGCGCGACCTGCTCGCTGGACGAGGGCTGCCCCGCAGAGCCGTTTGCCGCCTTCTGCGACGCCCACCCGGACCACACCGTGGTCGTGTACGCCAACACGAGCGCCGCCGTGAAGGCGCGGGCCGACTGGATGGTCACCTCGGGCATCGCCCTGCCGATCGTGCGCCACCTGCACGCGCGCGGCGAGAAGGTGCTGTGGGCGCCCGACAAGCACCTCGGCCACTACATCGAGCGCGAGACGGGCGTCGACATGCTGCTGTGGCCCGGCGCCTGCGTGGTGCACGAGGAGTTCAAGGGCTTCGCGCTCGACCGGCTGCGCCGCCTGCACCCGAAGGCGGCCGTCCTCGTGCACCCCGAGTCGCCGGACGAGGTGGTCGACCAGGCCGACGTCGTGGGCTCGACGACCGCCCTGATCAAGGCGGTCGCCACCCTTCCTCACGAGGAGTTCATCGTCGCGACGGACGCCGGCATCTTCTGGAAGATGCACCAGCTCGCCCCGGGCAAGCGGCTCATCCCGGCGCCCACCGCGGGCGAGGGGGCCACCTGCGAGAGCTGCGCTCACTGTCCCTGGATGGCGATGAACGCGCTGCAGAACCTCGAGGAGGTGCTGCGGCGCGGGCACAACGAGATCCGGATCGACCCGGGGATCCGCGCGCGCGCGGTGGTGCCGATCCGGCGCATGCTCGACTTCGCCGCCGAGCAGGGCATCGGCACGGCACCCGCCCCGCGTCGCTGAGCCCCGGAAAACGAAGCGGACCGGGGATGCCGCCGGCCGGGAGGCAACTCGGCTGCCGGCATCCTCGATCCGCAAGCTAGCGCTCTACCCACGGAAACGACCATTCCGTGCGGTGCTTACGCTACGACCGGACCCCGCACCGCCACATTGACGTGAGTCAACGGCCGTGCACCGGGCTCAGCCCGCGAGCTGCTCCACCCGGATGCGGTGCACGCTGCCGCGCACCGCGTCGAGCGCCTCGATGCGCGCGATCGCGTCGTTCATCTGCCGTTCCCGCACGCGGTGCGTGAGCATCACCAGCGGGACGTGGGTGTCGCCCTCCGCGGGCTCCTTCTGGTGGATCGCCTCGATGCTGATCCCTGCGTCGCCCAGGATGCCGGCGACGGCGGCGATGACGCCGGGCCGGTCCGCGGCCTGCATCCGCAGATAGTAGGCCGTCTCGACCTCGTCGATCGGCAGGACGGGAAGGTCGCGCAGCTCGCCGGGCTGGAAGGCGAGGTGCGGCACGCGGTTCTCGGGGTCGGTGGTGAGCGCGCGCACGATGTCGACCACGTCGGCGACCACCGCCGACGCCGTGGGCAGCGAGCCGGCGCCGGCGCCGTAGTAGAGCGTCGGGCCGACCGCGTCGCCCTCGATCAGCACCGCGTTCATCACCCCGTTGACGTTCGCGATGAGGCGCCGCGCCGGGATCAGCGTCGGGTGCACGCGCAGCTCCACGCCGCGCGCGGTCTTGCGGGTGATGCCGAGCAGCTTGATGCGGTAGCCGAACTCCTCGGCGTTCGCGACGTCCTGCGCCTCGATGCGCGTGATGCCCTCGACGTAGGCGCGATCGAACTGCAGCGGGATGCCGAAGGCCAGCGAGCCGAGGATCGTCAGCTTGTGCGCAGCGTCGACGCCCTCGACGTCGAAGGTCGGATCGGCCTCCGCGTAGCCGAGCGCCTGGGCCTCCGCGAGCGCGTCGTCGAACGAGCGCCCGTGGTCGCGCATCTGGGTGAGGATGTAGTTGCTGGTGCCGTTGATGATGCCGGCGATCCACTCGATGCGGTTGGCCGCGAGGCCCTCGCGCAGCGCCTTGATGATGGGAATGCCGCCCGCCACCGCCGCCTCGAAGGCCACGGTGACGCCACGGCGCTGGGCGGCCGCGAAGATCTCGTTGCCGTGCTTGGCGATGAGCGCCTTGTTCGCCGTGACGACGTGCTTGCCGTTCGCGATCGCCTCGAGCACGAGCTCGCGCGCCGGCGAGTAGCCGCCGATCAGCTCGATGACGATCTGCACCTGCGGGTCGCGCACCACTGCCCAGGCATCGTCCGTGATGCTCGGGACGTGCTCGATGCCCGCGATCGCGTCGCGGTTGTACGCCTTGGCCGCGGCCCGCGCGATCACGATGTCGCGGCCCGCGCGGCGCGCGATCTCGTCCCGATTGCGCGTCAGCACGGTCACCGTCCCGCCGCCCACGGTCCCGAGGCCCAGCAGGCCCACCTTAACCGGTTCCATCATTCAGCTTCCCCGTCTGGCGCGTCAGGCGCCGGTCAGTGCGCCGTCCTTGCGGAACATGTCGCGGATCCCGCGCACGGCCTGGCGCGTGCGGTGCTCGTTCTCGATCAGGCCGAAGCGGACGTGGTCGTCGCCGTGCTCGCCGAAGCCGATGCCCGGCGCGACCGCGACCCTCGCCTCGCGGAGCAGCTTCTTCGAGAACTCGAGCGAGCCCATCGCCCGGTACGGCTCGGGTATCCGCGCCCAGACGAACATCGTCGCCTTGGGCCGCGCGACCGACCAGCCCGCCGCGGTCAGGCCGTCGCAGAGCACGTTGCGCCGGCTCTCGTACATCTTCGCGATGTCGCGGACGCAGTCCTGCGGGCCCTCGAGCGCGGCGATCGCCGCGACCTGGATGGGCGTGAAGGTGCCGTAGTCGAGGTAGGACTTGATGCGCGCGAGCGCGCCGACGAGCTTGCTGTTGCCGCACATGAACCCGACGCGCCAACCCGGCATGTTGTAGCTCTTGGACAGGGTGAAGAACTCGACGGCGATGTCCTTCGCACCGGGCACCTCGAGGATCGACGGCGCGCGGTAGCCGTCGAACACGATGTCGCAGTAGGCGAGGTCGTGGATGACCCAGATACCGTAGTGCCGGCAGATGTCGACCACGCGCTCGAAGAACTCGAGCTCGACGCACTGCGTCGTCGGGTTGCCCGGGAAGTTCAGCACGAGCATCTTCGGGCGCGGCCAGGAGTCGGTGACGGCCTCGTGCAGCTTCCCGAAGAAGTCCACGCCGGGCACCAGCGGCACGTGGCGGACGTCCGCCCCGGCGATGATGAAGCCGTAGGGGTGGATCGGGTAGGCCGGGTTCGGGACCAGGATGGTGTCGCCCGCGCCGGTGGTGGCCAGCGCGAGGTGCGCGAGCCCCTCCTTCGAGCCGATGGTCACGATCGCCTCGGTCTCGGGGTCGATGTCGACGTCGTAGCGGTCCCGGTACCAGGTCGCAATCGCGCGGCGCAGGCGGGGAATGCCCTTCGACATCGAGTAGCGGTGGGTGTCGCGCCGCTGCGCGACCTCCACCAGCTTGTCGACGATGTGCTGCGGCGTCGGCTGGTCCGGGTTGCCCATCCCGAAGTCGATGATGTCCTCGCCGTGTGCCCGCGCGGCCGCCTTGAGCTCGTTGACGATCGCGAAGACGTAGGGCGGCAGCCGCTTGATGCGGCGGAAATCTTCGTTTTCCGGGGTGGGCACGGCGGACCTCGACGTGGAACGTCGCTGCGAAAGGTTGGAAGGCTAACCGAGCGCCGAATCGGGCGTCAATTTGTCCGCCGGCGCCTTGAGCGGAGCCCGGCAGTACCGCTAAGGTGGCCGCCATGCGCTTCGCACCCGAAGGTGACGCCGCCGGCCTGCGCGTCGCGTCCTACGACGCGACGGGCATCGTGATCGGCGGCGTCCGTTACACGGCCTCCGTGCTGCTGGCCGGCGACGTCGTCGAGTCGCCGTGGGGCCCCGAACGGATCGAGGCGCTCGAGGCCGACCACGTCGAGCGTCTTTGCGCACTCGGCCCGGAAGTCGTGCTGCTCGGCGTCGGCGCGCATGCCGTGCTGCCGCGGCCCGGGCTGCTGCTGCCCTTCGGCCGGCGCGGCATCGGCGTGGAGGTGATGGCCACCGGGGCCGCGTGCCGGACCTACAACATCCTCGCGGGGGACGGGCGGCGCGTCGCGGCCCTGCTGCTGCCGATCGCCGAGCCGGTCACTTGAATATCGTCTCGACCGAGAAGCCGTCCTGCTCGAGGATGCTGCGCAGGCGCTTCAGCGCGTCCATCTGGATCTGACGCACCCGCTCGCGGGTCACGCCGAGCTCGGCCGCGACCTGCTCCAGCGTCGAGTGCTCGTAGCCGTGCAGGCCGAAACGGCGCTCCACCACCTCGCGCTGCTTGTCGTTCAGCTTCGCGAGCCAGCGCTCGATCTGCGCCGTGAGGCCTTCGTGCTGGATCCGCTCCGTGGGATCGAGCGCGTTCTCGTCCGGAATGGTGTCGAGCAGCGGCCGGTCGGCGTCCTTGCCGTACGGCATGTCGACCGAGGCAATGCGCTCGTTCAGACCGAGCATCCGCTCGACCTCGTCGATGGGGCGGTCGAGCAGCACGGCGATGTCCTCGGCGCTCGGCTCGTGGTCGAGCTTCTGCGCGAGCTGCCGCGCGGCGCGCAGGTAGACGTTGATCTCCTTCACGACGTGGATCGGCAGGCGGATCGTGCGCGTCTGGTTCATGATCGCGCGCTCGATCGTCTGGCGGATCCACCAGGTGGCGTACGTCGAGAAACGGAAGCCGCGCTCGGGGTCGAACTTCTCCACGGCGCGAATGAGGCCGAGGTTGCCTTCCTCGATGAGGTCGAGCAGCGCGAGGCCGCGGTTCATGTAGCGCCGGGCGATCTTGACGACGAGGCGGAGGTTGCTCTCGATCATCCGGTGGCGGGCCTTCGCGTCCCCGCGCTGGGCGAGACGCGCGAGGGCGACCTCCTCCTCCGGCGTGAGCAGCTTGGACACGCCGATCTCGCTCAGGTAGAGCCGGGTCGCATCGTACTGGCCGTCGAGCACGGCGCCGGCGGCAAAGACGCCGGGCTCCTCGTCGGCCTCGTCGACCTCGCCGGGCTCGGCTTCCACGGCGAGCTCCTCCGCCTCGAGCGGCTTCTCGAGGTCTTCGTCGAATTCCTCGGCGCCGAGCACGCCGGGCTCGAGCTCTTCCTCGTCCTCGTTCTTGACCGTCATCCTCCCACTCCGGTGCGGTGCAGCGCCGGCTAGCGGCGCGGCAGCAGAGCCACCGGGTCGACCGGCTCGCCGTCACGGCGCACCTCGAAGTGCAGCATGGGCTCGCCTGCCGCGAGACCCATCTCCGCGATCTTCGCTCCCCTGGTGACGTGGTCGCCCTGCTGGACCAGCAGCTTTCTGTTGTGCCCGTAGGCAGTCAGATAGTCGTTGTTGTGCTGGACGATGATAAGAGGCCCGTATCCGACGAGTCCACTCCCGCTGTAGACGACCTGCCCGCTCTCCGCGGCGACGATCGGCTGTCCCAGCGTGCCGCGGATCTTGATGCCCTTGCGGCCGGGATCGTTGGCGGCGTACGTCTGCACCACGCGACCCGCGCTAGGCCACTGCAGGCGCAGCGACGCCGCGCCGGCCGGGGGGGCCGCGCGACTGCGCGCCGCGGCGACCCGAGCCGGCTCCGACGGCGCGTCCACGGTCGCGCGGGACGGCGTCTGGCCCGCGGCACGCGCGGACCGCGCCTCGGACGTGCCGCCGTCCGGTGGCGTGAGCCGAAGCACCTGCCCGACGTGGATCCGGTCGGGCGACTTGAGACGGTTCCACTCCGCGAGCCGGCGGTGATCGATGCCCGACTGCCAGCCGATGACCTGGAGCGTGTCACCCGCCTTCACGGTGTAGGTGGGTCCCGTGATCGTGCGCCGCCCGTCGCCCTCGCGGCTCTCCCATGGCGCGCCCCAGCGCGCGCTGCAGCCGGCCGCGAGCAGCGCGCAGAGCGCGAGGACACCGGGGCGCCAGACGGCGTGACGAGCTGCGGCCGCCGCGACTGCGGCACGCCGCTGCCTCACTGCAGCCCTCCCAGCAGCGGGACGAACACGACGCGCTCCAGCACCCTGCGCTCCACGCCCCGCTCGGTGCGCGTGACGCGCACGAGGGACTGCCCTTCCCGCCCGCCAACCGGCAGCACCATCCGCCCGCCGACCTTGAGCTGCGCGACCAGCGCGTCGGGAACGGTCTCCGGCGCGGCCGTCACCAGGATGCCGTCGAAGGGGGCGTACTCGGGCATGCCCAGCGTGCCGTCGGCGTGCTTCAGCCTGATGGTGCGCAGGCCGAGCTCGCGGAAACGGTCGCGCGCCTGGTTGAGCAGGGCCTCGATGCGCTCGACGGTGTACACGCGCCGCACCAGGCGGGCCAGGATCGCCGTCTGGTAGCCCGAGCCGGTGCCGACCTCGAGCACGTCGTTGAGCGGCCCGGCCTCCAGCAGCGCCTCGGTCATCCGCGCGACGATGTAGGGCTGCGAGATCGTCTGCGCGAAGCCGATCGGCAGCGCGGTGTCCTCGTAGGCGCGGCTCGCGAGCGCTTCGTCGACGAAGATGTGCCGCGGCGTGTCGCGGATCGCGGCGAGGACGCGCTCGTCCCGGATGCCCTCGTCGCGCAGGCGCTGCACCAGCCGCTCGCGGGTGCGCTGCGAGGTCATGCCGATGCCGCGGTGCGTGAGATTCACGGCCCGGTCACCCCGCCGAGCCAGTCCGCCAGCACCGGCAGCGCCGTGTGCCGCGTCAGGTCGACCTGCAGCGGCGTCACCGATACGTACCCGGTGCGCACCGCCTCGAAGTCGGTGCCGGGACCCGCGTCCTGCTCCGGTCCGGCCGGCCCGACCCAGTACACCGCGTGGCCGCGCGGATCGGTCATCCGCACGACCGGCTCGGCCTTGTGACGGTGACCCAGGCGCGTCGCGCGAAACCCGCGGATCTCGGCCAGGGGGACGTCGGGGACGTTGACGTTGATGATCGTGTCCGGGCTCAGCGGCCGGACGCGCAGCTCCTCGACGAGGCGACGCGCGACCCACGCCGCGGTCGCGAGGTGCCGCGGGTGGTGCGAGTTGATCGACACCGCCATCGCGGGCAGGCCGAGGAACCTCCCCTCGGTCGCGGCCGCGACCGTTCCGGAATAGAGCACGTCGTCGCCGAGATTCGCTCCGGCGTTGATTCCCGCGACGACCATGTCGGGCTCCACCTGCAGGAGCCCGGTGATGGCGAGGTGGACACAGTCGGTCGGCGTGCCGTTGACGCGGACGACGCCCTCCTCCACCACCTGCGCGCGGATCGGCACGTCGAGCGTGAGGGAGTTGCTCGCCCCGCTGCGGTCCCGGTCCGGGGCGACGACAGTGATCTCCGCCACGCCGCGCAGCGCGTCGGCGAGCGCCCGCAGACCGGGGGCCTGGTAGCCGTCGTCGTTGCTGAGCAGGATCCTCACGGCTGGCGCGCGCTCCTCGTCGACCGGCAATGCGTTTGGCAGCGCTGCATCGCCGCGGAAATATACTGGAAACCACTGGGACCGACACCTTGTCCGGCCCGCACCGAGCGGCCAGACTGCGGGAGCGGGGAGGAACCTGTGGGCAAGCCGGATTCGACCACCACTGGCGACGACGACGCGCTGTTCCGCGAGGCGACGGCGGGCGCCCGGCCGCTGGCCCAGGACCGCGCCGAGCCCTACCGGGCGCGGCGCCGACCGGTGCCGCTCGAGCTGCCGACCGGCGACGAGGGGGACGCGCTCGCCGACGACGGCGGCGAGACGCCGGACTTCCTCGACTTCATGCGCCCCGGCGTGCAGCGCCGCCTCTACGACGAGCTGCGCCGCGGGCTGCTGCCACCGGAAGCCACGCTGGACCTGCACGGCATGCGCGTCGCGGATGCCCGGCTCGCGCTGCAGCGGTTCCTCGCCCAGTCGCTGGAGCACCGCCGCCGCTGCGTGCGGGTCATCCACGGCAAGGGCTTCGGGTCGGGCAACCGCGCGCCCGTGCTGAAGGAGAAGGTCAACCGCTGGCTGCCGCAGCGATCCGAGGTCCTCGCCTTCTGCTCCGCGCCGCGCTGGGACGGAGGCACGGGGGCCGCCTACGTGCTCCTGTCACGCCGTCTCGACCGCCCCCGCTGAGACGGCCACGCACTCGCGCAGCACCGCCGTGGCGTACCCGCCGGCCGCCAGGAAGAAGCCGAGCAGCACGCCGTCCGCCCCCCGCTCCCACTCGAGGTCGCGCACCGCGAGGCGCAGCGCGCGGCGGTCCGCCTCGACGCCGAGCCGTGCGAGTCCCTCGACCCAGCCGGCGGACGCGGCGAGGCCCCCGGACTCGATGGCCGCGGCCTGGCCCGCAGGCGCGAGGGCGCGCCCGGGGCGGCCCGGCAGCGGCCCCGTCGGATGGATCTCGAGCCGCGCCGCACGCGCCGCGGTCTCCTCGTCGGGATCGTCGACGCGGAACTGCGCGCCGCGCCCGTCGAGCTGCATCACGTCGCCCGGCAGCACGCGGTCCCAGCAGCCCGCCCCGACGCGCGCGCCGAGCACGGCGTTGAAGAGCCAGGAGCGCGCCGCCGAGAGCAGGAGACCCTCGTCGCGCCGCGGCCGGCGCGCGCCGCGCAGGAGCGCGTCGGCCGCCGCGAGATTCGCCGCGTCGCGACCGAACCGCTGCTCGCCGAAGTAGTTCGGCACGCCCTCGCGGGCGATGCGCGCCAGGCGCTCGGCGAGCGCCTCCTGCGCGTCCGCGCAGTCGCGCACCCGGAGCCGGAAGCGGTTGCCGCGCAGCGCGCCGCGCTGCAGCTTGCGGTGATGGCGCGTGGCCTCGAGCACTTCGATCTCGCCGTCGGCGATCGCACTCCAGTCGGGATCGGGCCGGCCGGCGAGGTGCACGGTGAAGCACTGCGTGGTGAGCGCGTGGCGGTCCTTCAGCCCCGCGTAGCCCACGGCCACCGGCGGCACGCCGGCGAGCGCGGCGAGGCGCTGCGCAACCCACTGGGTGTTCGCGCCCCGCTTGCGCACGACCAGCCAGGCGTGCTCGCCCGCGCCCGACGGCGCGATGCCCGTGACCTCCTCGACGACGAAGTCCTCCGGCACGGCGCGGATCGTGCCGCACGCCACCGGCGGGCCGAAGGCCCGGGGCAGCCCGGCAAGCGGATCCCCACTCATTCCTCGAGCAGCGCGACGGCGTGGGAGGCGATGCCCTCGGCCCGGCCGGTGAACCCCATCCCCTCGGTGGTGGTCGCCTTGACGTTCACGCGCTCCACCGCCACGGCGAGGTCGGACGCCAGGGTCGCCCGCATCGCGTCGACGTGCGCGGCGAGCCGGGGGCGCTGCGCGACGACCGTGGCGTCGACGTTGTGCACCCGCAGCCCGCGCTCGTGCAGCGACGCGACGACGCGGCGCAGCAGGACCCGGCTGTCGATCGCGGCATAGGCGGGGTCGCTGTCCGGGAAGTGCCGGCCGATGTCTCCGAGCCCCGCGGCGCCGAGCAGCGCATCGCACAGGGCGTGGATCAGCACGTCGCCGTCGGAGTGGGCGACGAGGCCGGTGTCGTGGGGCACGACCACGCCGCCGAGCACGAGCGGGCGGGCGGCCCCGAAACGGTGGGCGTCGTAGCCGTGGCCGATGCGCATCCTCAGTCCCCCGGTGCCCGACCCAGCAGGAACTCGGCGAGCGCGAGGTCCTCCGGCCGCGTGACCTTGATGTTGCCCGAGCTCCCCTCGACGAGCTGCGGCGCAAGACCCGCGCGCTCGATCGCCGCCGACTCGTCGGTGACCAGCACGCCCCCGGCGATCGCCGCAGCGAGCGCGGCGCGCAGTGCAGCGTAGCGGAACATCTGCGGCGTCTGCGCGTGCCAGAGGCCGGCGCGGTCCACCGTGGCGAGCACCGTGCCATCGTCGGCGCACCGCTTCATGGTGTCCCGCACGGGCACGCCGAGCACGCCCCCGACGGCGTGGCCGGCGAGCGTGGCGACGAGCCGCGCGAGGTCGTCCGGCCGCAGGCAGGGCCGCGCGGCGTCGTGCACCAGCACCCAGTCGTCCGCCGCCGCCTCGCCCGACAGGGCGTCCAGCGCGTTCGCCACCGAGTGGCAGCGCTCGGCGCCCCCGGCGATCCAGCGCACCCGCGCGTCCGCCGCGTGCGCCGACTCGCGCCAGCGCTCGTCGCCCGGCGCCACCGCGACGACCACCGCGCGCACCGCGGCTTGGCCGAGCAGGGCCGCGATCGCGTGGTCGAGGACGCTGCGGCCGCGCAGCACCAGGTGCTGCTTCGGCACCTCGGCACCCATCCGCAGCCCGCGGCCGGCGGCGGGCACGACGCCCCAGCAGCGCAGCGCGGCCGTCACTTGCGACCTGCCTCGGGCTCGACGAGCTGGTAGAAGACCTCGCCGGGCTCGACCAATCCCATCTCGCTGCGGGCGCGTTCCTCGATGGCCTCGAGGCCGCCCTTCAGATCCTCGACCTCCGCCTGCAGGGCGCGGTTGCGCTCCCGCAGACGGTCCATCTCGGCGCGCTGCTCGGCGATCTGGCGGCGCAGGAAGGTGATTTCGCCCAGGCTCCCCTCGCCCACCCAGAGCCGGTACTGCAGGGCGGCGAGCGCGACCAGCAGAAGGGGCACTACCCAGCGCAAGGTCGCGTCCCGCCTCGCCTCCGACGGCTACTCAGAGCCGGGCAAAGGCGCCCTTGCCCGCGTAGACCGCGTCCGCGCCGAGCTGATCCTCGATGCGCATGAGCTGGTTGTACTTGGCGATGCGGTCCGAGCGCGACAGCGAGCCGGTCTTGATCTGCCCCGCGTTCGAGGCCACCGCGAGATCCGCGATGGTGGTGTCCTCGCTCTCCCCGGACCGGTGCGAGACGACGGCGGTGTAGCCCGCGGCGTGCGCCATGCGGATGGCGTCCAGCGTCTCCGTGAGGGTGCCGATCTGGTTCACCTTGATGAGGATCGAATTGGCGATCCCCCGGTCGATCCCTTCCTTGAGGATCGCGGTGTTGGTGACGAAGAGATCGTCACCCACGAGCTGGACCCGGCCGCCGAGCCGCTCGGTGAGGATGCGCCAGCCCTCCCAGTCGTTCTCCGCCATGCCGTCCTCGATCGTGATGATCGGGTACTGGTCCACCCAGCGCGCGAGATACTCGGCGAAGCCAGCCGCGTCGAACTCCCGTGATTCGGAGTCGAGCCGGTACTTGCCGTTCTCGTAGAACTCCGAGCTCGCCACGTCGAGGCCGAGGTAAACGTCCTTGCCGGCGGAGAAGCCGGCCTTGGAGATTGCCTCTAGGATGACCTCGATCGCGGACTCGTTCGACGGCAGGTTCGGCGCGAAGCCGCCCTCGTCGCCCACGGCGGTGCTCATGCCGCGCTTGTGCAGGACGGACTTGAGCGCGTGGAAGACCTCGGCACCGTAGCGCACCGCCTCGCGCAGCGACTTCGCGCCGACCGGCAGGATCATGAACTCCTGCAGGTCCACGCTGTTGTCCGCGTGCGCGCCCCCGTTGATGATGTTCATCATCGGCACCGGCATGCGGTACGGCCCCTCGGGCGCAAGGTACTGATAGAGGGGCTCGGCGCGCTCCTGCGCCGCAGCGTGCGCACAGGCAAGCGACACCGCGAGGATCGCGTTGGCGCCGAGCCCGCCCTTGTTGGGCGTGCCGTCGCGCTCGATCATGCGCCGGTCGATCTCCTCCTGCGCCGAGACCTCCGTGCCGAGCAGCAGGTCGCGCAGCGGCCCGTTCACGTTGCCCACGGCCTTGAGAACCCCCTTGCCGAGATAGCGGCCCGGGTCGCCGTCGCGCAGCTCCAGCGCCTCCCGCGAGCCGGTCGATGCGCCCGAGGGCGCAATGGCGCGGCCAATCGCGCCGTCGGCGGTGATCACGTCGGCCTCGACGGTGGGATTGCCGCGGGAATCCAGCACCTCGCGGGCCCGGACGTTCACGATCTTCGACATCTGATGACTCCCAGAACGATTGACTGATGGTGGTGGCGGGACGCCGGGCCGACTTCCCCGTCGCGCGGGACGCCGCGACGCGACCCCGGATCAGGTGGCCGCCAGCTCGGCGAAACCCCGC
Source organism: Gammaproteobacteria bacterium (assembly GCA_025458675.1). GTDB lineage: Bacteria > Pseudomonadota > Gammaproteobacteria > Chromatiales > Chromatiaceae > JALORY01. The sequence goes on along the minus strand of JALORY010000008.1, from coordinate 6,449 downwards.
GCCTTGACGAACCGGTCGATGCCGACGAGTACCTCGAGCAGGACCTCGAGACGCGCCAGCGGCCAGGCGTTCGGACCATCGCTGAAGGCCCTGGCCGGATCGGGGTGGGTCTCCATGAACAGTCCGGCGACGCCGGCCGCGACCGCGGCCCGCGCGAGCACCGGGACGAACTCGCGCTGCCCGCCCGACGAGGTGCCCTGCCCGCCCGGCAGCTGCACGGAGTGCGTGGCGTCGAACACCACCGGGCAGCCCGTGTCGCGCATCACCGCGAGGGCGCGCATGTCGGAAACCAGGTTGTTGTAGCCGAAGGAGACGCCGCGCTCGCAGACCAGGATGTGGTCGTTGCCGACCGCGCGTGCCTTCGCCACCACGTTCGCCATGTCCCACGGGGCGAGGAACTGGCCCTTCTTGATGTTCACGGGCCGCCCCTGGCGCGCGACGTTCTGGATGAAGTTCGTCTGGCGGCAGAGAAACGCCGGGGTCTGCAGCACGTCGACGACGGCCGCCACCTCGTCGAGCGGGGTGTCCTCGTGCACGTCGGTGATGACGGGAACGCCGATCTGTGCGCGCACCTGCTCGAGGATCCTGAGCCCCTCCTCCAGGCCCGGACCGCGCGGGCTCTCGTGCGACGAGCGGTTCGCCTTGTCGAAGGAGGACTTGTAGATGAACGGCACCCCGAGCCGCCCCGTGAGGTCCTTGAGCTCGCCCGCCGTGTCGAGCGCGAGTTGCGTGCTCTCGATGACGCAGGGGCCGGCGATGAGGAACAGCGGGTGCTCGAGACCCGCCTCGAAGCCGCAGAGCCTCATGAACCGCTCCGCTGCTTCCGCTCCAGCGCCGCGCCGACGAAGCCCTCGAACAGCGGGTGGCCGTCCCGCGGGGTCGAGGTGAATTCCGGGTGGAACTGGCAGGCCACGAACCACGGGTGCGACGGAATCTCGATCATCTCGACCAGGCGGCCGTCGATCGACGTGCCGGCGACCTTGAGGCCGTGATCCTCCAGGGTCTGCCGGTAGCTGTTGTTGAACTCGTAGCGGTGCCGGTGGCGCTCGCGGATCACCTCGCGGCCGTAGAGCCGGCGCGAGATCGTCCCGGCAGCCAGGCGGCACTCCTGCGCGCCGAGCCGCATCGTGCCGCCCAGGTCGCTCGTCTCGTTGCGCCGCTGCAGCGTCCCGTCGACGTTGAGCCATTCGTGGATCATGGCGATGACGGGGTGCGGCGTCGCGCGATTGAACTCGGTGCTGTGGGCGCCGTCGAGCCCGGCGACGTCGCGCGCGAACTCGATCACGGCCACCTGCATGCCGAGGCAGATCCCCAGGTAGGGAATGCGGTTCTCTCGCGCGTGCCGGACGGCGACGATCTTGCCCTCGATCCCCCGCTCCCCGAACCCGCCCGGGACGAGGATGGCGTCCATGCCGTCGAGCAGGCCGACGCCGTCCTTCTGGATCTGCTCGGAATCGACGTAGTGGATCTTCACCTTCGCCGACAGCCGGTTGCCGGCGTGACCGAGCGCCTCGGACAGCGACTTGTAGGCCTCGGTGAGGTGCACGTACTTGCCGACCATCGCGATGTCGACCGTGTGCTCCGTGTGGTCGTGCTCCCGCACCACCCGCTCCCACTCGTCGAGGTCGGCGGCCGGGCAGTCGAGCCGCATCTGCTCGACCACGATCTGGTCGAGCCCCTGCGCGTGCAGCAGGAGCGGGATGCGGTAGATGTAGTCGGCGTCCACCGCCGAGATCACCGCCCGCTCCGGGACGTTGGTGAACAGCGCGATCTTCTTGCGCTCGCCCTCGGGCAGCGGCATCGCGGCGCGGCAGAGGAGGACGTCGGGCTGGATGCCGATCGAGCGCAGTTCCTTCACCGAGTGCTGGGTCGGCTTGGTCTTGATCTCCCCGGAGGTCGGGATGTAGGGCACGAGCGTCAGGTGGATGAAGACCACGTTCTCGCGGCCCATCTCGACGCCCATCTGGCGGATCGCCTCCAGGAACGGCAGCGACTCGATGTCGCCCACGGTGCCGCCGATCTCGACCATCGCCACGTCGGCGTCGTTGCCGCCGAGCCGGACGCAGCGCTTGATCTCGTCGGTGATGTGCGGGATCACCTGGACCGTGCCGCCGAGGTAGTCGCCGTGCCGCTCCTTGCGAATGACGTTCTCGTAGATGCGGCCGGTCGTGAAGTTGTTGTGCCGGCCCATCCTCGAGCGGATGAAGCGCTCGTAGTGGCCGAGGTCGAGGTCGGTCTCGGCGCCGTCGTCCGTGACGAAGACCTCGCCGTGCTGGAAGGGGCTCATGGTGCCGGGATCCACGTTGATGTAGGGATCCAGCTTCACCATGGTGACCTTGAGGCCGCGCGCCTCGAGCAGCGCGCCGAGGGACGCCGAGGCGATCCCCTTGCCCAATGACGACACCACGCCGCCCGTTACGAAGATGTACTTGGTCATCGGGGAAACCAGGGGAAGTGCGACTGCGGGACGGGCCGGAAAGTTAACAGATGGTCCGGGACCCCACAATGCGGCGCCCGTGCCGCCGCGGCAGGGCGGGCCGCCGACGCGAGCGCCCAGCACATTAGAAGATTCGACTACGTTGATCGAATTCCATTGCGTCTTTCTTTCGCGAAAGCCCTGGACTATAGTCAATCCGCTTTTTCGATTTTTCCTCGGAAAGGCGGCGGCGGCCCGCTCAGGACTTAACGCTGGCGCTACCGCCATCGTCGGCGCCGCCGCTCTCGCCGTGACCCCCGCCCAGGCGTGGTGGGGTCCGGGCTGGGGCGGCCCCGGCTACGGCAACAGCGGCAGCGGCTGGGGTGACATGTTCGGCGACACCGACTTCGACATGAGCTTCAGCGGTCGGGGCTCGGGCTCGGGCTATGGCCGTGGCTACGGCTATCGCCAGCCTTACTGGGGCTACGGCCCGTACGGCGGCGGCCCCTGGGGCGGCTATCCGGGTTACGGCTACGGCTACCCGTATGCGCCGGTCGCTCCGGCGGCTCCGGCGGCACCGGCTGCGCCCGGCAAGTAATCGTCTCGGCCCGAGGGCCGACGCGAGGAAAATGGCCCGCCCCGTGCGGGCCATTTTTTTGCGTTGGTTTCTTGATCTGCGTCAACACGATAGGCAGAATGGGCAGACCAGCGACGCAGGGACCCTGAAGCCGTGGCAGACCGCAAGATCATCTCTTTCGAGAACATAAAGGTCGCCTGCAAGAACTGTAGCCTGGCGACTCTCTGCCTCCCGATGGGGCTGGCGCCGGAGGACGTCGAGCGGTTGGACGCCATCGTCAAGCGCAACCGGCCGCTGCACCGGGGCGACCACCTGTTCCGGCAGGACGACTCGTTCCACAACCTCTTCGTCGTCAAGACCGGCTCGGTGAAGACCTACGCGCCGAGCGAGGACGGAGGGGAGCAGGTCCTCGGCTTCCACCTCCCCGGCGAGATCATCGGTCTCGACGCCATCCTCAACAACCGGCACGGCTGCTCCGCGAAGGTCCTGGAGACTTCCGCCGTCTGCGAGCTGCCCTTCGACCGGCTGGAAGACCTCGCGGCCAACGTGCCGAGCCTGCAGCATCAGCTGTACCGGCTCATGAGCAAGGAGATCGCGGACGAGACCCACATGCTGATGCTGCTCGGCAAGAAGAACGCCGAGGAGCGCCTCGCGGCCTTCCTGCTCAGCCTGTCGAACCGCTTCAAGCGGCGCGGGTTCTCGTCGACCGACTTCTACCTGAGCATGTCCCGGCACGAGATCGGCAGCTACCTCGGCCTCGCCGTGGAGACGGTCAGCCGGCTCTTCACCCGGTTCCAGGACGAGGGCTTGGTGCGAGTGGAGCGCAAGCACATCCAGATCATCGACCGCGAGGGGCTCGAGTCGCTCGTCGCGGGGCAGCGGAACCATCGCGACCAGCAGCAGGCACCGTCTTGATTTTTCTCAACCGCGCGGGGCATTGGACCCAGCCACGGACGGCGCCTCGATCGTAATTGATCCACGTCAATTCCGCCGGTGAACGCGCATCGGTCATAGTTTGCGCGCTCCCATGCCCGCCACCCAGGCGGGCGCTTTCGGTATTTCGTGCGTCGTCGCCTGGCCCGGTCAGATGCGGGCTTGCGCGCTCGGGCACGGCGGGCCGGCAAGGGAAACGCAGGCCCGGCGAGGCGGTTCGGGCAGTTGTCCTATCTCACCCAAGTCCTAGTGGAGACAGGTTATGGAGTCACAGACATACAACTACAAGGTGGTAAGGCAGTTCGCCATCATGACGGTGGTTTGGGGAATCGTCGGCATGCTGGTGGGCGTCATCGTCGCCGCCCAGCTCGCCTTCCCGGACTTCTTCCTGTGGGACGGCATCTCGTTCCTCTCGTACGGCCGCCTCCGCCCGCTCCACACCAACGCGGTGATCTTCGCCTTCGGCGGCTCCGCACTGTTCGCGACTTCCTACTACGTGGTGCAGCGCACCTGCCAGACCCGGCTCTTCGCCGGCCCGTTGGCCGCGTTCACCTTCTGGGGCTGGCAGCTCATCATCGTCCTCGCGGCGATCACCCTGCCGCTCGGCATCACCACCTCGAAGGAGTACGCCGAGCTCGAGTGGCCGATCGACCTGCTGATCGCGGTGGTCTGGGTCGCCTACGCCATCGTCTTCTTCGGCACGCTGGCGACGCGCAAGGTCTCCCACATCTACGTGGCCAACTGGTTCTACGGCGCCTTCATCCTGACCGTCGCGCTGCTGCACATCGGCAACAGCATGGCGATGCCGGTGACCCTGACCAAGTCGTACAGCCTGTATCCGGGCGCGATCGACGCCATGGTGCAGTGGTGGTACGGCCACAACGCGGTGGGCTTCTTCCTGACCGCGGGCTTCCTGGGGATGATGTACTACTTCGTGCCGAAGCAGGCGGGCCGCCCCGTCTACTCCTACCGGCTGTCGGTCGTGCACTTCTGGGCCCTGATCTCCACCTACATGTGGGCCGGCCCGCACCACCTGCACTACACCGCGCTGCCCGACTGGACGCAGTCCCTCGGCATGGTCTTCTCGCTGATCCTGCTGGCGCCGTCCTGGGGCGGCATGATCAACGGCATCATGACCCTCTCCGGCGCCTGGCATAAGCTGCGCACCGATCCGATCCTCAAGTTCCTGATCGTCTCGCTGTCCTTCTACGGCATGTCGACCTTCGAAGGGCCGATGATGTCGATCAAGACGGTCAACGCGCTGTCGCACTACACCGACTGGACCGTCGGCCACGTGCACTCCGGCGCCCTGGGCTGGGTCGCGATGGTGTCGATCGGCTCGCTGTACTACCTGATCCCGCGCCTCTTCGGGAAAGAGGGCATGTTCAGCGGCAAGCTCGTCGAGCTCCACTTCTGGATCGCGACGATCGGCGTGGTGCTGTACATCGCCGCGATGTGGATCGCGGGCGTGATGCAGGGCCTGATGTGGCGCGCCATCAACGCGGACGGCACGCTGACCTACTCGTTCATCGAGTCGGTGGCTCGCACCTATCCGTACTACTACGTGCGCCTCATCGGCGGCGCCCTCTTCCTCGTAGGCATGCTCTTCATGGCCTACAACGTGTGGAAGACCGTCGCCGGCAGCCGGGCCGTCGATGACGCGATCCCGGCCGCCGCGGCCCACTGAGCGAGGAGACCCTGATCATGTCTCATGAAGTCGTCGAGAAAAACACAGGCGTCCTGATCGTCCTCACCCTGCTCGTCGTCAGCGTGGCGATGCTGGTCGAGATCCTGCCGCTGTTCTTTCTGAAGGAGACCACCACGCCGGTGAAGGGCGTGCAGCGCTACGACGCGCTGGCCATCGAGGGCCGCGACGTGTACATCCGCGAGGGCTGCTACAACTGCCACTCGCAGATGATCCGGCCCTTCCGCGCCGAGACCGAGCGCTACGGGCACTACTCGGTGGCGGGCGAGTCGGTGTACGACCACCCCTTCCAGTGGGGCTCGAAGCGCACCGGTCCCGACCTCGCCCGCGTCGGCGGCCGCTACTCGGACGACTGGCACCGTGCGCACCTGATCAACCCGCGCGACGTGGTGCCGGAGTCCAACATGCCGGCCTACCCCTGGCTGGACAAGGCGGTGCTGGACGGCAGGAACACGGCGGCGAAGATGAAGGCGCTCAACATCGTCACCGGCGCGACCTGCCCGACCTGCGAGCTCTACACCGACGCCGACATGAAGAATGCCGAGACGACGGTGAAGGGCAAGACCGAGATGCAGGCGGTGATCCACTACCTGCAGGGCCTCGGCCTGGCGCTCAAGAACAACTAGGCGATGGACATCAACGACTGGCGCGCCCTGAGCACGGTGCTGATGATGGTGACCTTCATCGGCATCGTGATCTGGGCCTACAGCGGCAAGCGTAAGAAGTCCTTCACCGAAGCGGCGAATCTGCCTTTTGCCGACGAGGATCGGCACGAGGCGACCCTGAAAAAGGAGAGAGAATCATGAGTTCGTTCTGGA